>CAIYOY010000378.1 GCA_903927905.1 uncultured Verrucomicrobiales bacterium | reverse complement strand
CATGTCTTGGCGCTAAGCTGTAAGCGATGTCTTGGCACTGTGCCACAGACCCGCGCTCCGGCCCCACTGAAGTATGCTCCATTCTTCAAAGTAGCCCACTACCCGACAAGGGAAATCAGCCCGGATCTTTGGTTTTTGGCGTATGATGGAACAGGTGGTCGCGAGTGGTTTGAAGGCGTTCGACCACGAGTTGGGAAATGCGTTTCATCACTTCGTAGCCAAAGGCCGGATTTTTATCGCATTGCGCCCGCAGTTTGGCTCCGTCATAAACGGTGGCCGTGGTCCGGCGCGTCGCCCGGGCGTGAAAATGCCAGACGTAAGGCGGATAAAGCCACGACCACCCCAGCACCTCGCCCGCATGGAGTTTTTGAATGGAAACCAACGAGTCGTTTTCCCGGTCGGCCTCCAATTCCACCTCGCCGGTATGAATCAAGTAAAAGCGATCGGCCGGTTCGCCTTCGCGAAAAATGACTTCGCCGGGTTCAAATTGGGCGTACATCGAAACTTCCTGCAAGGTCTTCAAGTGTTCGGAGGGCAGGCTTTCCAGAAAAGGATGGGTGGTGGAATTTTTTTTCATAAAATGATTTGCTCTCATGGAAAAGTGATGAATGCGATCAATTCGGAACTTTTGCCCGGCGGATTTCCACCCGCATTTTGCTCATTTTTTTCAAAATCTGCCCGCGGCGGCGCAACGGCCACCATTCATAGAGATAGATTTCCATGGGTCGCCACATGGCCACCGTCCCGGCGATGAGGAGGCTTTGTTCCATCAGCGCAAAGGCGGTTCCATGGCCCAGTTGCGTGACAAACCGCACCGTCGCCAGGCAGACTCCCAGAAACACCAGGCCAATGATCAAACTCAGACGGCCTTGCTTCATCAGGCGCTTGAATTCCAGATAATTAAGCCGGGCGCGATAATCGAAGTAATGATGAATTCCCTGCTCCACCACCTTGGCTGCGCCCGGATCCTCGGGAAACTTTTGGACATGAATCACCAGGCTGACGGGCTCATCCCGATGATACTCCGAAACCCAGCTTTCCATGAATTCCTCCGCATCATGGTCCAGGTCTCTTTCGTGGAAGGGCGAGGGATCCATGGAATTGAAAAGTTGATTCAGGTCGCGCAGGCTGATTTCAATCCGGTGGTGCGTTTGACCTTTGTGCTTGGACAGCGTCATCCAGGACAGAAAACCAGTCGAAGCCATTTCCGCAGCTTCGGCGGGTTTGGCAATCTGAATTTGGCTGTCGTCACTCATGAGTTTGTCTCTGGTGACAATGTAGCGCACTGACCCGTGAACCACACCCCTATTTTTGCCTGATCTGCAACATTATTTGGTCAGGATGTGGCCTTGCCGAAGGGGCGACAGTGAAGCAGGGAATCCGTCTTGGAAAAAAATGACCCGTGCAAACACAGGAAACCCAAAACCTTATGTCTGCACGGGATCGAATTGGTACCGAAGGATCGGTTCGGCGCCAAAAGTGTCCTAAAGACAGCAATATCATACAATTTTTTCGGAACAGCGGTATCACGCAATGACGTTATACTGCATGATGGGGTTTTGAGTGTTTTATTTCATCATAAGTAATTGGAATAAAACATGTTGTGGTGATTGCGCAACGTTGAGTGGGCGCAATGGTGCAGAAAAAAGTTGGCTTGCGAAAAGGGGATTTGCGGGATTTAATCGGGCAATCGTTTAAGGAGAAAAATAAAGCCATGAAAACATATTTTTCATTGTTGGCCGCAGTCGTTTTGCTGGCCGGTTGCGCCAATCGTTATGACATCACCACCACCAACGGAATGACGCTGAAAGGCGTGAGCAAGCCGGTGTTGCATAAGGACACCGATGAATATTTTTTCACCGATGCCCAGAGAAAACAGATGGCCATCAAAGCAGTGCGGGTGCGTGATATTGCGGTGCAGGAAAAGAGCAGCAAGTTCACCAATAAATCCGACAGCGGTTTTAAAGCTACTTTTTCGCGGTGAGAAAGCGCTCGGCGTATTTGCCCAGCAGGTCGGCTTCAAGATTTACCTGGTCGCCGGCGCGGCGCTCCTGCAAGGCGGTGACTTTGCGGGTGTGGGGAATAATCCAACAACGAAAACTTTTGGCGCGCACGGCGGCGACGGTCAGGCTGATGCCGTCCACGGCGATGGAACCTTTGGCCACGACGTAACGTAAAAATTTTGATGGGACGCCGATATCGAGGACGAAATCTTTGCCGGACTTTTCCCAGCGCGATATTTTTCCGGTGATATCCACGTGACCGGTGACGAAGTGGCCGCCGAAGCGATCACCGGCGCGGAGGGCGCGTTCGAGGTTGACCAAGGCGCCGACCGTGGTCTGATGCAGGCTGGTGACATTCCACGTTTCTTTGAGCAGGGAAAATTTGATCAATTTATCCCGACCCTTCGGAGAAATTTTTTCGACGGTGAGGCAGCAGCCGTTGATGGCGAGGCTGTCGCCAATCTTCAAGCCGCGCGCGCAGAGCCGCGCCCGCACGGTCAGAGCAATGGCATCGGCGGCGGGCTTGATGCTCTCCACTCGACCTGTTTCTTCAATGATTCCGGTGAACATAAATTAATTGAACAGAAGAAAACAAAGGGAACGAAGAAAAAAACGGTAGTGTCCTAATTTCCCAATCCCAACGGGATTGTGTCATTTAGCCCAGGGTTGCGCACTTCGCGCTACCCTGGGTTCTCGTGCAGACAAATTCATCAACCCCAACGGGGTTGCGTCAAATTAGGACCGCCAATAAATCTTCATTCATGTTTTCTTCGTTCCCTTTGTTACCTTCTGTTAATCCTGCTTTTTAAAATCCTAGCTGTCAGCAATAAATCCGGGCCCAGCCGCGTCCAGTTCGCGTCGTCCAGTTCAATTTTATCCGCCAGCTTGGCGATACCGTCCCCCGCCACGCCTTTGGGCGCAGTGCGTCCGCCGATGATCACCGGCGCATAAAAAAAGGCGATGCGCTGGGCCAACCCAGCCAAGAGGAACGAAGCGTTCGTTTCGCCACCACCTTCGACCAGGAGATTGGTGACATTTTCGTGACCCAATTTTTTCAAGAGCCAGCGCAGATTGATTTTGCCCTGGAGTGTCGGGGTCACCACGACATTGACGTGTTCCCGCAGTGCGATAAGGCGCTTTATTGGAGCTGCTTTAGTCGCGACTACGGTGGTCAGACCAAAATGATCATCGGCAATGACATGGGATTTAAGTGGGGTCCTCGCCGTGGGATCGAGGATGATTCGGCGCAACCGTTTACCTTTAAATTTTAAATCTCGAATCGTTAAGCGAGGATTGTCCTTCACCACGGTATTGACTCCAACGAGAATCGCATCAGCCCTGGTCCGTAATTTCATGCCGTAAGCCCGGGCCTTTTCCCCGGTGATCCATTTGGATTCGCCGGTGACGGTGGCAATTTTCCCGTCGAGCGACATGGCGGCTTTGACGGTGACAAACGGAGTGCGATGGACGATCCAGTGATTGAATGCTTCGTTCAAGTCGGTCGCTTCTTCGGCGAGGAGTCCGGCGGTGACTTTGAGTCCGGCGCGTCGAAGGATTTTCAACCCTCGACCGGCGTGCGCCGGATTTGGGTCCTGAGCGGCGATGACAATGCGTTTGACTCCAGCGGCGATGACGGCGTCGGTGCAAGGCGGGGTGCGACCATGGGTGGAACAAGGTTCCAGGGAGACATACAGGGTGGCCCCGCTTGCGGTGTGCCCTTTTCGTTCAGCGTCGCGTAAGGCTTCAATTTCAGCATGAGGT
The DNA here is from genome assembly GCA_903927905.1 of uncultured Verrucomicrobiales bacterium. Taxonomy (GTDB): domain Bacteria; phylum Verrucomicrobiota; class Verrucomicrobiia; order Limisphaerales; family Palsa-1400; genus CAIYOY01. Next base: position 11,966 of record CAIYOY010000378.1, on the reverse strand, counting down.
TTGCCCGCCTGATGATGCCAGCCTTGGCCGATGATTTTCCCGTTTTTGACCAGGACGGCTCCAACCATGGGGTTGGGCGAAGTGCGGCCTTCGCCGCGCCAGGCAAGGCGCAGGGTCTGGCGAAGATATTTCACGTCTGAATTCATCAGGCTATCGGCGGGCATGGTAGAAATATACGGCAGAGGCTGCAATAACCGTTTGGGAGGAAGTTCGGACAGGCGTATCAAAAATTCACCTGGCCGCCGCAGTTCCATTCTTGATCCCGGAGGGATCCTTGACAATAGCCCGGCAATTTATTGCCGGGTAGGCGTGGTCAAAACCCAAAGTCCCGCAGGGACGACTGAATTTTTCCAGGAAAAATGGCGAAAACCATCTGAGCAATTTCACTTGAAAGCTGGATGGGGAATGGCCAAGGTTAGCCATTCTTTAACAACACCACTTATTATGAAACACATGTTTTATATTTGCCTCATCGTTGCCGCATCACTGACGGTAATTGCGGCTGACCCGGTTGATGATGCCAAGGCCATTCAAGGCAGTTGGGTGCCGGTCAAGGGAGTATTGGGCGGGAAGCCCATGCCCGAAGTTGTGTTGAAAGGCATCAATCTCAAACTGAAGGACGGGAAGTATGATGTGGTGTCTGACGGGCACCCGGACAAGGGAACTTATACCATTGAGGCCACGAGCCGGCCCAAGGGCATGACCGTGATCGGCACAGAAGGTCCGAATGCGGGCAAGACTTTCCCGGCGATTTATGAGGTTAAGGGCGACATGCTGTGCATTTGCTACGATCTTTCCGGGGTGAAACGTCCGGCAGAGTTCAAGAGCGTGGCGGGGACGATGCTTTATCTGGTGACTTACACTCGCAAGAAAGACTAGTGTGTATTAATGAATGAAGGCAACCACATTGGCCGCAGCAAAGTTCTTCTGGTGGATGATCAGGCGATGGTCGCCGAAGCCATCCGCCGTTGTCTTGGCGGCGAGGCCAATCTGGAATTTCACTATTGTTCTGATGCAGCCAAAGCGATTGAAATGGCCAATGCCATTCTGCCGTCTGTTATTTTGCAGGATCTGGTGCTGCCGGGCATTGACGGCTTGACCGTGGTGGAACAATTTCGCGCCAATCCCTCGACCCGGGAAACCCCCATCATCGTCCTTTCCACCAAGGAAGAACCAGTCATCAAGGCCCGCGCTTTTGAGGTCGGCGCAAATGATTACATCGTCAAACTCCCGGACAAGATCGAATTGCTGGCCCGCATCCGTTATCATTCCAAGGTCCATCAGGCCCAAGTGCAGTTGGCTGAAAGCAATCAACAACTGGCTTCGCTCAACGCCAAGCTGGAAGACTCTAACCGGGAATTGACCCGCTCTCTGGCCGAAGTGAAAAAGTTGAGCGGCATGTTGCCGATCTGCGCCGGTTGCAAGAAAATCCGCGACGACTCCGGTTATTGGAATCAGGTGGAAATCTATATCATGCAGCGGACGCTGGCTTCGTTCTCGCATGGGGTGTGCCCGACGTGTGCGATCAAGATGCTGGAGGAAGCTGGGTGTGAGGTCCCTGAGGCGATGCGTAAAAGCGCGATGCTTGATCAGGAGCCGGGAACAAAACCGCGATAAACGGCGCTCCGGGTCAATTAACCAAACAACGCTTCGGCGAATTGTTTCGCATCGAAGGGTTGCAAGTCTTCCGCTTTTTCGCCCAGGCCAATGAATTTTATCGGCAATCCCAATTCCTTTTGGATCGCGACGACCATGCCGCCTTTGCTGGTGCCGTCGAGCTTGGTCACGACGAGACCGGTGAGGGGGACGGCTTTGTGGAATTCGCGCGCTTGGGTCAAGGCGTTCATCCCGGTGGTGGCGTCGAGCACGAGCAAGGTTTCATGCGGCGCGCCGGGGAGTTTTTTATCCATGACACGATGAACTTTTTGCAATTCCTGCATGAGATTGTGCTTGGTGTGGAGGCGTCCGGCAGTGTCAATAAAAAGATACTTGGCGTTCCGGGCCAGCGCGGCGGTGATGGCGTCGTGCGCCACGGAAGCAGGATCGGCCCCGTGGGAACCGGCGATGACCGGAACTTTTAAACGTTCACCCCAGAGCTTGAGTTGTTCAACGGCGGCGGCGCGAAAGGTGTCGCAGGCACCCAGCATCGCGGAATCGCCTTTGCCTTGGACGAGGTAAGCCAGTTTGGCGGAGGTTGTGGTTTTGCCCGTGCCGTTGACGCCCACCACGGAGATCACGGTCAAGCCGGAAGAGGCGCGTTTCAATTCGGCCGGGACGGAAGAAAGGCTTTTTTCCACCTCACGACGGGCGATGGAAAAGACATCCAGCCCGGCGCGTCCCTGTGTCTCGTAGGCTTGTTTGACAGCGGTGATGATTTGCGCGGTGACGGCCGAGCCGAGATCTGCGCCGATCAAGGCAGCTTCCAGATCCTCCATGGAGGAACCGGTCAGTTTGGGTGAAGCGGTGACGATGCGCTTGATTTCGTGCGCCAATTTTTGCTGGGTCTTTTGCAGACCCTCCTTGAATTTCTGAAATAAGCCCATTTTCTATTGCGGATTTGCAGTCAGTACGGTTGGTTCCTGCACCGCTCGCGGTGCTATTGCAGATTGCGGATTGGAAGACTTGGCGCGATGCGCGTCTTTGAGTTTGTTGAGATATTGACCGGCTAATTTCACCGTGCCGATCAACGGTTTTCCTTTGCTGAAGCCGTGGCAGTCGGAACCGCCGGTGACCAGCAGATTATGACGCGCGGCGATGGCCAGATAACGTTCGGAAGCGGCCGGGGTATGCTTGGTATGAAAACATTCGATGCCGTCCAAACCCTGGTCCACCAGCGGAGGAATCATGGCATCGTTCCGGTTCAAGCCGGGATGGGCCAGGACGGCCAAACCACCCGCTCCGTGAATCAGTCCAATGGCGTCACGCGCGGAAATTTTGTGTTTCGGCACGAAAGCCGGGCGATGCCTTTTCAAAAAACGGTCGAAGGCTTCATCGAGATTTTTGCAATAACCGGCTTCAACCAAAGCGCGACCAACGTGCGGGCGGCCGGGCGAACGGCAATTGGCCAGGGCGAAAACGGCCTCAGCTTTCAGCGGAATGTTGACCTTGTTCAATTTCTCAACCATTTCGTGGATCCGACTTTGCCGCACGGCCTGGAACTTTTTCAGTTCGGCCAGCAGTTTCGGATTTTGTGTGTCAATGAAATAGCCGAGCAGATGAAGTTCGGTGTGCTCCAGCTCAGCGGTCAATTCGGTGCCGGAAATGAATTCAATGCCATGTTCGCGGCAGGCGGCGGCCATGCGTTCGGCGCCTTCCACCGTGTCGTGATCGGTCAGGGACATGGCGGCCAGTCCGACTTTGGCCCCGCGCGCGGCCAATTCTTCCGGGGTGAAAGTGCCATCCGAAAAATTCGTATGCAGATGCAGATCGGCAAAACTTTTTTCGGAGGCTTGGCTCATTTGGTCGCTCTCGCAGGGCGGACTAACTGGCCCTTGATCCGGTCGAGGATGCCGTTGACAAATTTGCCGCTGTCCTGGGTGGAAAACTTTTTGGCGATGTCCACCGCCTCGTTGATGCTGACCACCGGCGGAATGTCCTCGCGATGGAGCATTTCAAAAATGGCCAAACGCAAAATATTCCGATCCACCACGGCGATGCGGGGCAGATCCCAATTTTCGGCATGTTTTTTGATTTGAGCGTCGAGTTCGTCCCGATGCTCGACCACGCCGCGGATCAACTTTTCCGCGAAAAGGCGAGTGGAAGTTTCTTCGGTGGTGGGAGGGGGCAGTTCCGTCTTCTCGCCCCAGGTGGCGCCGGCTTTCTCCTCGGCAATGGCGGGCGCCCGCTGGGAGTTCCAGAACTGGTCGAGGGCTTCGTCCAGGTTCTCCAGCGGATTCATGTCATGTTGAAATAAAAATTGCACGGTGCGTTCCCGTGCTTCACGGCGTTGTCCCATGTCCGCAGGATGCCCCATAAGCTGCGTTGAAAAAAGGAAATTCTTAAGTGCCGGTTGGCCGGTTGGCCGGGAGCGCATCTTGACGCTGCTACATTTATCCCCCCTGCCGATTAACAATCGGCGCTACGTAGCAATGGCATGATGCACCCGTTGGCCGGTGGAAAAATTCTAATGGGCGGGCGAGGCAAAGACCGGTGCGGCTTGGGCTGCTTTCTTTGACAATATTTCATTGACCGCCTCTTCCACCTTGGCCAATTGAAACGGTTTGCCCAAGTGGGGATTGCCGGTGGATTGAAGGAAGCCCTGCGTCTCGTCATTGACGACATCGCCGGTCAGGAAAATCATGCGCGCCGCCAGGGCGGGATTGCTTTCCTTGACCTTATGATAAAATTGTTCACCGTTCATCACCGGCATGCGGAAATCGGAAAGGATCAGGTCAAATTCCCGCTTCTTGATCCATTCGAGGGCCTCGGTGGGGTTCAGGCAAAGAACGGGATGATGGCCGATGACATTCAACATTTCGCAGAGCAATTCGGCGATGGCCTGTTCATCATCCACCACCAGGATATTGGCGGCTTTGTTTTTTTGGGCTTGAGGTTTCTGAGGCAAATTTTCCTGCGGAACAGGAGCGTCTGAAGCCACCGTGACCACAGGAATTTCCAAAACAAAACCAGCGCCGCCCAGCGAGGAAGTCTGATAAAAAATCCGCCCGCGATGATCGGACATGATGCTGTGGGCGATGGACAAACCCAGGCCGGTGCCCGTGCCGACAGCTTTGGTGGTGAAAAACGGCTCAAAAATCCGCGCTTCCAAATCCGGCGGGACTCCCGGTCCACTGTCCTCGATTTTGATCATCAACAAACCCTGCGCCGTCACTTCCGTGGTGATTTTTAATGTGCGCGGCTGCGGATGATGGGCCATGGCCTGAAGGCTATTATTGACAATATTGATGATCAACTGCTGGATCTGATCGGGGTCGGCGCAGGTTAGAGGAAGATCAGGAGCGAGTTTCAAAACCAATTTCACCTGGGCGGAATTGATTTCAAAGCGGCGGAGTTCCGAGACCCGCTGGATGAGTTCGTTGAGGCTGACCATTTCGCGATGAGCCGGCTGGTCGCGGGAAAAGGCCAAGAAATTCATCGCCAGCTTGATCGCGCGATTACATTCGCGGCTGACTTTGTCGAGGTCCGATCGAGTTTGCGAACTGAGTTCGTGATGGGTCAGAATAAGATCGAGGTAGCCCTTGACCACGGCCAGCGGGTTGTTCAATTCATGGGCCACGCCGGAAATCATCTGGCCGAGGGCGGAAAGTTTTTCGGACTGGCGCAACTGCTGTTCCAAGCGGGTGCGTTCCGTCACTTCGCGAAAGAAAAATTGGTAGGCGGGCTGCCCTTCGTAATCCACCGGGGCGCCATCCACTTCGGAAAGCACGGCGGCGCCGTTTTTTTGGATGAGATTCAAGCGGCGTTGCTGGCAGATTTGCTGGACCCATTCGGCGGAATCTTTCGGCGGCGCTCCGTTCACCTGGTTCAATTGGCAAAAGGCGGGTAAAAACTGGTCGTGGATATCGGATCGTTTGATGCCCAACATGCGGGCGGCGGTTTCATTCAATTCCAGCAGATGCAAATCGTTTCCGGCCACGATGATGATTGCCTCGCTGGCCTGATCGAAGAGGCTGCGGTAGCGTTCTTCGGTCGAGGCGATTTTGGCGCGCAACTGGAATTTTTCCGTGCGAATCGTGCGCATTTTGCTGATGGCCGTCTGGCTGGTGCTGCGGACTTCTTCCAAAACCAATACGATCATGCTCACGCCGATGAATAGCTGTAGGACTGCTGAAATGAAAAACCCAGCGGTGACCAACTCAGAGGAAGCGATGAAGGGATAGGCGCAAACGTACGCGCCCCAGAGGAAAAAGCCGAGGGCCAGCAGGGTGGCGCCAACGTAACCGCGTTTTTTGCGAAAGGGAATAAAGATGCAGCCGGTCAAGACACTGGCCAGTCCGATCAGGGCAAAAAGCGGAATCTGAACCTCCATCGGGTTGCCCAGGTGATAGACGCCGACATAACTCCAAACGAAGAGAAAGACCAGGAACAGAGCCAGCACAGATTGGCGGACAGCCAAGCCCAGGAACCGGATGCTGCCCCACATCAGAAAGACCGCCACGGCGGCCAGGGACCATTGTTTGGTCATGGTCAGGATGGGGTTTTCCGCGCCACGCGCGGCGATCATGCTTAAGGTGAGCCAGAGGACGTAGAAGAGCCACCCGGCGGTCCAGATGCTGAAGTAACGGCGTTTGGTGTAATAATTCAGGTAAACGAAGATCCCGATCAAGACCCAGACCGAGAGGAAAGAGGTCAACAACGTGGCCTTCAGCGATTCGTGGGCCACGCTGAAATCCAGGCCGCCTTCGTTGAGCGAATTCATACTTGTGACTCTAAAGAAACTTTTTCGGAATTAACCAAGATTTAACACAGCCGAGAGGCTTTGTCTCTTGTTATTTGGCCTAACGCGTTTGCGCGATGAGCCGGTTCCAGAGCGTGGGGCAAGATGAGCCGATTCGAATCAAACCGCCAGCGAGTCCCGGATGAAACATCAGCTTTTGCAGCCGCGCGGACCAGCGCAGGCGGCGGGAGAAATGTTGGTCACAATGCCGGGTGACGGATTCCCACGCTTCCTGCCAGGTGATTTTTCCCGCGCTATAATCCGCCATCGGCCCGGTGGCGAGATGGGCGGATTCAAAGGCCATGGACATGCCGTTGCCGGTGACCGGCGCAATCATGGTGATGGCGTCACCGATGCTGCACTCCTCATGGGAGATCGCGAGTTGCGGGGACAGGGACAGGCCGCTGATGGAACAGAAAGTGTCGGTAATGAAATCGGACTTGGCCAGGCGACTGTGCAGTTCGGAACCTGGAACGCCTTGCAACCAGTCGCGCCAGGTTTGGGCCAGATCAGGCACCGGCTGACGGCTGCGGAAGAGGCCGCAGATGTTGGTTTCGCCACCGTTTAATTGACATAAGCCGACGTAACCCTGTGGTTGGAGGTGGATTTCGAGGTCGGCCATCAGGGTCACGTTGCGGGCGTGGACTTTCAGGCCGAACCAGCGCCAGCCGTCCTCTTTGGCCTGAGTGCGGCGGCCGGTGGCGCGGATTATTCCATCCGTGAAATTTTCCTGGTAACGGGACTGTTCCCGCAATTCTCCGCCGAGGCGGACAAATTCTTTGGCTAATAGATGATCGAGGTGATAACGGGAAAGGCACAGAGCAGGGCTGGGAAGCTGGAAGTTTTTACCGGAAATCTTGGTGGTGAAGAAAGCGGCGGTTTTGGCTTCGATTGCGCCCGCCTCGTAAATCTTTTTTTCCAGGCCAAGGTCGCGCAGGACTTGCTGGCCGTGGCCGCTGATGAATTCACCGCAAACGCGATGACGCGGGTAGCGCCCGGCTTCGTGCAAGGTGACCGGGACATCGCGCTGACGCAGAGCGATGCCCAGGGTCAATCCGGCCAACCCGCCGCCGACAATGGTGATTGGTTTCAGTATCACTTTTTTTGGGCGATGAACCAATGGCTGAAGAACGTGGTGTACTCACGGAATTGCCAGCCGGTGGCGGGCCAAAGGTCGGATAATTCATGATCGCGAAAACCGGCGCAGATACTGATGGGAGCGTCATGGCGGGTGACGTCGTTGCAGCCGATCAAGCCGATGGCATAAGTGGAGAGGAGCGCAGGCCGATAACGGCGTGGTTCGGCCGCGATGAAAGTGTTGGTGACGGCGCTGATCTGTTGGAGAAGTTTTTTCAGTTCGAGCGTTGGAAAATGATGGAGGAATAAATTGGCGATGATGCAATCCGCCGGTTCAGCGTTCGGGAGCCATTGGAAAACATCAGCCGGAATGATTTCCACGCGGCGGGTGCATTGCGCGAGGGCGGTTTTGGTTTCTGGCAGGATGGCGGGGTGACGGTCCAGTAAAATGGCTTCGGTGTTCCACCCGTTGGAACGAACGACTTCCAGCAGCAGGCTGCCATCACCGGAGCCGATTTCGATGAGGCGATTCGGGCCGTTATTGGGAAAAAGTTCGGTCAAAGTTTTTCGCCACAGGCGCGGGTGGCCCATGATGCGATTCAACCGGCGGAGGTCGCGGCGGGAAGCGATGGCCCGGGGATCATCGGGCGAGAGGTCGTCCAGCCATTCTGGTTCAAGCACGCGTTGCATCGGAAACCTCGAGTAATGCGCCGTGACAACTAAAACCGGCGCCGAAGGATGACATCCACCAAAGGCCTTTGGGCGCGCCAGTGGCGAGCGCTTCTTTCAGGGCGAATAGGACAAAGGGGCTGCTGATGTTGCCGTAGTCGCGCAGGATATTGGCGCTGAATTGGACATCGGCTTTGGTCAGGTCGAACGTTTTTTGCAGGGCGATAAGCACTTCCCGCCCGCCGGCGTGCCAGATCCAGCCATTGATTTGACTGTGTTCGACGTCGGCTTCTTTTAAGACCTGATCAAAAACAGTGCGGGCATGGCGGGCGGCGAGGCGCGGGACTTCGGGCGAGAGAATATTGCGCAACATGCCGTTCCTGTGCTCGAAGCGAAGGAGTTCCCGGTCTTCGGGAGCCACGAGGGAAGCGGCTGTTTTCCATTCAACACGCGGGCCGGTATCCGGCGGTTGCCGGGAAACGACCGCTGCGGCGGCGCCATCGCCGAAGAGGCAGGCGCTGATCAGGACGCCGGGATCATCATCGAGATAGAGGGCCGCGCTGCAAATTTCCACGCTGACGCAGAGGACGTTTTGATTTTGGCCGGAGTCAAGCAATCCCTGGGCGGTGCGCAAGTTGGGCATGGCCGCGCCGCAGCCTTGGCCAACGAGGTCGAGGCCCAACGCATCGGGCCGCATTTTCAGACGTTCGGCCACATAGCTGCTGAGACCGGGACAGAGGTAGCCGGTGCAGGTGTTGACGATGACGGCATCCATCTCGCCGACACTTTTTCCGGCGGCCACGAGGGCTTGTTCAGCGGCTTGCGTGGCGAGAGCGGGAGCGTGTTGGGCGAAGCGTCGTTGCAGGACATCGGGAGAAAGTTCAAACGCTTCACTCAGCGGATCGAGGGCGAGGTGACGGGTGGCGATGCCGTTTTTGGCCGAGAGAACTTTTTCCAAAACTGCGTGAGAACGCGCATTTAAAGAGGGGAATTGTTTGGATTGTTGCAAGGCGTGCAAACATTCCAATTGCGTATAACGTCGTGCTGGTGCGGCAGTGCCGAGTCCCGTGATAAACATGTCAGCACCACAGTAGCGCGGTTTGGGGGAAATCGCCAGTGGGGGAAATGGGAGAGGGGCTTGAGAGGAGGAATTCAAAGAAAATGAGGGTTTTGAGTGACCATCCATAAACGCTTTACAGGCCGGAAGCTCCGCCTTAACCTCGCTCTATGACCAACCAATCCCAATATAACGGTAATACACGAACAGTTATGTGTATTACTAGTTGGATGAAATTTATGTACAGACATGTTCTTAAAGCAGTTTTCCTGTGTATCGTCTTGGCCATCCAATACGGGAATATTGGAGCTTTCGGACAATGCGAGCCGAGTTTTGTCCGAAGAGATTTGGTGCAAGCTCAGGAAGCACTATACACCCGGTTCAAGTCTGGGGATACGAACATGGAAATATTTAGGTTGGATGTCTTTCAGGATATACCCCAATGGGGAGTCTGTTTCAAAGATGGAAGTCTATTTAGCGTTCAGATGTGTGACATGTTCGGATACCATGGCCACCGGCAAGAAGCGGATCCGGCACGGCTTACTCGATTAATTAAGGTGATCAACGCGCTTCCGCCTTCGTCAAAGGAAAAGATACCAATGGAAAGACAGATACACATCAGTGGCATACGCAGTAATCAATGGTTTCATTTTGTTTACGATATTGGTGCTTACCCAAAGGAAATCGCCGAGATATGCCGGGCTTTCGGCAAACCCTTCACCTCGAGGCCACCCTTCGATGGCTCGCAAGCTTTTCCCGGTCCCCAATCCTCCGAATCGGTCTCAAATCGTGCCAATATTAAACCGGGTCCGTAGCAATTCCTCAAGGATTCGGAACAACGGCGAGGTCATTGCCGTAAAACCGTGGCCAAACGTCCTTGGACCGAAATCAACCCCGCCGCATCCACCAGACCAACCCGACAATAAACAGGCAAACCATCCCAATCATGATCAGCACCGCCCGCAGCGCCAGTTGGCGGCCGTTTTTATGGTCGCACTTCGGACAACGCAGATCGCGCCATCGGAGCGTTTTATTGCAAAATTCACACCGCATAATCTTCCCGTCCCGACATTGAAATTAAACCACCTTCTTCGCGCTCTGTTAACCGGTAAATCCTGCACCCGCAGGAGACTTTTTTGCGCAGGCCTGAATCCTAACCCAATCATTCCCGCAGTCAACCACGAGTGTGACTAAAGGTGGGCGTAAAAAATAGCGAAGCTTTTGCAGTGCGTAACCGCGCAGCGGTTCATCTCTCATGTTGTTCAAGTTTCCAGCCCTCTGCCGCTTTTTTCGGTTGTCCCCTCCATTTGCCTTGACTGGGTGAGTATTCGGCGTTTGCCTTCAGCGATGCTCAGCAAACTATTACCGACGATTCTGGCCGTGCTGGTCGGTTTTGCGCCATTTTGTTTTGGCGCGGAATCGGCGTCCACGGCACCGGTTCGCTTGAGCACGTGGTATTGGCTGAATTCGATCGAGCGGGAAAAATGGGAAGACGATTTTAAGTTGATGGCGGAAACCGGTTTTACGCACGTGATTTTGTGCTGGGGATTGGATGCGGCGGCGGTTTTGCCGCAGAAGGAAAATACGCGGCGCGCACTGGATCTGTGTCAGAAATATGGGTTGAAGGGTTATCTGCTGGTCTGGCATCCGAGTTACAATAAGTTACCGCGCCAGGCGGATTTCATGCAGGTGGACAATGAAGGGAATCGGCTGTTCACCTTTAATTTATTTCATCGCCAATGGCGGGCGACGCAGTGGAAAAATTATCTTCAAGGCGTGGCGGGTGAGTATCACGATCATCCCGCGCTGGCGGGCTATGCCTTTGATGACAGTTTTTCCACCGGCGCGGTGGGGTCGCTGATGGGCGACAAAATATCGAAGCGCGGGGATTTTGTCAGCTATTCGCCCTACGATTTTGTGCAATTTCGGATCTGGCTGAGAAAGAAATATCCTGCGTTGACCGATTTGAACAAAGCCTGGGGCATAGAATATGCCGCGTGGGAACAAGTCGGGCCACCGCGCGAGATCACGGCCAGGAACACCATCGCCTGGCAGGATTGGTGCGCGGCCCGGACCGATTGGCTGGTGGATTGGGCCGGGGACACGGTTGGTTTTATTCGCGCGGTGGATCCATCGCCGCAACACGAGATCATTTTGGAGGACGGCGATTATGTGCTGGGCAAAGAGCGGAAATCGGCCCGCAGTTCGCGTCCGGTCAAGTGTGACGACTTGACAGGGTTGGTCTTTGGCCGGGTGGCGCGGCCTTTCGACACGGTGGCCGCTTATGCTTCCTTCTCCTGGAATTATCGAGATTCCTTCAAACAGGCGACGAACCGGACCCAGACCATCATCCGCCAGTTGCGTGAACAAGTGGGGGGAGATAAGGAAATGATGTTTGCGTTTTGGACGGCGGATGCGGATTTGAGAAAGGCGCCCTTGCTACTGCCTGAGGATAATCAGGTCTTATCGGTTATTCATCTGGCGCATAAATTGGGTGTTCGGCATGTGGATTGTTACGGTTTTCGCATCGGTGACTGGCGGGTGACGGATGAAGAATGGGCGGCTTATCGCTCGGACGCGGTGGATTATCCGTTGACCAAAACTTTTGACGGACGGTTTTTGTGCGATCGCCCGGATTTGTTGGATGGGTTGCGGGAGGGATTGAAGGGAAAGCCAACCCGCTGATCAGGGATGAGATTGTTGGTATTGGGCTATTTTGACGGAGCGCGGGTCTGTGACCCGCAGCAGCTTCGCCAGGCAAAAGGT
>CAIYOY010000377.1 GCA_903927905.1 uncultured Verrucomicrobiales bacterium | reverse complement strand
GTTAAATTCATGTAAAAAAGTGTTGACAAGAAGGGGGCTTTACCACTATTGCGAGTGTAACTTTTAGCACCGAACACCATCTGTGGGGCCTTTCCACCTCACAGTTACCCATAACCCGTCCTATGATGACTGACTTGCCTGATGGCCAATTAGACCTGCATGGAGTGGATCCATTGCACGGAAAATCTTTTGTTGTCCGCAAGCGCGACGGTCGCGCCGAGGAATTCAATGAAGCCCGCATTCATCTGGCCATCGAAAGTGCTTTCAAGGCGGTGGAAGGGGTCAAGGCGGATGATAAACTGCGGGAAGCCTCGCAGTTGGCGGTGAAGAAGACGGCCGAGGCTGTGGTGACGCGGGTTTTGGGCGAAGCGGTCAAGGGCGAGAAGCTGGAGGTGGAAAAAATCCAGGACGCGGTGGAGACGCAGTTGCTGTTGGATGGGCATTTGGCGGTGGTGCGGCGTTATATACTCTATCGCGAAGACCGGCGGCGGGCGCGCGCGGCCAAGAAGGGTCGAAAAACGAAAGCGGAGGCTGAACCGGCGGTGGTGGCACCACAGACCGATCCGAAGCGGCTTTTGTTGGAAGGAATTTATCGGCAGGCGCTGCCCGAAATGCGCGACAACGAGGAGCGCGAGGCGGTTTACCGGCGGCATTTTAATTTTTTCATCAACGAAGGGGATTATCTGCGATTGTTGACACCGGAATTATTGACGTTTGATCTGGATCGGCTGGCGGAGGGGTTGCGCATGGAGCGGGACGAGCTTTTCCCGATGGGCGGCTTGCAGGTGTTATGTAACCAGTATTTGTTGCATGAGAATGATCGGTGCATTGAAACGCCGCAATTTTTCTGGATGCGCGTCGCCATGGGGCTGGCCTTGAACGAGGGTGAAAAAAATGAGGCGCGAGCCTTGGAATTTTATCATGCGCTATCCACGTTCCGGTTTGTTCCCTCGGCTCAGATTTTACTGAATGCCGGTCGGTTGCGTCCGCAATTTGGTGTGGCGCCTGTGGCGGTTGCGGGGATGGATGTCTGGCAGATCGGGATAGAATCATTTTTGGTCGGCACGGATGAAGCCTCAAAACGGGTTTGTCGGATTCCGGATCTGTTCATACAGCGAGTGCGGCAAAAGAAGCATTGGACGCTGTTCCATCCGGGAGAATCACCGGAGTTGCGGCATGTGCACGGGAAGGACTTTGAGGAATTATATTTACAGTGCGAGGCGCAGGCGGAGCAGGGAGATGTGCTAGTTTTCAAGCGGTTGGAGGCGGTGCAGATCTGGGACCAGATCGTGGTCGCGATTTCCGCCGGGCAAGTGACCGTGGAGTTTAGCGACGCGGCGCACGCCAGATGGCCCCATGCTGAGCCTGTGTTTGACATGGGTTTTCGCGGGGCGATCAATCTGGCGGCCCATATCAAGAATGAGGAATTGGACGCGCTGGCGGTCGGTCGGACGACGGCCACGGCAATGCGTTTGCTTGATAATGCGATTGAGGTCAGTTGTTACGCCAATACGGAGGTTCAAGCAGCCACCCACGAGCATCGCGCGGTCGGACTGGGCCTGATGGGATTTCAAGATGCGCTGGATAAATTGGAAATCAACTACGCCGGCGAGGAAGCCGCGCAATTTGCCGATGCCAGCATGGAGATGATTTCGTATTACGCGATCCTGGCTTCAACCGGCTTGGCGCTGGAGCGCGGGGCTTATCCGGCCTATCGGGCTTCGAAGTGGAATGATGGGAATTTGCCGGTGGATTCGTTGGCCTTTCTGGCGACGGCGCGAGGCGGGGATTTGGAGATGGACCCGAGCGTCTTGCGGACGTGGACGATTGCGAAGGAGATGATCAAGCGGCACGGCATGCGCAACAGCCACGTCATCGCCGTTGGGCCGACGGCCGAGCTTTCCGTGCTGACCGGGGTGAGCGATTCGATCGCGCCAACTCGGGAGATCGAAGCTGTTTGTTTGATAGAGTGCGCCAGCCGGCGGCAGAAATGGATTGATTTGGAACAGGTCATGTTGCTGCCCAATGATCCTGACCCGGCGAAAATCAGCGAGCTTTGTTTGCTGGCTTGGAGAAAGGGATTGAAGACAGGCTACGAGACGCGGGTGAGGCCTGAAAGGTTGGAGGAAGAAAAGGTGGTTGAGGAAATGGAGTTGGTGGGGGCGTAGAAACCTCCTCCCCCCAACCCTCTCCTCCAAATCGGATTTGGAAGAGAGGGAGTCAGAGCGCTTGCCCGGCACTATGTTCGTTACTTTTTTTCGCGCCCGTTGTTATACCGTCCAACCTTTGCGATAGTGTTTGTGGATCAGGATGTCGGCTTCGGGCATGTTTTTCACGCGGAGATTTTTTGAATCCCACTCCAGTTTTTTGCCGAGGCGGATGGCCAGATTGCCGAGCAGCACGGTTTCGCTAAACGGGCCGGAGACATCGAAGTTGGAACAAGCCGCCGGACCACCTTTGCAGGCGCGG
>CAIYOY010000376.1 GCA_903927905.1 uncultured Verrucomicrobiales bacterium | reverse complement strand
GGTCGTTTCCCCGTTGCTTTATCTCATTTGGCTGACGTTGCTGCTGGTTTTTTACAATTTCGAAACCACCGTGCTGGGGTGGTTTTGGCAAAAGCCGCGGCGGAATCAACAAAAAGAATATGGGAAGTTTAATGCTTCGTTCGTCGTTTGCATGATCACCTACAACCGCTATTTTTCGTTATATTCACTGCCGTTTGTCAAACATCTGCTGCATGCGCCGGTCTTTGGCCATTTGATCCTCCGTTCGTATGCGATCAAATGTGCGGTGGGAAAAGAATCTTTCATCGGAGGCTCAGTCTGGGATCCGGATTTGACGATAATTGGTGATGGGGTGATTCTGGGCGGCGATTCCCGCATCGTGGCCCATTCGTTGGTTAGAGACGGCGAGGGCCTGCTCATCTATCAAAGCGCTCCGATTGAGTTCGGCGACCATTGTGTGATTGGCGGCGACACGCGGGTGGAAATGGGAGCCAGGATTGGGGCGCGTTCGGTCGTGCAACCGCGCAGTCATATCCAGCCGTTCACGGTGATTCCCCCGGATGAGGTCTGGGGCGGAGATCCGGCAGTTTTTCAGGCAAAGCGCAATTATGCCAAGACGGACCCGGACACGACCTCCCCTGCCCTGACAAATAAACCTGTTAAAACGGTTAAAGAATCGTTCAGCCCGGACGAACGGCCATTGGGGGCGTTGGACCCAAATGTGGAAATTTGCAGTTTGATTGCTTTGGCGCTTTCGGTGCCGCCGGAAACCATCACGCGAAAAACGGTCAACACGGATTGCGAGTTGTGGGATTCGATGGGCAAGATGGCGATTGCAGCGGCTTTGCATGATCGGTTGAAAATTAACTTGGAGCCGGAAGAAATTTTCGGGCTGGATTCAGTGGTCATAGTGGAAGCGATGGTTTTGAAAAAAACGGGGCAAGTTTCCAACCAGGCCACGACTGCAAGTTCTGAGTTCAATCCAAATTTTCTCCCCCTGCTTGATCCGGTGGAAGCCACCACGATGCTGGCAGCCAAATATCAAAATGCACCCGCCGAGACGGGGCAGAAAACAAAAGTCGTGGTGGCGGCGACATTTGTGGCGCAACCATTGGTTTCCGCGCTGCAACTCTGGGGCCGGGCGTTCGGCTGTCCGGTCGAGGTGGAGTTTTATGATTTTAATCAGGTGCCGCAGGCGTTGTTGTCGCGCGCGAGCGCGTTTTGGAAAAATCGCGAGGGATTGAATGTTGTTTTGGCGCGACCGGAAGATTTCGCGGAAGGAAAAGAAATGGCGGCGGCGGAAGCGTTGTTGACAGCGATGAAGGCGTTTGTCGAGGGATCGGGCAATGCTTTGTTGGCCGGTGATTTGCCAATGGTGGTTTCGGCCAGCCGCCAGGGATCAGCGGCGATTGAATCATTGCGAGTTTTATGGCGGGACCGATTGCAAGCGCTGGGAGTTCAGGCACTGAATTTTTCAGAAATTATCGAGGCGATTGGCAAGGTGGCGGCGCGGGATTCGCAGATGGAAATTGAGGCCAGCACGCCTTACACGGCCCCGGTTTACCAACGGTTGGGCATCGGCATTGCCCGGGCGGTTCGGCAGACACGGACGCCGGCGAAAAAGGTTTTGGCGCTGGATTGCGATAATACGCTTTGGCGCGGCGTGGTCGGGGAAGACGGGCCGGAAGGAATCGAAATCAAGGGCGGCTTCAAAGCATTGCAAATGGAAGCGCGGGCGTTGAAAGAACGCGGAATATTGCTGGTGATCACGAGCAAGAACGCAGAGGCGGATGTCTGGCAAGTTTTGGATTCGCATCCCGACATGCTTTTGCGACGAGCAGATTTTGCCGGGGCGCGGATCAATTGGAAACCGAAATCCGAGAATTTGCGGGAATTGGCCAAGGAATTAAATCTCGGTTTGGATTCGTTTGTGCTGATGGATGACAGTCCGGCGGAGCGTCTCGAGGTGGAGGCGAATTGTCCCGGTGTGACCGTGGTGCCGTTGGGGAAAGACGCATCCACGTATGCGGAGATTTTGCGGAAGCTTTGGTTATTCGACGGCGCCGGCACGACAGGCGAAGATGCGAAGCGCAACGAATTTACCGCCCAGGAAAACGAACGCAAAAAATCGGAAGAATCAGCGGTCAGCCTGGAGTCCTATCTGGCTTCTCTGGAGTTGAAAGTGGAAATACGAAAGGCGCGGGAAGAAGATTTGGTGCGAGTGCATCAATTGGTCCAGAAGACGAACCAATTCAATCTCTCGCTCAAGCGCCGGTCGTTGCCGGAAATCAAAGCACTGCAACCGGAGCACGACATTTGGGTGTTGTCGGCCAGTGACCGGTTTGGTTCGTATGGGATGGTGGGCGGCTGCATTTCACGACGGGAAGATGACGCGCTAGTGTTAGATTCGCTGTTGCTCAGTTGCCGGGCTTTGGGTCGTGGCGTGGAGGAGGCCTTTTTGCACGGACTGGCGAAGAAGGCCTCGGCCATCGGCGCAAAACGGTTGCGGGCGCACTACGTCAAAGGGCCGAGAAATCAGCCGATTGAATCATTTCTTATCAAACACGGTTTCAACGGGAGCAACGGCGGAACGCATGAAGTTGAAGTGACGCGGGCACCGGCAGCACCGGGACATTTGAAGTTGGAAATTGAAGTGTAAATAGAACAGATCGCCCGATCAAAGTTGTTCAACCGTCAATTTTTCACCAATCACTTTTTGCGCGGCAGTAAAATGCGCATCACGGCAGAGAATGGGTATGCCAGTGCGAACCGCTACGGTAACGACGAACAGATCATTGCGCGGAATATTTAGCCCCTTCGCCCGAAGCTGACGCTCAAGTCGCGCCGCCTCTATCCAATCCTTCCCTTCAAAGGGGAAATGGTGGCTGAGAGAAAAAGCCTGGGCCAGATCCGCTTCTTCGCCAGGACGCACCCCGCTCAATAATTCAAACCGAATCGGGCAGGTAAAAGCCACCTGATCAGCCTGGAGCAGACGCGCTACGGCGTGCTTGATGCCAGCATCGCCCTTGCTCCGGAGAAATTCCACCCAGGCTGAAGAATCAACGAGTCTCATAGACGTCGCGGGCTTCCAGTTCTTCGTTGGTCAGGGCGTAATCTGTTTTCCCGGCCAGGGCTTTTTCAATAAACTCCTGTCGCTCCTGCATCCGTAAAAAATCAGTCAGGGCATGGCTGATGGCCGGAGATTTCTTCTTCTGACCGGTTATTTTCTGTATTTTCTTCAACTCATTTGCATCAATTTCAAATGTTATTCTCATAGAATATAATCATAATATGATGCAATTAATGGAAGCGCAAGAGGCCTTTTGATGAATGTTACAAGGACGCCAGTCTTGCTGTTCGAAATAGGATATAAAGTCTGAGAACCACCCCGACCGGCAGTTAAAAAACAATTGCCAGAATAGACGATTTGAGTTAAGGATGTAGAAGCATGGCGGACACCATGACCATTACGGGGCCCTGTGAAAACATTACGAGGCCCTGTGAAAACCATTTTAAAAATTCATTCCGCGCGAAATGTTTGCAATAATCGCTTCCGTAGCATTCTACTCGGAGTGGCAATAATTGCCACACGAGGATTGTTGAGCGCCCAAACACTTACCCAGACTGGTGATCCCGGCGGTTATTGGTCAGGAGTGGCCAGTTCCGCTGACGGCACGCATCTGGTGGCAGTTGGCGGCGCAGTGTATGGACAATTGACACACACCAATAATATCTACGTTTCAACCAATGCCGGAACAAGCTGGATGCAGACCACTGCTCCAGCACTCTCGTGGGTATCTGTCGCTTCCTCCGCTGACGGTCGTAAATTGGCAGCGGTTGCCCAGGGATTTATATATACTTCGGCAGATGCAGGCGCGAACTGGCAATCAAACCAGTTTCCTTTTTTTGTTTGGCGATCAATAGCCTCATCAGCGGATGGCTCAAAACTATTCGCCATGACCTCGGCTGAATATGACCCAGGCAGACTCTATATCTCGACCAATTCCGGCCTGACTTGGGTTTCCAACAGTTCACCCGGCAGTGTTTGGTCTATTGCCTCTTCGACCGATGGTTCAAAATTGATAACGGGTGGTTATTCGCTCCCTCGCCTCCTTTACAGTTCAACCAATTCTGGCCAAACTTGGGTGACAAACAACGCGCCAACTGCCAATTGGTGGTCGGTTGCTTCGTCCGCTAATGGAGCCATGTTGTTAGCGGCTGCTGGGGGCGGTTACCCTGATGGCCATATTTATGCCTCAACGAATTCTGGAGCTACTTGGAACACCAATGCTGTTCCGTTGTATGATTGGAAATTCGTTGCCATGTCTGCGGATGGAACAAAAATGATTGCCGCCGCCGGGGAAAGCAGTGGAAAACAAAAGGGGCCAATCTATACTTCCATGGATTCAGGCCTTACCTGGATTTCCAACAATTTGCCCGAGCAGGTTTGGTCCAGTGTCGCCTCGTCCGCTGATGGCAGTACATTTTTTGCCTCCTCGTGGCCGTCTGGAACAACCAACGGACCCGGACGTATTTGGATCGCGCAAACAACTCCGGCACCTTCGTTGAGTATCGCCCATTCAGGCACCAATAGCGTTCTCTCGTGGACCGTGCCCTCGGCAAATTTTAGTTTACAGAAAAGTTTTTCCGCATCTATGACAAATTACGTGGATGTGACGAACTTGCCATCGCTCAATCTGACAAATCTGAACAACGAAGTGACTCTGCCCCTGCTAATGACCAATGTTTTCTTTCGGCTTAAGGCACAATAGGGGGCCTCAATCCAGTTTCCACGGCGCGCGAAATGGACGGGTCAACATCTGACTGGCCTGATCGTCGTTCAGAATTTTTTCCGCAGACACGTCCCATTTCAATTTGCGCCCATCCAGCAGCATCGAGATCAATCCCAGATGACCGGGGATCGCCGAGTGATGGGCCGTTGACGCAGGCGTGATGGTCGGCTTTCGCGATTTGATGCAGTCAATAAAATTGCGATGGTGATTGCTGGACTCGTAGAGTTTTATTTTCCGCAGGTTTTCCGGCAATTGGGCGTAGCTTTCCCATTCTTTATTCGAGGCGGAAAACGCGCCGCGGGTGACGTGAACCCAACCGTCGGTGCCAATCCATTTGGTGCCCATTTTAATATCGGGGTCGCCGCCGGCGATGGTCATGGAAATATTCCCGGGATATTTAAGTTCGATCTTGTAGGTCTTCGCGGCGTCCCAGACTTCTCCTTTGGGCGGGAAAACGCCGTGGCCCTGGACTTCGGACGGGCCGGAATTATCGAAGTCGCAACCCCAATGGGCGATGTCGCAATGGTGGCCGATCCAATCCATCAACTGTCCCCCGCCCGTGTTGTAATTCCAGCGCCAATGCCGGTGCAGGCGGGCCGGGATGTAGGGCATCATCTGCGAGGGGCCGATCCAAAAATTGTAATCCAATTCCGGCGGTGGCTCGATCACCGTCATGTGATCTTTTTGGGAATTTTCCGCATCGTTATAATCTTTGGGCAAGCCTACTTCAATGTGTTTGACTGTGCCGATCAGGCCGTTGCGGACGATTTCGGCGGCCTTGTGAAAAATGGGTACGGAGCGCTGCCAGGAACCGGTTTGCCAGATGCGCCCGGCGTCGGCCACGGCTTTGACCATGGCTTGTTGCTCGGCGATGGTTCGGGCCAGCGGCTTTTCACCGTAGATGTCTTTCTTCTGCCGGGCGGCTTCGACGGCCACGAGTTCGTGCCAATGATCAGGCACGGCCAGCATGACGGCGTCAATGTCTTTGCGCGCCATCAACTCGCGGTAATCGTGATACGCTTTGCAATCCTTGTTCTCATATTTACGATTAACAACCTGAACCAAACCGCTCAGATGTTTTTTGTCCACATCGCAGGCGGCGATCACCTGGCAATCATTTTGATCAAGGAAAGACCGCGTGTTGCCCGTGCCCATTCCTCCACAGCCGACCGAGCCGATGGTAATGCGATTGGAGGGAGCCGTGGTTCCACCGAGGCCGAGGGCGCTGGAGGGAATAAAAGTGGGAAAAGCCAAAGTCGCGGCGGCGGCTCCAAGAAAACGGCGACGGCTGATTTTTCCTGATGAATCAAGACTCGGATTATTTTTCATGCTGGGATTTTGTGGCGGCCAGTTCGGCGCAAGTTTGGTTAAAGAATTTCACGCACTCGGCGATTTCCGGCGTGGAGGTTCCGTAATGGTATTCGTATTCCACACAGTACGCGCCCTTAAATCCCTGGCGTTTGAGTTCGGCCATCATCTCTTTGCAATGTCCGACACCGCTGCCCCAAGGCACATCATGGGCCTGCTTCTTTTTCTCGTTCAGGTCTTTGAAATGCAGCGTGAAAATATGGCCCTGAAGGGTTTTAAGACATTCGACCGGATCCAAACCGGAACGCTGCCAGTGGCCGGTATCAGCGCAGGCTCCGAGCAACGGACTGCGGCCTTTGATGGCGTCCAGGACGAATTGCGGGTTCCAGTATTTTGAAGGTTTGGGATGATCGTGGATGGCCACGCGGATGTTGTATTCTTTACAGAGCTTTTCGACGGTGTCCAAAGCCTCGGGTTCCGGCTCGCCGACGAGCGTATCCAAACCCATTTTGCGGGCGAACTCGAAAGACTTGCGGCACTCCTTTTCGTCGCCGGGCAGCGGGACATAAACATTCACGAATTTGATCCCCTTGGCTGCGGCGTGGTCTTTGATGCTTTGGATTTGGGCATCGGAAAGTTTCAGGACGGAAATGGAATTGGTACTCTCCAGATTCACCCCGGCGGAGAGGCTCATGTATTTGAGGCCAAGGGCCACAGTCTTGTCCATGGTCTCAAACAAGGAGTAATCTTTGAAGGTCCGGGCATGAATAGCCATTTGCCAGCCAAGTTGATCCGCCGGAGTGGAAGTCGCTTCCGCCGCGCGGACTGCGTTGGCCCCAAAAACCAACGTGAGAATCAAGGCCGCAAGCTGATCGATCACACCTCGCCGCGACAGGTTTGTTTTGATTTCAAAAATAGGCATTTGCGTCTTTGGACGCAACTAAGGGTCATTTGGTTACGGAGCGCGGGTCTGTGACCCGCAGC
>CAIYOY010000375.1 GCA_903927905.1 uncultured Verrucomicrobiales bacterium | reverse complement strand
TCTCGATCAGCCCGGATGGGACTCGCGCTTATGAGTCGGATGCCAACGCCTTCGTCACCAATATTGTCACCACGACAGGTGGGGGCGTTCACGTTTACACCAATGCGAGCGGGTCATGGGTTTATCAATATACCATGAGGCCGCTGACAAATGTTACGACCGGCTGTGAAAGTCTCACGGTTGATTGGAGCGGGGCAAATCCAATTATTTATTGCATCATCGGCACTGCGGCTGCTAACGGTGTCAGCTCAATTGTTGATACCGGCATTGGCGTCTCTACAAACGGCGGCACAACCATCGCAGGGTTTACGGCCCAGGCTAATTCGACCTTTAGAAGCATCCAGTTTGCACCTACTACCACCGCTCAGGAAGGCACCAAAGTCAGTGTTGAAACTGCCGCCGATGGTTCTGGTTCCGTTGTCAGTGCTCAAAATCTCGCTAATTTAGGCACTCTTACCGTTTATGCCGTCGCTCGTGATGCTGCCAACGTCTATGTCACCAATGTCTATGCGTCCTGGTCTTTGACCGGCATTACTGGTGGTGTGGTCAGTGGTGACCTTTCTGCCAGCTACGGCAAAAGCGTGACCCTCACTGGTCATTCCGCTGGCTCGGCAACTATTCAGGCGGCTTTCGGCTCCTTGACTAAAGTCACCTCTGGCACCATCACCGTTCTTTCACCTCCTCCCACGACTGTAACTGTTGAAACCGCGCCTAACGGCACCGGTTCCGTGGTAACTTCCCAGACGGTCAACTCTGGCAATTCCATCACCGTTTATGCGGTGGCTCGCGATTCCGGCAATAACTTTGTTTCCAATGCCGTGGCCACTTGGTCTCTCCTCTCCACCACCGGCGGCGTTGTTTCCGGTGACTTGGTTGCAGGCAGCGGTGGCACGAATGCCGTCTTCACCGGCAACGCTTCTGGCACCGCCGTGATTGATGCGGCCACTTCCGGTCTGACCTCCGTGGATTCAGGTACCATCACGGTCGCTTATGTCTCCCCGTCGTTCACCCTCCAACCCGTTGACACCACGGTCAGCCAGGGTGCAAGCGCCGTCTTCACCGCCAGTGCCACCGGCACCGCGCCTCTCAGCTATATCTGGTTCACCAACAGTGTTCAGGTGCAAAACTCCACCAGCACCAGTCTGACCCTCTCCAGCACCACGGTTGCGCAGTCCGGCACCTTGGTTAGTGTGCAAGTGACCAACATCGCCACCTCTACCGGCGTCACCAGCACCAATGCCACCTTGACCGTTTCCTTGTTGCCGCCCACCATCAATTCCCAATCCGCCAATCTCACCACCAACGCTAACTCGAGTGTCATCTTCTCGGTCAGCGCCACCGGCGCTTCCACCTATCAATGGAAAAAGGGTGCCAACCTCGGCACCTTGGCCAACGTGTCCAATGGCAACGGCGTGCCCAGCACCAGCAGCGGCATTTCCGGTGCCACCACCAGCAGCTTGACTCTGAGCAATGTCTTCGCCGCCGATGCCGGCAGTTTCTGGGTGGTTGCTTCCAATTCCGGCGGTTCAACCACCAGTTCGGTTCCAACCGTTCTGACCGTCAATGATCCTTACCTCACCACCCAATCTGGTGGCCCGGTTGGTCTTTCCGCTGGTGGAACGACGACCATGACCGTTACCGCTGTCGGCACCGCCACGTTGACCTACCAATGGAAGCGCAACGGCGGCAACGTCGCTGGCGCGACCGCCTCGGCTTTTGTTCTTTCCAATGTGACCGGAGATAACGCCGGCTCCTACACCTGCGCCATCACCAATGGCTTGGGCAGTTCAGCCAGCAGCACCAATGTAGTTGTCACCGTGGTTGACCCGGTGATTTCCACCAACGTCACTCCGGCCACCAAAGAAATCCGCACCGGCAAAACCCTCACCCTGACCTTCGTGGCCAAGGGCGCGAGCGTCGCCTATCAATGGTATAAGGCGACCGTTTCCGCCACCAACGCCGTGAGTGATCCCTCCGCCACCTCCAGCACCTTGTCCAAAGTCATCGTGACCGGCGACGGCGGCAGCTATGATTGCGTTGCCACCAGCACCTATGGTTCGATCACCAGCGCGGTCTGTTTGGTGACCGTCAAATCCGGCTCGCAACAATTGAGCGTCTCCAAGAATTTCACCAAGGGTAACTTGGTGGTTTATCGTATCGGCGATGGCGTGAACATCACCACCGCTTCCAACACGGCGATTCAGGTTCTTGAAGTGACTCCCTCCGGCACCCAGGCCCAATCGCCGATCGCTCTCCCGACCAGTGGCGACTCCGCCCTGACCGGCATCGGCAACTCCTTCGGTGAAGGCATGGTTTCGGCCACGCCGGACCAAAGCAAACTGGTGTTCGTTGGCTACAACGCCGCTCCTTACACCATTACGACTGCTTCCAATACCTTCCTCTGCCGCCGCTCCATTGCGGCCTTGGATTCAACCGGTAAATTGGGCATCCAATTCACCGACACTAACAATATCACCGGAAACATTCGCAGTGGCACCGGGGATAATTCTGGAAATTATTGGGCTGGCACTTCTGTGGGTCAGTTTTACATGAACACGTTCACCAATGTGAACTCCATCAACTCGTTGAACACGCGCGGTATCAATTATACCAGCAACACCCTTTTCTACTCCACCGGTTCAGGCACGGTTGGCGCGGCCCATTATGCCGGCGGCGCGCCGATCGCCACTGGTGGCACGGTTGTCCAGGATGCCGGCGATACCGGCGGCAGCCCGTGGGACTTTTCCCTCAGTCCGGACGGACAGACCATGTATGTCGCGGATGCGGGCGCATTCTCCGGCACGGTCGGTGGCATTCGCAAATACACCAATAACGGCACGGCTTGGGCTTTCGCATATAGATTGCAACCCAATGGCACGAACACCGCCGGCGGCGCTTATGCGCTGACGGTGGATTATAGCGGCCCGAATCCGATCATCTACGCGGTTACCAGCGACAACCCGGGCGCTTCCATCACCAACAACAACAACGTCACCAAGACGATTGACACCGGTTCGTCCGCCACTGGAACCGCCCTGATCAGCGCCGGCAATCTCTTCGCCTTCCGCGGCATCCGTTTCGCTCCTTACGGTGCGCCGGTCATTGCCACCAACCCCCTCAGCGCGACCATTAACCAGGGCGCAACCAATATCTTCTCGGTTGTTGTCGCTGACGGCACCACTGCTCCGGTTTACTATCAATGGTATTCCAACAGCACTGCTGTCACCGCCTTCACCACCACTTCCACGTTTGAAGTGGACAATGCCCAGACGGCCACGGCTGATCAATCGGTCTATTATGTGGTTGTCAGCAACGCGGTTGGCACGGCCACCAGTTCGACGGCCACTTTGACTGTGGTGCCGCCTTCTCCGCCGGTCGTGACGCAAGACATCTTCGCCAATCCTTCCCCGACCTATGTCGGTCAGACCATGACCATGGAAGTGGATGTCACCGGGACTTCACCTCTGACCTATTTCTGGACCAAGGATGGCAACCCCATCACCGCCAGTGGCCGGACTAATATCGTCAGCACGTCATCCTCCTCCATTTTGACCATCACCGGTATCGTCCTCGGTGATACGGGCAGTTATCAAGTGGTCATCACCAATCTCCTCAACATGGCCACCAGCGGGCCGGTGTCGGTGACCGTCCTGACTCCGGCTGCCCCGGCGATCGTTTCCATCTCTCCGAACACCCAGACCAAAAACGCCACGAGCACCGCTCAAATTCGGATCAATGCCACTGACGATAGCGGCGTCTTGACCTATCAATGGATGAAAGGTAACGCCACCCTCTCGAACGGGACCTATCCCGGCCAGGCCACCCTCAGCGGTTGCACCTCCAATGTCCTGACCCTGAATGGAGTCTTTGCGCCGGATGCCGGCACCTATCACTGCGTCGTCAGCAACGCCGGTGGTTCCACCGATTCCGGCACCACCAACAGCATTCTGATCGTCAATGATCCAATCATTGCCATCCAGCCGATCAATAAAGTGATTCGTGCGGGCACGGCCAATTCCGTAACCGTTCAAGCTTTCGGCACTGCTCTCACCTATCAGTGGAGCAAGAACGGCACGTCCTTGGGCGCGGCTGGCACGACCAGTGCGGTTAACTTTGCCAATCCGACCCCGTCGGATTCCGGGACTTACTCAGTTGTCGTCACCTCGGGCAGCACCATGCTCCAATCGTCCAACGCCACCTTGTTGGTCGCGTCCATCACTCCCACTCCGCTGGCGGCAACCAACTTCGTCGTGCTGCAACAAGGTGATGGCGTTGAACCCCTGAGCGCCAACGGCAACTCTCTGTTCCTCCTCCAATATGCTCCCGATGGCACTTTGGTCAGCGCTTATGCCATCACCAACAGTGGCAGCGGCTCCTTCATCCAGGCTGGCAATACCCCGACCGAAGGCTGGGTTACCCGCGCCAATGATGGCAGTTCCCTGATCGTGGCCGGTTATCTCACTCCTGCGGGCGGTTCTGCCGGTCTCGCTGCTTCGACTGCGGCCAGCATCCCTCGCGCCGTCGGCACCTTTGACAAAAACGGCAACTTCGCCATCGCCGCCAGCGGCAACATTCATTCCACCGGCAACATCCGTTCCGCCGCCGGGGACGGTTTGGGCAACTTCTGGACCGCTGGCAGCTTTGCTGGCATCTCTGGTTTCTCCAACGGAATCGCCACCCCTTACCAGCTCGAAAGCACGGTGTCTAATATCCGCGTGATCAGCGCCTTCAACGGTGATTTGTATGTCAGCAGCAGCGCTCTGGTGACCAACTACGACGGCTTGTTCAAATTGCCGGGTATGCCCAAAGTCGCGACCTCGATGCCCACCAATTCGTGGTTTGTCCGCTTTAACACTGCCGTCCAGGACTTGGGCATCAACGACTTTGCCATCAATGAAGCCGGCACCATCCTCTACATGTGCGATGACCAGGGTTTTGCCGCGCCTGATATCGGCGGCATTTACCGCTTGGATTACGACAACGTCGGCCTGACCTTCACCAACAGTTACCGCATCGGTCAAGCCACCCGTGGCATCACCGTGGATTGGAGCGGCCCGAACCCGGTCATTTATGCCACCACTCCTCAGACTGGCACGACCAACGGCAACAACTTCGTCAATGCCGCCAACGACTTGGTCAAAGTGGTTGATACCGGTTCCAATTCCACCATCGTCACTCTGACCAGCGCGGTCGGTGGCGCCTACAAGGGCATCCGTTTCGCCCCTGGCACCGGCCAGACCATCACCTTCCCGACGATTGCCACCCATACCTGTGGCGATGTTTTCTCCGCTGGCGCGAGTGCCAGCTCCGGCCTCACCGTCTCCTACACCGTCATGAGCGGCCCGGCCACGGTTTCGGGCAGCACAGTGACCATCACCGGCCTCGGCTCTGTCACGATCCGCGCCTCCCAATCTGGCGACGGAACGTATCGCGCTGCGCCTTACGTGGATCAAACCTTCGCTGTGACTGATACCACGGCTCCAGTGATCACCGTGACCGGCGGCAATCAGACCGTTGAATGTCATGGCGGCTATACTGATTCGGGCGCAACCGCGAGTGATGTTTGCGCTGGCACAGTCACTGCCACGCTCACGGGCGGCAGTGTGAACGCCAATGCCACTGGCACCTATACCTTGACCTACACTGCCGGTGATGGCAACGGCAACACCAACACCGCTACCCGCGTGGTGGCTGTGACCGACACGACGGCTCCGGTGGTCACCGTGACTGGTGGCAATCTGAGCGTTGAATGTCACGGCGGTTATACCGATGTGGGTGCGACGGCCAGTGATACTTGCGCCGGCACTTTGACCGCCAGCCTCACCGGCGGCAGCGTCAACGCCAATGCCATCGGTTTCTACACCCTGACCTATGCGGCTAATGACGGTTTCAACACCGGCACCGCCACCCGGGTTGTCCATGTGATTGACACGACTGCTCCCGCGATCACTGTGACCGGCACCAATCCGTATCGTTTGGTTCTGCACACGTCCTACACCGATGCCGGCGCGACCGCCAGCGACACTTGCTCAGGCACCGTCTCCGTGGTCACCACGGGCGGAGTGAATAAAGACGCCGTGGCTGCTTACACCCTGACTTACACCGCCGACGATGGCAACGGCAACACCAACACCGCCGCTCGCGTGGTCAACGTGGTGGATGAGATTCCGGCCACAGTCAGCACCTCGCCGACCAATCAGACGGTGGAATGTGCGGTTACGACCGAGCTGGTTTCGGTTGGATCCGGTAGCGGCACCTTGTCCTATCAATGGTATTTCGCCACGCCGAGCGCGACCAATGCGATTGCCAATGCCACCAATGCCAACGTTATTCTCCCGCCGGTTTCCGCCGCCAGTGTCGGCAGTTACAGCGTTGTCATCACCAATGCCTACGGCAGCGCGACCAGCGCCGTGGCGGTCGTTACTGTAGTTGACACCACCGCTCCGGTGGTGACCCTGATCGGGGCCAACCCGCAGTCAGTCCAGCTCCACGGCACTTACACCGAACTGGACGCGACGGCTTCGGACACCTGTGCCGGCACGCTCGTCCCCACGACCAGCGGCACGGTGGATGTGAATACCCTGGGTGATTATCTGGTCACCTATTCAGCCAACGACGGCTTCAACACTGGCACCGCCGTCCGCACGGTTCATGTCACCAGCACGGTCGGGCCGGTGATCATCGCGGGTGTTTCCCCGAGTCAAACAGTCAATGCCGGCACCACTCTGACCTTGAACGTCACCAATTACGGTGCTTCTCCGTTCTCCTACTTCTGGCGGAAGAATGGAACTAATTTGGCGAACGGTGGCAGCATTTCCGGAGTGGCCACTTCCAGCCTGACCATCACCAACATCCTGCGGACTAACGCGGGCAGTTACAGTGTTGTGGTGACCAACGCCTCCGGCGTGGCGACCAGCGCAGTGGCGGTCATCACGGTGAACGATCCGGCCATTCTGACGCAGCCGGTGGACGGCGCGGAGAACACCGGTGGACTCTTCACCAACAGCGTGTTGGCCGGCGGCACCAGCTTGCATTACAAGTGGTATAGCAGCAATGCGACTACTCATGCGACCGCCGCGATTGTCCCGGCCCAGACCAACAGCACGATCGTGCGCGGACCGGGCATGTCGGCGGGTTCGGCTTATTACTTCGTGGTGGTGACCAACAACTTTGGTTCCGTGACCAGCCGGGTGTGGAGCTTGGTCATCACCGTGCCGCCCGCGATCACGCTGCAACCGGCGAATGCAAACCGGACGGTTGGCCAACCCGTGACTTTGGCCGTGGCCGCCAGCGGGACTCCGACGCTGGGCTATCAATGGTATAAGAACGGGACGTTGATTCCGGGCGCGACGGCGACGAATCTGGTGTTCGTCAACTTGCAAGTGACCAACAGCGGGACCTATACCTGCACCGTGACCAATGGTGC
>CAIYOY010000374.1 GCA_903927905.1 uncultured Verrucomicrobiales bacterium | reverse complement strand
CATTCCACTCATCACCTCGCGTTTCCCGGAACCTTGAGCGTTTCGCAAATGCCTTACATCCAGATGATGATCGAACTCTGCCGATCCATCGCCAGCATGGGCGCGAAAAAAATCTTCCTGCTCAACGGCCACGGCGGCAATGACATTCCCGTCCGCACCGCCATGCGCGAATTGAAGACCGAATTTCCAAAACTCGAATTTATTTTTGCCAACTACTGGTCGCTGGCCGCGCAATCGATCAAAGATGTGCGCGAATCCGGCCCGGGCGGCCTCGGCCATGCCTGTGAGATGGAGACTTCCGTCATGCTTCATCTCCATCCCGAACGCGTTAAAATGCACCTGGCCAAACGCGACGGGCGCGGCAAATTCAAGGACTCCTACCGCCCGAGCGACATGCAACATTCGCGCCCGATCTATTTCGTCAACGAATTCGATGAAATCTCCAAAACCGGCACCGTCGGCCACCCCGACCTGGCCACCGCAAAAAAGGGCAAAAAATTCCTCGACGGCATCGTTAAAGAATTAGCCGCCTTCACCGACGAATTTGGCAAATGGTGATTGCTGTGGCGGCGGGCGTCTCGCCTGCCGTAGAGCCGGTGCGTCTCGCCCGGCGGATAAAACCGTTATACGCCGGACAAGCGTTAGATATTTTTAAGTGGCTTTGAAATTTCCACCGTTCACTCCGGGCGGCGGGACGCACGCCCTCTACGTGAGGCGGGACGCATGACGCCACAAAGAATCCTAGTTGCAGTTCCGCGCAAAGCAGCGTAACTATCGCCGTGGCCAAACCAGCGCCGAAAGACAATCCTTATGCCGTTTTACGCAATCGCGATTTTTTATTTTTCGCGATCGGTCGGTTCATTGCCTCTTTCGGCCAGCAGATGTTGACGGTGGCCATCGGCTGGGAACTTTACGAACGCACTCATTCCTCCATGGCCCTCGGCTGTGTCGGCCTGACTCAATTCCTCCCGATGCTGGCCATGACCATTCCCGCCGGCCACATGGCGGACACGCGGGACCGGAAAAAAATCATCCTGGCCATGCAACTGGTCCTGACGCTGGCTGCAGTTGGGCTGGCCTTGATTTCCAGTTACGCCGCGTCGGTCAGTTGGATGTATGGTTGCTTGCTCGCTTCCGCCGTGGCCCGGACATTTCTCTGGTCGGCCAGCGCATCGTTTTTGCCGCAATTAGTTTCGCGCGAAGAATTTCCCCGCGCCATCAACTGGGCCACCAGCAGTTTTCAATTTTCTGCGGTGACCGGCCCGGCTGCCGCCGGGTTTCTCATCAGCCTGACCGGCAGCGCCACGCCCATTTATGTCATCACCGCCTTGACCACCGGCGGCTGTTTCGCGCTGGTCTGCTTCGTCAAGGCGCACCACAAACCGGCGGAGAAACAGCCGATGACTTTGAAATCGCTCCTCGGTGGATTCAACTTTGTTTTCAATAATCGCACCATCCTGGCCATCATCAGCCTGGATCTGTTCGCGGTCTTGTTTGGTGGCGCGACCGCCCTGCTGCCGGTTTATGCCAAGGATATTTTGCACTGCGGCCCGCATGGCCTTGGCCTGCTCAACGCCGCCCTGCCCGTCGGTTCTTTGGTCTGCGCGCTCTACATGGCCCATCGTCCGCCGATGGAAAAAGCCGGGCGATCCCTCTGCTGGGCCGTCGTCGTTTTTGGTCTGGCCACCATCGCGTTTGGTCTTTCCACATCCTTTTGGTTTTCCATGGCCATGCTGTTCATCTCCGGTTTTGCCGACAACATCAGCGTCATCGTGCGCCACACCCTGGTGCAATTACTGACGCCCGATTCCATGCGCGGCCGGGTTTCCTCAGTCAATAATTTATTCATCGGCACCTCGAACGAATTGGGCGGATTTGAATCCGGCGCCGTTAGTCAATGGCGCGGCCCCGTCTTTTCCGTCGTCTCCGGCGGCATCGCCACCATCCTGGTCGTTCTCGGTGTCGCGTGGATCTGGCCGGAAATTCCCAAATTCGGAAAACTCGTCCAGCCCACGGAATCCGCCCCGGTCACTGAACCCGAGCAGGAAGCGAAACGCCCGTGATTTTGCGATTGCTTTGATTTATAGAACTCCGACAATCACTTTTTAATTTGTGAAAATCGTTCGCATAGAGACCATACCCATTCAGGTGCCGCTCAAGCCCCAGGTGGCCATCCGCGCCGGTCGCGGCGGCTCGCACACGGTTTCCCCTTTTCTACTGGTCAAGGTTCACACCGATGCCGGTCTCATCGGCCTCGGCGAAGCTTCCTGCACCCCACGCTGGAGTGGCGAGGACCAATTTACCGCCGCGCATTTGATCTCCACTTATCTGGCCCCGCTGCTCATCGGCGAAAATCCACTGGAGATCGAACCGCTCACCAAAAAATTCCGCCTCGCTTTTGCCGCGAATTATTTCACCAAGGGTGCCGTGGAAATGGCTTTGTGGGACATCGCAGGCAAAGCTGCGGGCAAACCGGTTTATGAATTGCTCGGCGGCAAAGTGCGCGAATACGTCCCGACCAAATGGTCCGTTTCCGGGGTCGAACCGGCCAAAGCCGCCGAAATCGGTCAGTGGGCCGTGGAACAAGGTTTCAAGGCGATGAAAATCAAAGTCGGCATCGAACCCGCCCAGGACATCGCCCGCGTCCAAGCCGTGCGTCAGATGGTCGGACCAAAAATCAAGATCGGCGTGGACGCCAATGGCGGTTGGACCGTCGAACAAGCCGTCAGCACCGTCATGCAATTGCGCGCTTTCGGAATTAATTTTGTCGAACAACCGCTGGCCCCGGAAGACATCGCCGAAATGGCCGGAGTGCGCCAAAAAATTGGCCTCCCCGTCATCGCCGACGAAAGCGCTTATACTTTACAAGACACCAAAATGCTTTTACGCCTGAACGCGGCGGATGTCATCTCCCTTTACGTCGGCAAAGCTGGCGGCATCGGGCCCGCGCGGGAGATCGCCAAATTCGCCCAATCCGCCGGGCTCAGTTGCACCGTCGGCAGCAATCTGGAACTCGGCATCGGCAGCGCCGCCATGACCCACCTGGCCATCGCCACTTCCGGCATAGACGCCGAAAATTTCCCCTGCGACATCATCGGCCCGTTTTATTACGAAGACGACGTGGTCAAAGAACCTCTGCCGATCATCGGCGGACAAGCGCGGCCCAATGCCAAACCGGGATTGGGCGTGGAATTGGATGAGGCCAAGGTGGAAAAATATCGGGTGAAGTAATTTACGATGTCGGATTTACGATTTACGCGCGGGTGGAATATCTCGACGACTCGTAAATCGAATATCGTAAATCGTAAATTCCTCAGGCTCTTTCCACGCGTAAAACCTGCGGCCCTTCCCATCTTGCCTTCCGGCATTCCTTGGCAAAATTAATCCAATCATATTTCCAATCACCCGGAATCCGCGCGAACAGACTGCAATGCGTCGGCACCCCTTCGTGCGCGCGCAACGTCACCCCGCGTCCGTAAACCACAACCAGTTCCGCCACCGGTTTTTTCGCGCCCACCGCGCCAACACTCGGATCATAAAAATAAAGCAGTTCCCCCGGCAACGGCAGTTGCACCAGGTTTTCGCCGGTGATCGGCTTCGGATTGTCCAGCATGGCAAAAACTTCAAAGCCCGAGTACATGCCGTGAATAACCTTCGTCTCGATAGGTAAAATGTCCCAGACCAGATTGCATACATTCGGGGCTTCATCGTCCAGCATTTCGGCCAGGACGGATTCCCCAGTGGCGGTATAAGTCAGCCGGATTTGACGGCGTTGCGCTTTCATGATGTTTTATCGTAATGCCCGGGAACAACTGGTCAACAACGGATTAATAGGCGCAATTTGCGAGACTTTTGCAGGGGAAAACCTTACACAACAAAACAGCTAAAGCCCTACACCCATATGCAAGCTACTCCTTGACAGGTAAATGCAGATCTGCGGAAATGAATCTGAGTTAAAAAAAGACACAAGGGGATGAGTCTCCCCGGACGGATTCAATCCGTGAGCATACTCATCGAAACAAACCCAACGTTTCGAGTATTTTGCCAAATTTGAGCGCTTGGCAGAATGGTTCATGGTAGATTGCGGGATAAAGGATATGAAAAGGCAGGAATGTTCCTATTGCCATAAGGCACTTAAAAGGCTGGCTTTTTATTGCGAAGAATGTGGCACGCCCAACGTGCCCTTGAAAAGACTAGGATTCGGTCTCGTCCTGGTTGGCTTTGTCGTCGCCTGGTGCATCATCCTCGCCATCTGGACCCATTACAGCGCCAATTGATTGCCCAAAACCACGCCAATATTCCACCGGCTTTTGTTTTCTTCACCGGGCAACACCGTCTTTGCTTCCGGCTTGATCTGCCCCGACAACGTCTGCAACGATTGAACCTCTTTCACCACCAGCGGCTTCCTTGAAACATTCCGGGCAATGGTTTCCACCGTCAACGCCTCACGCTCGTCGTAGAGCGACAGCCGCACTTCAAAATCAAGCTGCCGCCGTGCATCAAAACAAAGCGCGATCAATTTCTTCCCCCGTCCCTGCGCGTCCGCAAAATCAATAATTTTTATTTCCCGCGCATAATCCCAATCCGCAGTCATTCTGATCCCGGTGGAAAGCGTCGCCGTCGCCACCGCCTCGGTCCACAACGCCGTTCCATCTGCGCGCCACGCGCTGAAACGTCCGGTCGCCAAATCAAAATCAACCGCATAAAACCGATTTTCTAACGGAAGAGAAGCGGCCTTTTTCTGCTCTGACCGTTCGGCCTGCCGCCAAGTCTGCGGCCAAATCGCCTGGGCCATTGCCTTCAGGAAACCTCGCTGCGAAACCAGCCAAGGGGCATGAAATAATTCTGGACTGCGTATCACTGGTTATATCTGACGCCGCCGCAGACGATTTATTCGCAAAAAAATTTCCAATCTTCGTTTCCCTTGACTTTCTCGCCCCTTTCACCAAAACCTTTCCCCATGTCTGGAGAAAAAACCAATCTCTACGCCCGCTGGCGCACTCAAAACGAAGCCCGTTTCCTCCTGCGCGACCAGGACATCGCTCTACCGCCCGAACGCCTCCTGCAAAGCATCTGGCATCATCAACGCCTTCATCGCCACCAACTTCACACCATCGATGGCCAGCCGATTCGCGTCCTCCACCCCGGCTTTTGGAACCACGAAGCCGGCCCTGATTTTCGCGGCGCCGTCCTCCAATTCGGCAACACCCAACCGCGCACCGGTGATATCGAAATTGATCTCCAACCCGCCAACTGGCGCAGTCACGCCCACGATCGCAATCCGGCCTTCGCCAATGTCATTCTCCACGTCATTTGGAACGGCACCGAATCCGCCGCGCCAACCATGCCGTCGCTCGCCATGGAAAAATTCCTCGACGCCCCGCTGCAAGACATGGCCTTGTGGGTCGGCGGCAAACCAAACCAATCACTCCCCGACGAATTGCTCGGCCACTGCAACGCCCCGCTGCGCAACCTGTCGGTGGAAAAAGCCCGCGACCTCCTCGCCCAAGCCGCGCAAATCCGCCTCCAACGCAAAGCCTTGGAATTTCAAACCCGCGCCCGTCAAACGGGTTGGGAACAATCACTCTGGGAAGGACTCTTTCGCGCCCTCGGCTACAAACAAAACATCTGGCCCATGCAACGCCTCGCCGAACTCCTGCCCGGCCTGCGCGCCGAGACTCCCCTCGCCTGGCAAGCCCGACTCCTCGGCCTCGCCGGATTGTTGCCGGATAATTTGGCCGACGCCCCATCTGACCCTCATGTTTACCAACGCACCCTCTGGGATCATTGGTGGCGCGAACGGGAAAGTTTCAGCGAAGTTATTTTACCCAGGAACATCTGGCGCTTCAACGGCCTGCGCCCCGCCAATCAACCCTCCCGCCGCCTCGCGCTCGCCGCTCATTGGCTGGCACAAAAAGATTTCTTTGCGCGATTGGAAAAATGGTTCACCAATGAAAAAGTGGAAATGGATTTACTCGAATCCCTCCTCGCCTGTCTGCAACCGCCCGCCGATGATTTCTGGGCCTGGCACTGGTCCTTCAACAGTCCGCGCCTGCCCAAACCACAGCCGCTCCTCGGAGCCAGCCGCGCCACCGACCTAGCCATCAACGTCATCCTCCCGTGGTTTTGGATGCGCGCTCACACCGGGAAAAATCATTACCTCCAACAGATGGCCGAAGAAAAATACGCCGCCTGGCCCGCCGGTCAGGACAACACCGTCCTCCGCCTCGCCCGCCAAAGATTATTAGGTCCGCGCGCCGCCAGCCTGACCAACACCGCCGCCATGCAGCAAGGACTCCTCCAAATCGTCCGCGATTTCTGCGACCACTCGAACGCGGTCTGTGCGGATTGTAAATTTCCTGAGATGATAAAAAATTGGGAAATGCAGGGATAGAAAAAGTTCCAAACTCCAACATCCAAGCTCCAGAGAAATTCCAAAATAATTCGCGAAAATTCGTGAAATTCGCGGATAAAAAACAAAAACTCCAACCCGCCAAAAACGGATTGGAGTTTGAAGTTTCTACGGAGCTTGGAATTTGGAGCTTTGATTTATTCCACTGCTTCCACCGTCTCCGCATCCGTATCAGCATCCTCATCCACATCCGCCACGCCTTCTTTCACCGGCTTCTTCCCATGCTGAGCTTCGTATTCTTTTTCCGCCGCCAAATCCGCATCCCGCTCAGCCTGCTTTGGATTCTTCGCCCGCTTATTGCGCGGCAACGGACTCAACATCACATTGATCCCCTTGCCAATCAACTTCGGCGGCGCGTCTGGATGCGCGTAAATCTCCAGGCTTTTGACAAATTTTTCCACCTGTTGAAAACCAAATTCCTTGTGCGCCATTTCCCGGCCGCGAAAACGCAGCGTGACCTTCACCTTCATGTCTTCGCACAGAAAATCAATCGCGTGCTGCAACTTCACCCCGAAATCATGCGGATCAATATTCGGGCTGAGCTGAATTTCCTTCACCTTGTTCGCGTGCTGATGCTTCCGCGCTTCCTTCTCCTGCTTGGCCAATTCATAGCGGTACTTCCCAAAGTCCACGAGGCGGCAGACCGGCGGATTCGCATTGGGCGCGATCTCGACGAGATCCACCCCGCGCGCGCGGGCCAGGTTGATGGCATCGCCGAGGGGGAGAATGCCGAGTTGCTTTTTGTCTTCGATGACGCGGACTTCACGGGCGCGAATCTTGCCATTGACACGCGTGAACGAGGCGGGCGAAGGAGTACGAGGAGAATAGGGGCGACTCAAGAGGCCCTCACCGGGTGGAACTTATTCATGCTTGCTTCAAAATCATTTCCAAGGACAGGCACGGCCTGTCAGTAAAACATCTCTAATTAACCCCTTAATCATCCCTTCCGCAAGCCAAATATCGCCTATTTTACCCCAATCCTCTTGACCCACGCGCGGACCGCACTTTAGAGTCAATCCATGAGACTTTTGCTCGCTGCAACCATCCTTGCTGTCAGCCTCTCAGCCAATGCCCTGGTTATCGTCCCCTCTTTCGACACCACTATTTCAAACGACGTCAATGCCGCCACCATCGAAAGCACCATCAACACCGCCATACAATTATACCAAACCCGCTTCTCCGATCCCATCACCGTCACCATTCAGTTCAAGGAAATCTCCACCTCCGGGCTGTACGGACAAAGCAGTTGGTGGTATTACAACATTTCCTATACCCAATTCCGGGCCGCCCTCCTGGCCGACGCCACCACCACCAACGATACCGTGGCCCTGGCCAATCTGGCCAGCGGCGCGAACAACCCCGTCACCGGCACCACCACCGTCCGGGTCAAAACCGCTAACCTTCGAGCCATCGGAATCACCGGCAAGAACTCAGGCCTGGCTGGCGGGTACGACGGTATTATCGGCTTGCACACTTCCCAACTCAACCTCTCCCGCGCCACCACCGTGGGCGCCAAAGGCGATCTCATGTCCACCGTCTGGCATGAAATGGATGAAGTTCTTGGCCTATCCTGCGCCCTCGACTCCAATTCCAGCGACCCCTTGCCTGAAGACTTCTTCCGGTACACCAGCGCCGGTGTCCGGTCTTATTCCACCAATGGCGATGACGCCTACTTCTCGCTTGATGGCACCAATCTTCTCGCGCGCTTCAATCAGGGAGCCAGTGGAGATTACGGCGATTGGTGGGTGGCCGGTTCACATACTGCACAAGTCCAGGACGCCTCTGCCACCAACGGAAAAACCCCAAACCCCTGGGTTGAATTAACCGCCCTCGACGCCATCGGATATAACCTTTTGCCGGTGCCGTCCCCCGTGATCAATCTTACCAGCATATCCGGCACCCAACTCGTTCTCAATGGTGCCAACGGCATGGCCAGCGGAACCTACGTTGTCCTGACCAGCACCAACTTGCCCGCCTTGTTTACCCAATGGACGCCGATCTACACCAACTTCCTGACCACCAGCGGTCCCTTCACCTTCACTATCCCCAACGCCGTTCACCCCGCCGATATAAATCGCTTCTTCGCCCTGCAAGTGCGCTAATCAAGGTATCGTCGGTGAAGAATTTTTAAGCGTGCGTTCCCTCCCGTCCCCATTTATACCAACACTCGCCGCGTCCATCAAGTCGCGGCCAATTTGCTGAACACTGAATACAAATAAAATTTCATGGCCAACATCAAACCATTCACCGCCCTTCGTCCCCAGCCCGCGCTGGCCGCCCAGATCTGCGAACTCCCCTACGACGTCATGTCCTCCGCCGAAGCCAAAGAAATGGCCCAGGGCAACCCGCTGAGCTTCCTCCACGTCAGCAAACCGGAAATTGATCTCCCGACCAGCGTAGATATCTACGACCCGCAAGTTTACGCCAAGGGCAAAGAAAATTTTACCAAACTGATCAAAGACGGCTCGCTCCAGCAGGAAAAGCAACCCTGCTATTTCTTCTATCGCCAGATCATGGGCGGGCACGCGCAGATCGGCCTCGTCGCTGCCGCCAGTTGCGAAGATTACCTGAAGAACATCATCAAAAAACACGAGTTCACCCGGCCCGACAAGGAAGACGATCGCGTCCGCCACATCGAAACCCTTAGCTCCCAAACCGGCCCTGTCTTCCTCACCTACCAAGCTGTCAAAGAAATGGACGACCTCGTCAAAAAGAAAACCGCCGAAACGCCCGACACCGATTTCACCGCCAAAGACGGCGTCCGCCACAGCGCCTGGACCATTCGCGATGCCGCCACGATTGATTTCATCCGCAGCACCTTTGCGAAAATCCCGTTCCTTTACATTTGCGATGGCCATCATCGCAGCGCCGCCGCCGGTCGCGTTTATCAATCGCGCAAGGGTGCCGGCGAAAGCGCGTTTTTCTTGAGCGTTATTTTTCCGCACGATCAGATGCAGATACTGCCCTACAATCGCGTGCTGAAAGACATGAACGGCAACACCCCCGCGCAACTCCTCAAAAAACTCGAAGCCATCTTCACCATCAAACCCCATGGTGTTGCCAAACCCGCCGGCAAACACGATCTGGCCTTGTTCCTCGATGGAAAATGGCACGGACTTACTTTCCTCCCAAAACACACCGCCTCCCAAGACCCCATCGAACGCCTTGACGTCACCATCCTGCAAAACCTGGTTCTCGCGCCGATTTTCGGCATAGACGATCCGCGCACCAGCAAGCGCATCAATTTCGTCGGCGGCATTCGCGGCACGGCGGAGTTGGAAAAAATCGTCAACTCCGGTGAATACGCCTGCGCCTTCTCCATGTTCCCGACCAGCATCGAAGACCTCATGACCATCGCCGACGCCGGCGGCATCATGCCGCCAAAAAGCACTTGGTTCGAACCGAAGCTGCGCGACGCCATGTTCTGTCATATGATTTGAAGATATGTTGCCTTATCGAAAAGATGCCGCACTTGCCCGCGACGGCAATATCTTCTCCCTCTCCGCTCCATCGGATGGAGGGGAGAGAGCCCCGCGAGCGGTGCATCAACCAACCGTACTGCCTGCTGGGGTGAGGTGAGGTCTGAATTTTTTTACCAAGAACCATTGTGTCAAATGAACGCCTCAATCGTAGTCTGCGCGCCACCTTCCTCGGGCTGGCGATCAATGTCGTTTTGATGGCCGGTAAATTTGTCGGCGGTTTCCTCGGTCATTCCCACGCCCTCGTCGCCGATGCCGTCGAGTCTGTCGCCGACATCCTCAGTTCCATCATCGTCTGGCGCGCCCTCGTCGTCGCCGCTGAACCGCCCGACCGTGAACATCCCTATGGCCACGGCAAAGCCGAACCGCTGGCCGCCGCCGTCGCCGCCATCATGCTCTTGCTCGCGGCCATCGGCATCGCCGTGAAATCCGCGCAGGAAATAACCACGCCGCATCGTCCCGCCGTCTTCACCCTGATCATCGTCCTCGGCGTCACCGTGATCAAAGAGATAATGTACCGCATTATTTCCCGCGAGGCCGATTCCGTGGATAACATCGCCGTCAAAACCGATGCCTGGCATCATCGCAGCGACGCCAT
The DNA here is from genome assembly GCA_903927905.1 of uncultured Verrucomicrobiales bacterium. GTDB lineage: Bacteria > Verrucomicrobiota > Verrucomicrobiia > Limisphaerales > Palsa-1400 > CAIYOY01. The sequence goes on along the minus strand of CAIYOY010000374.1, from coordinate 18,266 downwards.
CACCTCGCTCGCCGCCGCCGTCGGCATCTCCCTGGCGTTGATTGGTGGCCATAACTTCGAATGGGCGGATGACGCCGCCGCCATCATCGCCGCCGGGATCATCGCGTGGAACGGCTGGAAACTTCTCCGTCCCGCGATGGATGAATTGATGGACACCGCGCCCAACACCGCGATGTTGGCACACATCGAAAAAATCGCCGCTGCTGTCCCCGGCGTGAAAGGCGTCGAAAAATGTTTCGCCCGCAAAATGGGTTATCAATATCTCGTGGACATGCACTTGGAAGTGGACCCGCAAATAACCGTGGCCGAGGGGCATCACATCGCCCACTCTGTGAAAGACAAAGTGCGCGCCGAAATTCCCACCATTTCTGACGTGTTAGTGCATATCGAACCCGTTTCGGAACCGTAGGAATTAAAACTCGAAACTCGAAATCCGAAACAAATTCGAAATAGGAAAATTCCAAAAGGGAAATCGCGGATGGACGAGATTCGGGGTTTGAAGTTTTCTGATTTTGTTAATTGGGATTTGTTTCGAATTTCGGATTTCGAGTTTGCCCACGGCATCTTGAAATTCCCCGCCTTCTATCATACGCTCGTCCCATGAATCGTTTATCGGCGATGGTTAAATGCGCCGGGTTAATTTTTATTGTCAGTTGCCTGAGTGGTTGTTTTCCCGGAAATGAAAGCCATGTGGACGAGGAAAAAGACCCGCACTTTCTCCGCGGTCGCGCCCTCGTTTCCAGCCAGGATTACAAAAAGGCCGTGGACGAATACGAGCAGGCCGTTGAAGCCAACCCGCGTTCCGCTTCCGCCCATTTGGAACTCGGCTGGATTTACGACGAAAAAATCAAGGACTACGCCGCCGCCATCTACCATTATCAAAAGCATCTCGCGTTGCGTCCTGATTCCGAACGCCTGGCGGATGTCAAAGACCGCATTCGCGGCTGTAAACGCGCCTTGGCCGAAACCGAATTGCAACCCAACAGCCCAAGCCTCCAGCAAAAAATTCAACGGCTCAGCGAGGATAATGCTTTGCTGAAACAACAAGTGGAAACATTCCGCGCCCAATCCCCCGGCGTTCCGGCAGCCGCACCAGCTCCGGTGCGAGTGGAGGCACCACACGTCGCTCAACCCGTCGCAGCTCCCGCGCCACCTCCCCAGCCGGTCGCCGCCGCGCCCGCGCCACCCAAACCGCGCGTTCATATCATCAAGGAACGGGAAACGTTGAGTTCCATCGCCGCACAATACAGCATCAAAGTCAGCGCCCTCGAATCAGCCAATCCGAAAGTGGATCCTAAACGGTTGCGAGTCGGTCAAAGCCTGAATCTGCCTTGATAGTATGCTTTCCCGCGTCACATTTATTGCCATCACCACCTTCTGGCTGGTGATGAATTATTTGCTCTGGCGCTCGCAGATCGGCGGCAAAAACCAGATCGGCAACACCGTTCCGGTGGCGGCCGTCTGGCAAAAAATCATCACCGCCCCGGACAATTCCACGCTGGATATTTATCAGCACGAGAAAAAAATCGGCCTCTCAGATTGGGCCGCAAACATCGGCCAATCCGCCTGGGCCACGGGCAAAGCGCAATCGGACGGTTATCAGCCGGATGGCATGGTGGAAAAACTGACCAGTTATACTTTGAATTTTAAAGGCAGCGCTTACGTGAGCCCACAGGCACAGGTGCGCTTTGAGGCCAGCCTTAAACTTTCGGCCTCCGAGGATTGGCAGGGATTTCATCTGCGCGCCAATCTGCCGCCGAACTCCTGGGAAGTTCATGCCGTCGCCAAAAACCAAAATGTCCACCTGAAAATTGAAGACGAAAATGGTCCCTGGGAAAAGAACATCAAATTTTCCGAACTGGAAAACCCGGAAGCCCTGCTGCAGGACTTCGGCGGATCGTATGCCGTCGGCCTGCTGGGTCTGGCTTCGGGCCCGGATCACCAGCTCGATGTCGCTCACGCCATGCGCTGGGAGGCGCACGAAGACCGCATGCAGTTCGGCCATTCCAAAGTCCGGGTTTATCGCCTGGAAGCGCGGCTGCTCGGCCAGACGATCTATATATTTGTCAGCCGCGTGGGTGAGATACTCTGGGTGGAATTGCCCAACCACATCACCCTGCGCAACGATGCTTTCAGCCATTTTTAAAAAAAGCCCATGATCGAAATCAAAAATCTGGTCAAAAAATTCGGCGACCTGACGGCTGTCAATGACATCACCCTGAAGGTCGGGCGCGGTGAATTCTTCGCCGTCCTCGGCCCCAACGCTGCTGGCAAGACCACCGTGATTCGAATTTTAGCCGGTCTGCTCAAACCCACTTCCGGCACCGCCTTCATCGCCGGATTCAACATCCAGACCGATCCCCTGGAAGCGCGCCGCCGGCTGGCTTACGTGCCCGATTTTCCGTTTCTCTACGATAAATTGACCCCGTGGGAATTTTTTCGTTTCACCGGGCAGCTTTTTCACATGAGCGAAAGCCACATAGAATCGGCCAGTCGCGAATTGATTCCGCGCTTTCATTTGGAGCCATTTATCAGCAAGCCGATCGAAGGGCTCTCGCACGGCACCAAGCAGCGCGTGGCCATCGTTTCCGCGCTGCTGCACGATCCGGAAATTCTGGTCATTGATGAACCGATGGTCGGGCTGGACCCGCAGCACGCGCGCGTTGTCAAAGATATATTTAAGGAGCGGACCCGGGCCGGCATGACGATTTTTCTTTCCACCCATCAATTGAGCGTAGCGGAAGAGATGGCCGATCGCATCGGCATCATCCATCAGGGCAAACTGGTCGCGGTCGGCACGGGGGATGAATTGCGCAAACAAAGCGGCGAACGCGGCGCGCTGGAGGAAGTGTTTCTCCATGTCACTGGCGGCAACCCCTTAACTCCCTCGTAGCAGCCGATGTAAATCGGCTCTAATTTTTAAGAAGCGCGCAATCGAATTAGAGCCGATTTACATCGGCTGCTACGAAAATTCAACACCCGCGTTTCACTATTGTTTTTTTTCCGACAGTATGTCTTAATCAGCCCGCCTTCGTGAAAACCGCATTATTGATAGATCAGGACCATGATGTCCGAGCGTCGCTGGCTACATGGTTGCGACAGACCGGCTGGGATATTTTGGAAGCCGAAGAAGGCGAGACCGGCCTGGCCCTGGCGCTTGAACAAAAACCGGAATTGGTTTTTTGCGATATTCAATCCCCCCGCTTTAACGGTTTCCAAGTCTGCCGTTCTCTGCGCGCCCCCAACGGCCTTTTACCCACGACCAAAATCGTTCTCACCACCAGCAGCAGTTACGGCGCAGACAAGCTGAATGCCCTCGAAGCCGGGGCCACGGATTACATGATCAAACCGATCATGCGATCCGATCTGATGCATCTGCTGAACAATGGTGCGACCGTTGACGACACCGCCACTCGGGTCGTCACCCGACCGGCGAATGATGCGCCATCCGCACCGATCAAACCTTTGGCCGACATGGTGCCTCCGGGCCAGATGTCCATTCGCTTTTGGGGCGTGCGCGGTTCCATTCCTACGCCCGGACCGACGACCGCGATCTTTGGCGGCAATACTTCCTGCATCGAAGTCCGCGTGGACAATGAAATCATTGTGATGGACGCCGGCACGGGGATCCGTCCGCTCGGCGATCAACTGGCGTCGGAAGCGACAGGTCGTCCATTGGCTTTGACGGTTTTGATCAGCCACACGCACTGGGACCATATCCAGGGATTTCCCTTTTTTGCCCCGGCCTACAATCCGAAGAACGATATCCGCATCATTGGCTTTGAAGGTGCGCGGGACGGATTACTGGCCACGCTTTCCAGTCAAATGGAAAGTCCGTATTTTCCCATCGGCTGGCAGCAATTGCCCAGTCACATCGCGCTGGTGGAACAAAAGGAACTGAAATTTAAGATCGGTTCGATTGACGTGGAAGCGGCCTATCTGAATCATCCAGGCCTGTGCATGGGTTACCGCTTGAATACCAGTTGCGGCTCCGTGGCCTATCTGCCGGACAACGAACCGTTTCAACGCTATAAATATCATTCCAACGAACCGCATCAAGCTGGCCAAACGGAGTTCCTCACTTACGCCCGAAAAATGGATCAGAAGCTGGTGGATTTCGTCGAAGGCGTGGACGTGCTGATCATGGATTCACAATACGACGCGACGGAATACCAAACGCGCGTGGGCTGGGGCCATGGTTGCGTGGATGACGTGGTGGCACTGGCCATCAATGCCAACGTCAAAAAACTTTTTCTCTTCCATCACGACCCAAGCCACGATGACGACAAGATTTCCAAAATGGCCCAATGGGGCCGGGATTTCGCCACGGCGCTAGGCGAAACGATTGAAATCGAAGCGGCGAAGGAAGGATTGGAGATCGTGTTGAAGGAGCAGAAAACCTAAGCTCCAAATTCCGACACCCAAGCTCCAGAGAAATTCCAAACTTCAATCAGCTCGCGAAGGCTCGTCGTTCCATTCCGCAATCCGCAATTAATTACAACGTTGCAAACAGCTTCTCCAAATAAATCCGGTTAGCCTTGGCGTTGGCGGTGACTTCTTCGTAGGTTTTTCCACCGGCGCACTCCAGCATGACCGGGCCGTTGAAACCGGCGTTTTTCAATTCGGTGAAGACCGCGTGAAAATCCACCACACCGGCGCCGAGTTGAATCATGACACTGCCTTTTTGCTTGTCACAATCCTTGGCGCAGAAACCGGTGACGTGTTTGGCGATGGGCTTGAGCTGTTCCAACGGATCTTTGCCGGTGTAAAAAACAATGTTGCCCGCGTCGTACCAGACTTTGAAATTGGGCCGGTTCACCCGCGCCCGGCAACGGATGATTTCCTCGGAAGCACCACTGCCGCCGCCGTGCGGTTTGAGCACGAGTTTGATGCCGCGTTCGAAAGCGTAATCGGCGGCATTGGCCATCGTCTTGTAGTAGTTGTCGTAATCCGACGCCTTGTCCACGCCGAAGGTCAGCGCAAATTCCAGGCCCAATGTTTTGGCATTGTCAAGTTGCTGGCGGATATCCTTGATCCATTCCGCCAGGGTGCCACCCGGCGGCAAATGCAACGAACCCATGTTCGGAACCAGCCCGGCTAGGGCGATTTTATGTTTTAGCGCGGCCAGATATTCCGGAGTGGCGGTCGAGCCAATGAACGGTTCATCGGGCATGGGAGTCAAGAGGCCGGTGACTTTGTAGCCCGCTTCCGCCATGCCTTTGAGGGCGACATCAAAACCCCAGTTCGCCGGTTGCGGCTTGGTCAGAGGCATCATTTTGTTGCCGTGCGCCTGCATCCACGGGCGGTTGAAACAACCGATGGGCCATTGCGCAGGCGTCACGACGACCGGCGGCGGTTTGGGCGTGGCGCTGACGGCCAGTCCGGCGGTGGCCAGAGCGGTGGTTTGGATAAAAGTGCGGCGGGACATTGTTGACGTTTTCATGTTTTGCTGTCTCAAGCTAGTGAATCATTGAAGAATCTACAATCGCAAAAACATCTTCCGCTGATACAAAAACCGCACCACGCAAAGCATGAGAAACAGAGCAACCAGTGCTTGAACCGTGTCCCCGCTGTTGAAGAAATGAACGTTCAGATATTTTTTAACGTCGCCACCGACGAACCGATCCGCCACTTTGCGAAATCCGACCAGTGCGGAAATCAGATAGATGGTGATGGCATTCATCCCGATCCAGACGAAAGGCTGCGCCCATTTCCGGCACTCCCAGATTTCGATGACCTGATAAAAAATTCCCAGGAGAATGGCACTGTATCCGCAGGCCACCAGCACATAGGAGGAAGTCCAGAGCAACTTGATGATGGGGAAATATCGGCCCCAAGCGAATCCCAGCAGCAGACTGACCAAACCAACTCCCACGAGCCAGGGCGGTTTTGATTTTGTGCTAACCTTGTCCGATTTCAAAAACAGCCCGGCAAAAACTCCCAGCAAACCATTGGCCACCGCTGGCATGGTGCTAAGCAACGTGCCTTCAAATTTTTGTCCGGGCAAATATTGCTGGTCGAGGTAAAAGGCCAGATTTTTTCCCTGCTCAAATGAGGCAGGACCAATCCCCGGCACTGGGACAAAAGCCAGTAGCGCCCAATATCCTGCAAGTAACGCGAAACAAATTCCGATCATTGTTCGACGGCCGCAAAAGCAAAAGATCAGCGCGGTGAAGAAATAGGAGACTGCGATGCGATGCAATACACCCGCCATGTAGATATTTTTAAACCCATCACGAACGCCGCCCATGTAAAGAATTCCGAGCAAAAATAAAACCACCGACCGCAGCACGATTCGTTTGACGGCCTGTCCCCTGCCCTTCTGCTCCACCATTCGCGGCACGGAATAGACGATGGAAATTCCCACCATGAAAACAAACAGTGGAAAAATCAGATCATAAAAATGAAACCCGGCCCACGGATAATGGTCCATCTGCTCCTTCAATTCGCGCGTCAGCGTACAATCGTAAATGTTGGGAAGTGAACGCACCAGCCAATCCCCGCCCACGATCCAAAACATGTCGAATCCACGCAACGCGTCTAGAGAAACCAAACGTTGCCCCGGAACATCTTTGGCGACGGGCGTCATTTGCCGATCAATTGTTTGCGCAACTCCGGCGTCATCGGACGATTGTCTCCGGGCGGATTCAGGATGAACCAGACCAGGTTGCGAAAATCCTCCTCGGGCATTTGCTCCAAACCTTCGGGCATGACCGACAAGGTGCTGACGCGTTTGGATTCGATGTCGGACTTGGCGATGACATCTTCTTTCGGGCCGGCGGAGATCAATTTGATGTGCGTATCGGTATCTTCCACCAAACGCCCGCTGACACTGCGACCGTCCTTGGTTTCGACTTCGACGTTTTCGTAGCCTTTGCCCACGACTTGATTCGGATCAATCACATTGGCCAGCAACGCGTCCAAGCTGGAACGGCCCACGCCGGTGAGGTCCGGCCCAACGTCTGCGCCTTCGCCGTAAAGTTTGTGGCAGACGAAACACGTGCGCTTGGCGATGTCGTGGCCTTTCTTGATGTCCGGATCGGCGGCGAGAACCATCTTTCGTTTTTCCCGGATGATTTTGACTTTGTCCGCGCTCGATTCGCGAAAGCGGCCCAGTAGTTTTTCGGAGCGTTCATCGAAATTTTTATCTTTGTATTTGGAGATCGAACGGAAGACCGTGGCCGAGATTTCCGTTGGCGAAATGATTTTGTCCTGCACCGCATTCAAGAAATCTTCCGTCCAAGCATGGCGCGACACCAGCACATCCGCCGCCGCCCGGCGAGTCGCAGACGAAAAATCTTTCCAGCGTTGCACGATCATGGACCCGACCTTGTCGCCGCCAAGTTCACTCAACGCGCGCAGTCCTTCGATCAGAACAGGTTCAGGATTATCCTGCGAAACCACTTTCACCACCGCCTCACGCGCGGCGTCATTCCGCAATTGCGCCGCCGCCTGAATGCCTTTGACGCGGTCATCGGTCGCGGCTTTGGGGTCATTGATCATGGTCAAGGTTGCAGCGATGGAACCGGCATCGCCCCATAATGCACCAAGTTGCAGAGCACGCGCCCGAAGTTCTTCCAACTGGTGGGGCGAGGCTACTGACGAGCCGGGGGTTGATTGCGCCGAACGGCTCGCGGGTACGCTCGCCCCACCGCCGTCAGCAATCGCATTAAGTTTTTCAAAGAACGCCTTCGTATCACTGCCTGGTCGCACTGCTTTTCCTTTCTGCGCCTCCAACATGCCATCCAACGCAGCCACCGCGAGAGCAGGACTGGTTTCCGCCACCTTGCCAATAAACTCCACGGCAACATCGAGCTTGGCCGCATCGCCTGTATCACAAATCCGCCGCATGGCCTTGCCTGCAAGAATCCCACTGAGAGGCATAGTGTCCGCGCCATTATCCGCCAGCCATTGCAGTCCTCCTTTGGGATTCTTTGCCAAACCCGGTTCCCCTGCTTCCCAAATCATGAATGGTAGTAGAGGGTCTTTGGCATCAGCGCAGGATTTGATGAGGGCGGAGAGAATTTTTCCAATGGGTGTTTCGGTGTTGATGTCAGTGTCAACGGTAAGTGAACTGGAAACAATCTGACGAACGGCAATAGCCACTGCTAATTTAATGGTTGGGTTATCTTTTGAAGCTAATCTTTCAAGTGTCGCCAAATAATCTTTATGTGGATTTGCTGCACCAAAGCGCACTGCCCAAGCTGCAACCTCCGCGGGAATTTGAACTGGAGGTTTGGATTGCAAGTAGTATGAGGTCAACTCGTATAAAGTTGATGTCCCTAATTCGCCCGAGCTATACTTCGCCCATAATGCAGCTAAACGAAATTCCAACTTTTCATCCTTTTGCGAAAAAAGAATTTCTCTTGCTCCAGCATTAATATTCCAAAGTTCATCAGCAAAAGGTAGAGAGGCAGCCTGGTCTTCGAGGTTGGATGATCTACTAAGGACTGACATTTTATGGCGCATGTTTTCTGCGCTATCTGTCAAAACTCTTTGTGCCATTCTTCGCTGCCACACGTTTTGATGTTCAAGAAGTTCCACCAATTCATAACTTTTCAATTTGTTCAAATCCATTTTGAGATCAGGCCGCGTAGGAATTTTCTTGCCAGGCTCATTACCCGTGTAAACCACTCGCCAAATGCGTCCCAACTTGCGATCCACCCCTTCCGGATCAGCCTGCGCGTTTTGGTAGCAGGGATATTTGTCGTACCAATCGGCGATCCACATCGCGCCGTCGGGGCCGACTTGTTCGCTGACGGGACGGAACCAGCCGTCGGTGGTGGTCAGAAAATCCGGTTTCTCCACGGCTTTGAAACTGGAGCCGTTCGGGATCAGATGATCGTGGTTGATGGCGCTTTGGTGGATGTTGCCGAAGAAAACTTCGCCGCGATATTCCTCGGGAAACATGTCGCCTTGATAGATGCAGATGCCGGAATAAGCGGCCATGTAATGTTTGTGATCCACGATGGACGGCAGCAATTCGTAGGCGTAAGGATTGGCCGGGGTCCCGCCCTGGCGCGCGTAGATGCCGCCGGGCGCGAGGTGAAAGAGATGGTCAATCACACAGGCGCTGACGAAGGCGTTGCCGTATTTGTCGAAATCCACGCCCCACGGGTTGCTCGTGCCGTCGGCAAAGACCTCGAATTTTTTCGTGCGCGGATCAAACCGGGCCAGCGCCGCGCTGACTTCGACGCCCGGAGTGCTGGCCTCGGGAATCTTGACCTGGGAATGATTGAAAACGCCGTGGGTCATGTAGAGCCAGCCATCCGGGCCCCAGGTAAAACCGTTGAGCAATTCGTGGCGATCATTCAAACCAAACCCTGTCAATAAAACTTCCCGCGTATCAGCGTGGTCGTCGTTGTTTGTGTCGCGGAGGAACAGCAAATCAGGCGCTTGCCCGACATACACGCCGCCATTGCCGAGGGCCAGACCCGTGGCCAGATTCAAACCATCCGCGAAGATCGTTACCTTGTCCGCCTTGCCATCGCCGTCGGTGTCTTCGAGGATTTTGATGCGGTCGCGCCCCTTGGTTCCCGGCGGCGCGCCCAGCGGATACTCATACAATTCCAAAACCCAAAGCCGCCCACGCTCGTCCCAAGTCATCGCCACGGGATTGATGACGTCGGGTTCCGCCGCGAATAAACGGACTTCAAAACCGGGCGGCACGGTGAAAGCTTTTTGCGATTGTTCCGGGGTCATGGCGGGAGCGGTGGCCGGGGCGTGTTGGCCGGTCAATTGCCGTCCCGTGGCCGAGACAGAGGTTTGGGTCACAGCCAAAAGCAAAGCGATCAGAGTTGCAGTTCTCATGTTATCGCGGGAAATCATGCAATAGAGATAAGCAGTTTGCCAGTGTTCAGTTTTAAGCGGGCGCAAGAAAGAGTGACGATCAACGACGTGGAATTTTTTTTGAGGGACAACCTTGTTTTGGCTTGTTCTACCTTGTTTTAGCTTGTTTTGCCTTGTGCTGGCTTGATGGCGGGAGGGAAATTTTTTACCCGCGAAACACGCGAAAGGACGCGAAAAAAGACTGGCTGACCCGGCCGGGAAGCTGAGGTCTCTAATTTTTGATGAAGATCCTTTGTTCACTGCGGGGAATTTGGCAGGAATTGGCACGACTGTCGTGTACATGGTGGACACTATTCCCATATTTCTCACCATTCTCTTAAAAAAGAAAAAGTGACCGGAAAAAGGCAAAACCATAACGGCAAAATCATGGGGTGCATCCTTACACTGCTACATTTATGCCCCCTGCCGATTAACAATCGGCGATACAGCCGACTGCCAGTCGGCGCTACGTAGAAAGGGCAAGATTCACCCAGTCGGAGGACAGGCACTATTCTCATATTTCTCACCGTTCTCTTAAAATTTGAGAAAAAACTCCACCATGTTAGGCTGCTGGGAATGAACGAACCTGCGGTGCGAATTGACAAGTGGCTCTGGGCCGTGCGCGTTTTCAAAACCCGCGCGCTGGCAGCGGAAGCGTGTCATAAAGGCCACGTCTCCATCCTCGGCCATGCGGTCAAAGCTTCGCGCGATGTCCGGGGCAATGATGTCATCGTCGTGAAAAAAGAGCAGATGACGCGGACGTTCAAAGTGTTGCAGGTCTTGGAACGGCGTGTCGGCGCGCCGGTAGTCAAAGAATACATGGAAGATCAGACGCCCGCCGCCGAATTCCAAAAACCGCGTGATCCGTATTTCCATCCGATCGCGCCGAGGCCGAAAGGGTCGGGGCGACCGACGAAGAAAGACCGGCGGGTGCTGAATCAATTTCTACCGTGATAGTTTAAACTCGAAATCCGAATCTCGAAGCACGAAACAAATTTTCAATGAGCGAATTTTTGAAAATTCAAACATTCGCGCTTGTTTCGAATTTCGGGCTTCGGATTTTAATTTTGAAATTGGGATTAATCAATGCGGCAAAACGGCAAACTGCCGCTTCACCACCTGATATTTTTCCGCATTCTTCACCGGGTCTTGGTGGCAATAAATCAGCACGCTATCGCAACATTTCTTCCCGTTAATCATCACCTGCTCGACATAATCCGGCGTAGATGCACCCAATTTGCTGTGCGCGGTCGCGTAAATATCCAGGATGATCGGAAAATCCGCGCCCCACAAAGCGCGCAATTTTTTCACTTCCGGCCCCACCAGCGTCGCGTCCTGCAAATTTCCACCCGCTGAATCCGCGCGATAGGGAAACAAAACGCCGTCAAACGAATTTTTATAATTGGCCACGAATTTCGGTTTCATTTGATTGAAATAACAACAGGGCGCGAAGGCCAAGTTCGGATTGATGGCACGCGCGTCACCGACCATTTTAGCCACGTATTCCGGGGTGAATGCCTTTTTAATATTATACGGAAAATCGTCTATGCTCCATGCGACTAAATTTGTTTCCATCAGAGCAAGTTTAGCGAACTCCAATCCCCATTTTTGAAAATCGAGGCCGAAGGGTTGAGAGGGCGGCGGCTCGGAAGGCGGGACGAGCGAAGCCCACACCCGCAAATGTTTTTCGCGGGCAAGCGGCAGAAACGTTTTTAAATCTTCCCAGCCATTCGGGCCTCGCACCAGCCAGTGATAGGTGTTGGCGTGGATGTCTTCCAACTCTGCCAACAATCGCGCAATGTCAACATGATCACCCTGGCGCGGCGCACCATGATACGTCCCATACGATCCGCGCAGGATTTCCGCCCGGGCGCGCGCGGATTGCTCGGGTGAAGCAACCGGTTTGGTGACACATCCCACAAATAAAATGGCGGTGAACAACAGAATCAGAACAGCTTTTAGTTTTAACATGAGCCGGTTGGACGCTGGCGGCGGCTATTTTATTTAACCTGTTTTTACTTGCCTCCCCACCCTAAACCAGCGATGGAGGAGGCATGTATCGTGTGCTTTTCTTGCTCGGATTATTGGCGACTCCATTTTGGGCAGGTGCGGAGGTGAAAAAGGCCAACGACATTGTCATCTATAAAGACGACAAATTTTTCTCCTCCTTTCCCTCCATCGTCCGTCGGCCTTCCGGTGAATTGCTCGTCGCCTTCCGTCGTGCACCGAATCGTGTCCCCATGGGCGGCAAGACCGGACACACTGATCCAAACAGCCACCTCGTCCTGGTCCGATCCAAAGACGACGGCGCGACCTGGAGCGATCCGGAATTGATTTACGCCGATCCTTTCGGCGGCTCGCAAGATCCCTGTATGATCCAGTTGCGCGATGGCACTTTGCTTTGCACCACCTACGGCTGGTGCCTCATGCCCGACCCGGCGAAGGGGCCGAAAATGTTCAGCGTCGGCAATTTTAAATTTCTCGGCGGGACGGTTCTGCGATCGACCGACGGCGGACATACCTGGGAAAAACCGATTTATCCGCCACCGACGCCCGGAGAAAAACACGTCGGCCTTTGGGGCCAGCCGGTTCCCGCCTACAATCGCGGCGCGATGTGTGAGGGCGCCGATGGGCGATTGTTCTGGGTGGTGGCCTGTCAACGAACCAACGACGGCGAGCAAACTTCCACCCACCTGATGATTTCATCTGACAAAGGCAAGACCTGGAATTATTCCTGTCCGGTGTCGGCGGACGCAAAAATCAGCTTCAACGAAACATCCATTTACGAAACACCCAAAGGCGATCTCGTCGCTTTCTTGCGCTCCGAAAATTTTAACGATCACACCGTCGTCGCGCGTTCCACCGATCACGGCAAAAGTTTTCAGCCGTGGGTGGATTCCGGGTTCATGGGACATCCGCATTATGCGCTGCGGTTGCCGGACAAGCGAGTGTTGCTCGTCTATGGTTACCGTCATCAACCGCTCGGCGTCCGCGCTCGCGTGCTGAATGCGGAATGCACCGATTTCGCCACGGCACCGGAAATGGTCTTGCGGGATGACGGCGTTACTGGGGATCTCGGGTATCCGTGGGCCACAATGATTTCAAAGCATCGCGCACTGGTGGTTTATTATTTCCACGGGGCGGATGGGATTCGGCATATTTGCGGGACTTTTTTGGAGCTGTAAATTGAATAGCCGCGTTGTCACCAACGCAGCCACGAGACAATGCAGCCACGCGCTACGGCTTCCGGCAAAAGTTGATGCTCATCGCGCCGCCGCACAAGTTGTGGATGTGAACATCCGCTGCGCCGAGGGTTTTCATTTTTTCGGCGACGCCGCGCTGGGCGGGGTAGTGCTGCAACGAGGCAAAGATGTAAGCGTGGGTGGCGGAATCTTTGCAGAATATTTTTCCAAACAGTGGGACGAGCCATTTGAGGTAGGCGAAGTAGATTTGCCGCCACACGGAATTATCCGGTTTGCCAAAATCCAACACTAATAAACGCGCCCCGGGTTTGGCCACGCGCCACATTTCTTCGAGGCCGCGCTCCCAACTTGACAGGTTGCGCAAGCCATAGCCAATGGCCACTATGTCAAATGAATTATCTGGGAAGGGAAGATTCATCGCGTCACCTTGCAAGAATTGGATCGGGCTGCGCTTTTTGGCCACGGCCAGCATGGCGGCGCTGAAATCCAGCCCGGCGACTTCGGCCCCGGCCGCAGCCAGGGCGATGGAAATATCTCCGGTGCCGCAGCAAACATCAAGGGCGCGGTCGCCGGTTTTGACCTCCGCCAGCCGGATCAGTTTTCGTTTCCAATGCCGATGCAGGCCGAGGCTTTGCAGGTCGTTGATCAAATCGTAACGCGGCGCGATGGTGGCGAAGAGGTCTTCCACCCTGGCGGCGCGTTCCTGTCCCGGCTGATAAAATTTATTGGCCATTAGGCGTCATGGTGGCCGGTGATGATGCGCGCCCCGCGCTTATAGGTGAAGTAAGAATAAGTCCACTGCATCAGCACGGAAATTTTATTGCGAAAGCCCACCAGGAAAATCAGGTGAATCACCAGCCACATCAGCCAGGCGATGAACCCGGAAAATTCAAATCGCCCGATCTTCGCCACCGCAGCGGAACGACCAATCGTCGCCATCGTTCCCTTGTCCCAATACTTAAACGGCTTTCTTTCCTTTCGTCCCCAAACCAATTCATCATCAATGATGCCGCTGACATGCTGCGCCATCTGCATGGCCGCAGGCGAAACACCCGGCACGGGCTTGCCGTTTTCGTCCAGCACCAACGCCATGTCGCCAATCGCAAAAACTTCCGGATGCTCCGGCAAACTCAGATCTGGATTCACCAGCACGCGACCGCCTTTGTCCAGGGGCACGCCGATTTTTTTGGTCAAGGGCGATGCCGCCACGCCCGCCGCCCAGATGATGTTTTCCGCCAGGATTTCGCCGGTCTCCAATTCCACCCGGCCTTTGGTGATGTTCTTGACACGGGTGGCGGTGCGGACTTCGACGCCGAGGGCCTGGAGTTGTTCGACGGTTTTGGCGGAAAGGCTTTCGGGGAACTGGGCTAGGACGCGCGGGCTGGCTTCGATGAGGATGATTTTGGCGCGGCGCGGGTCGATGTGGCGGAAATCTTTGGTTAAAACATAACGGGCGAGTTCGGCGAAGGTCCCGGCCAATTCAACACCCGTCGGGCCGCCGCCCACGACAACGATGGTCAGGAGTTGCTGGACGCGTTTGGGATCCGGTTCGTCCTCGGCGTTTTCAAAGGCGTAGAGGACTTCGCGGCGGATACGCATGGCGTCGTCGAGCGATTTCAATCCCGGCGCAAATTGTTCCCACTCTGGATGGCCGAAGTAACTGGTCATTCCACCAAGCGCGAACACCAGATAATCGTAGTGCAACACATTGCTGGCCGACGTGATCTGGCGTTCCTTCAAATTAATATCCGTCACCGCATCCATCAGGACAGTGATGTTCGGTTTGTCCGAGAGAATGGAGCGGATGGGTTGGGCGATGTCCGGCGCGGATAACCCGGCGGAAGCCACTTGATAAAGCAGCGGTTGGAACAGATGATGATTCTGCCGGTCAACCAGGGTGAGGCGCGCGCTGGTATTCGGGAAATGTTCACAAAACGTCAACCCGCCGAACCCGGCGCCCAGAATGACGATGTGCGGAGCTTTTGCTTCCATGAAGGAAGGGTAAAGTTGAAAGCTTAAAGTTCAAGTTGCAAAGTCAGCTTCTAATTCCGGCTGCGGGGCGCGGAGGGCTGTTTATTCTTGATTAGAGTGATAAGTGCCCGAAGCCCCCTCGATTTATAATCCCTTTTCCTGATTGCTTTTTGACGCTGAATCACTTACAAAAACAGCTGCATTTCCATTAATTGAAAGGCTGCCTGCTTTCTTCCGTGGAAAAACCCTAATTCTATCATGAAATACAACCAATCCGTTTTGCGCACCCCTTTCCTCCTTTGCTCGCTGGCTACGACCCTTTTGCTCGCTGGCTACGACCCTTTTGCTCGGCCTTGGCTCCGCCTTCGCATCGGTCCCGCCCAATGGCCCGGTCACCCAGTTGGGCACCGCCGCATCCGTTGCCAATAACAGCACATTGTCGAGTTACCTCGTTCCAGCGGGGAACAACCGCCTGCTGGTGGTCACCGTATCAACTTCCGATGAATCAGGTGCTTCCACCGATATCACCGGGGTCACCTATGGCGGGCAGGCGATGAGTTTGGGGATCAAACATCCTGCCGGAGTGGCCACCGATTCAATCTGGTACCGGGTGATGGGCAGCAGCGGTTCGTCCACCACAGCCGATATTGTGGCCAGTGTGACGGTGACCACCGGTGGCACCACCGTCTCCCGGTTACCCATCGCGATCAGCGCGATCGCTTTTCAGACCGTGAATCAAACAACCCCAATCAGCCACCAACTGGGAAACGATGGCAGCGGCAGCGCTGCCACCCTCAGCGTGACCAGCGTGACGGGTGATCTGGTCCTTGATTTGCTGGACATTTACGATACAGCGGATACGGGGACCGAAACTCCGATTTCTGGACAGACGGTGATGACCACCGTGGGCGATCCGGGCGGTGGGACCAGCGGCATCCATGGTTTCTACAAGACCAGCACCAAGACTGGAGCCAGCACTCCCGTGGCGATGAGCTGGACAATAAGTGGCACGGCCTACATCCAAGTAGCCGTGGACATCCAGGGGGCCCTCCCGGATATCCGCGTGCAACAACCGTTGGGCACCGAGCTGTCCGACAACATCAGCACCATCAATTATTCCTCGGTCAACATCGGCAGCACCCTCACCAACACCTTCACCATCACCAACGGCACCGGCAACAACGCCGATCTCGCCAGTTTGTCCATCAGCAAGGATGGCACGAATCCCGGCGACTTTACCGTGGGAACACTCGGAACGACGATCGTTCCGCCAGGGGGCAGCACCACTTTCACCGTCATCTTCTCACCGGGAGCAGCCGGGTCGCGGTCTGCTGCCATCCATATCGCCAACAACGTCCCCGGCTCGAAGAATCCATTTGACATCGCCTTGACCGGCACCGGCGTGAATGCCACCGCGCCGGACATCGGGGTGCAACAGCCGCTGGGCACGGATTTGACGGATGGGGTGAGCAGCATTGGTTTTGGCACGGCCAATGTCGGCGGCAGCGTGTTCAAAACCTTTACCATCACGAACACCGGCACGGCCGATCTGACCGGTTTAGCCATCAACATAAATGGCACGAATCCGGGCGACTTCACGCCGGGCCCACCCGATGCCAGCACTGTTGCTCCGAACGCCAGCACCACCTTCGTCGTCCTCTTTAAGCCCGTTGCATCCGGCGCGAGAAGCGCGGCCCTTCATATCGCCAATAACGTGAGCGGCGCGAAGAATCCATTTGACATCGCTTTGACCGGGACGGGCAATGCCATTCCCACCATCTCTCCTCAAGGACCGTTGACGCGGGCCCAGGGTGCTGCGCCGATCAACTCAGTCATCGCCTACGCCAACGATGTTGAAACGCCCTCGGGCAGCCTCATCGTCACTGCCATCACCGTCCCCACCGGCATCACCGTGGCCAATATCGTGCCGTCGGGCGGCATGGGCTCGGTCACGGCGGATGTTTCCGCCAGCGGCGCGGCGGCGTTGGGCAATAATACCGTGGTCTTGCAGGTATCGGATGGGGCCGCAACCTCAACGGGAAATTTGACCGTCAATGTCACCCCGCCGCCCGATCTCGCGCCGACGGCCCTCGCGCTGAGCAACACCAACATCGCCGAGAACCAACCGAGCGGCACGACCGTGGGCGGTTTCTCGGACACCGACCCGGATGCGGGCGACACCGCCTCGTATGCCTTGGTCAGCGGCACGGGCAGCACCGACAACGGAAGCTTCACCATCAACGGCACCAATCTATTGACAGCCGCGAGTTTTGATTATGAGACCAAGAACAGTTACAGCATCCTCGTCGCGGTCACGGACAGCGGCGGCTTGAGCTTCACCAATCAATTCACCATCAATGTGTTCAATATAAACGACGCGCCGAGCGGGGCGAATAACACCATCACCTTCAATGAGGACACATCTTACACCTTTGCCTTGGGCGATTATGGATTTTCCGATTCCGATGTTCCGCCCAACAACTTCAACCGGGTAAAGCTCACCACCCTGCCCTCGCTGGGAACGCTGACCCTTAACGGCAACGCGGTCAATGCCGGGGACACGGTTTCGACGCCAATCCCCGCCGGACTCGTCTGGACGGCGCGGGACAGCAATCGTAACTGGTTTTCAATGGCCTCATCGGCCGATGGGAGCAAGCTGGTGGCGGTGGAAGCTCCCGGCCAGATTTACACTTCAACCGATTCCGGGACGAATTGGACAGCGCGGGATAGTAATCGTAACTGGTTTTCGGTGGCCTCATCGGCCGATGGGAGCAAGTTGGTGGCGGCGGAGCTGGGCGGCCTTTACACCTCGATCGATTCCGGGGTAACGTGGACGCCACGGTTCAGCAACCGCCGCTGGGTCGCCGTAGCCTCCTCGGCGGATGGGACCAATCTGGTGGCAGTGGTGAATAGCGGTCAGATTTACACCTCGACCGATTCCGGGGTGACTTGGATGGCGCGGGACAGCAATCGTGCCTGGGTATGTGTGGCGTCATCGGCCGATGGGAGCAAGCTGGTGGCGGGGGTTCATCACGGCCAGATTTACACTTCAACCGATTCCGGGACGAATTGGACAGCGCGGGATAGTAATCGTAACTGGTTTTCAGTGTCCTCCTCGGCCGATGGGAACAAGCTGGTGGCGGTGGAAGATGGCGGCCAGATTTACACTTCAACCGATTCCGGGACGAATTGGACGGCGCGGGACGGCAATCGTAACTGGATTTCGGTGGCCTCCTCGGCCGATGGGAGCAAGCTGGTGGCGCT
>CAIYOY010000373.1 GCA_903927905.1 uncultured Verrucomicrobiales bacterium | reverse complement strand
TGGCAATGACCACCAGCAGTTCGATCAAAGTAAAGGCGCGCGCTCCCGCCCGGCGAAAAGCCGACAACCGGGCGCGGCGATTGACCGGACGGTTTTTCCCGGCCAACGGACACGGACTCCAACCGATGTTCAGGCGCTCAACCGCGCCGCCCTCTTCCAGCCACTGCACTGGAAGGTGTTGGGTTTGGGCGTTGTGATTATTTTGCGTGGCTTTCATAAATCGTTACTGTTTCCAGTTGCCATTGGTGATCAACGTGCCGCCGTCGTTGTAAACGGCCCACAGATCGTAGCTCTGTTTATTGTGCCGGTAAGTGGAGGAGGCATCGTAATGCCAGCGGTTGGGCGAAGAAGAATTCGGGTCAAACGGCACCAGCACCACAAACGCCTGCGCCCCATTGGGGTACGGCAAATAGTAATTAGTTTGTGGCGGCGGATTCCAAAACGATTTGACTTCCCCGGCGAGCGAATTACGGATGCCGCCAATTCCCCCGAAGGTGCTGCTGATCACCGCCGCCGAAATCGTGGAGCCATCATGGGCCGCGTAGGTGGCGGTGTTGGGATCGTAGGTCGCGCCAAAGAGTTCGTAAAATAATTGATTCGTCGAAGCAATGACACCAGCCTGATCCTGGTTCGTCGCCGTGGCGATCATCGGATTGTCCGGTGGATAGCTGCCATAGCTGGCATGATACGAATCAATGGCTGACATCAGGCTCTCCCTCGTCCCGCCCACCAACACCTTCTTTTTTGCGCCCGACGCATATTTCACCCCGGCAAGAACCAACCCGGCAAGAATGCCAATGATGGCGATGACCATGAGCAGTTCAATGAGAGTGAAAGCGCGGACGCAGTGTGCTTGTTTTATTTTCATAGAAACTTATCCGTTCATGGAGCGGACATTGCTCCGGTTATCGCGCGATTCCTGCTCCATCCGTTCGCTGATCCATTGTTTCATCATGCTTTGGTAATTGAGATAGCGGGAGCGGGCGATGCGTTTGATGCGGGCCAACATGCGCGGGTCCATGCGCAGGCTGATCGGCACGGAATCGGTCAATTCGCTGCTGGCGGCGACCGAACTTTCCATCAAGCGGACATCCAGCCGGTTGTCGGCCCAAAAAGCGGCCTCGGCTTCTTCGCGGTCGAAGAGGGGGATTTCATCCCAGTTGGTGATGGCATTCATGGATATTTATTGGGCCAAAGCATGGTTCATTTTGCGCTGATAAAAAAACTGGTCTTCCGGTTCAAAGGGCCGGGAGAAAATGACGCGGGTCTGCTTGCCATTGGTGCGATAGACCGTAAAAACACCATGGCCATCTGCGGTCAAACCAAGGTTAAAGAAACGGGCCTGGGCGGAAAAGCGGGAGGAGTCAGGCATCAACCGGACGGCAAAAGGATCTTCAAAGGATTCTTCTATCCCATGGAGGGATAAAGATTTATCCAAATTAAACGGCGGATTGTTCCAATCAAAGTCCATAAACGTAAATGCTTTGTAATTACATTGTATTTACATCTAATTGTGGATGCGGTCAAGCGACATTTGGAAAATTTACGATTTTCGATGTACGATTTACGCGCGTTCGGTGGTTCGGGCGGTCTTGGCACTGGCTACGATTATGGCCAGCATTTCGTTTCCTTCGGTCATTAAATCTTTCATGCGCGCGGCGGTTATCAAATTGTTATCTACTAAAAGTTCCATCCAAAATAAGGATTCATCGCATTCTTCTTCGACTATTCGTAATTTATTAATGAAATCGGCCCGCGATTTTGCCCGGCACACGGCCCGGTAATTAGCTCCCACCGACGTTCCCGACCGCAAAAGCTGCCGCCCCAACATCCGCGCCGCCTCATTCACCGGCAAAGCTTGAACCAATTTAACCACCCGATTGGCATAAGCCTTGGTCCTAGCCTTCATGTCCTCCCGAGTCATAAATTTATTAGAATTATAATTCCGCCCTTACGCGCGTAAATCGTACATCGAAAATCGTAAATTCCTCTTATTTGTCCGTGCTCTTGGTTTCTTCCTTTTTGCCGTTATCAGCGTCACCGACGGTTTCCATCAGTTTGATCAGGGGCAAAAACATGGCGATAACGATGCTGCCGACGATGACGGCCAAAAAGACGATCATGATGGGTTCAAGCAAGGAGGTCATGGCGGAGACTGCGTTGTCCACTTCTTCGTCGTAGTTGTCGGCGATCTTCATCAACATTTCCGGCAGGGCGCCGGTTTGTTCGCCGACGTCCACCATGCTGATGACCATGGGGGGGAAAATATTAGAGGCTTCGAGGGGGGCGGTGATGGTTTCGCCCTCCTTGACGCTTTCATGGACGGCGGTGACGGCGTTGCCGACGATGACGTTGCCGGAAGTTTCTTTGACAATGGTGAGGGCCTGCAAAATGGGAACGCCGCTGCTGACCAGGGTGCCGAGGGTGCGGGTGAAACGGGAAATGGCGACTTTGCTGACCACGGGACCGAGGAGGGGCATCTTGAGTTTGAACTTGTCAAACAACCGGCGGCCGATCTTGGTGCGGATGAAGATGTTGAAGGCGATGACCACGATGGCGAACATGATCATGGTGCGAACGATGTGATCCTTGATCATTTCGCTGATGCCCAGGACGAACTGGGTGAAGCCGGGGAGTTCCTGGCCGTTGCCCAAAGCGCCTTCAAAAATTTCTTTGAACTTGGGAATGACGAAGACCATCAAGACGCGGCGTTGTTCCCTTCGACCCCTACCCGTACGGATTTCTGACCATGGTCGTGTCATTGGAAGCAATTTTCCTGGCAACATTTGTGCTCATCAGCCAGAACCTGTTTGCTAAGG
>CAIYOY010000372.1 GCA_903927905.1 uncultured Verrucomicrobiales bacterium | reverse complement strand
GGTTAAAACCCGGTGTTAATGAGATAGGCTCGTAATGAGATGCGCCCAATTTGATGAATAACGTAATTCTAACATTGACCTTAACCTAGTTTTTTAGGTAGTATCACCCATCTTAGCCGCTGGCGGCTTTGTTATTATGCTAACTGCAATTTTATCCGGGTTCAGGAGACCGGGAACAACATCTCATCTCCTCCGTAACCTTGCTCTTTTCGCCGTGGCTGGCCTGCTGCAAACCGCGACGGCCCAAACCAACGTTCACCTCGTTTATTTCAGCAATGTTCCGGTGCTGGACTCCATTGGCGGCGGACCGATCCCCGGCAAATACACGGCGGCCAACGGTTATCACGATGGCAATACCTTTAACGGCACGCAGTTTGACGGGCCGGTCGGCACCGCGATTGATTCTCAGGGCAACCTCTTCATCGCTGATAAAAACAATAATGCCATTCGCAAAGTGCTCCTCGCGGGGGATACGGCCAACAGTTATACGATCACTTTTTTGAATTTTCCGACGAATGTTGCGTACATGAACTCGAACCAGGTGGTGGCGGTGGCGACCGATCCGAGCGACAACGTTTATGTCGTGACCCGCGGCACGTCCAGCGCCTTGTATAAATATAACTCTTTCGCCAACCCGATCTACTCCATGCCGCTGGCGTCGTTCGGGACCAATCCCACGGCCTTGGCCTTGCAAATCAGCGGGCCAACGAACATCTTTATCACCTTTACCAACAGCGCGACCGTCAGCTTGCTGAATGTCGTCCAGAGCACGGACGGGTTGAGCATCGTTACCAATAAGACCGTTGTGACACCCGCTTTCAATTGGCGTCCGTCCGGTTTGGCGGTCAAATTGAACGGTGATCTTCTGGTCAGTGACCTGGCCAGCAATGCGATTTATCTTGTTGCCAACCAGGTCGGCACCACGCCGGTGCATCTGTTGGGGACCAATTCGCTGGGCAGCACCAATACGGCCGGGTGGTTTGATGGTGCGAACACGCCGCAGTACCAAACCGCTTTCAATCAACCTTACGGCTTGGCGGTCGCGTCCGATGGCTCGGTGATTGTGGCTGATTTCGGGAACAGCGCCATTCGCTTGATTGATACCAATTTGCATGTGTTCACCGTCTATGGGACCACGACCAATAACTGGGGCGCGCAATTCCCCAACTATCCCGGTTGGCTGGATGGGACGCCGGGCAACACCAAGACCAATGCCAGCAGCCGCCAGCCCATCAGTGTTACTTTGTCCACCAAAGGCCTGCTCTTTGTCACTGATCTTAAGTTCAACGTGTTGCGCGATTTAACGGGATTGGGGTTGACGGCGGCCACGGTCGGGGGCGGCGGTCCCGGTGGCACGGGTGGAACCAACGCGGTGCCTCCCAGCACCCCGGTGATCACCCCGGACGCCGGGTATTTTCCCCAATGCCAGCCTGTCGTCGTCAGTAATGATTTCGGGATTGTTTATTACACGACGGACGGAACCGAACCGACGACCAACAGTTTGCAATTGGTGATGACCAGCGGGGTTGGGACCATTATGTGGTGCGATCCCCTGCACGACCTTTCCTTCCTCAAGGTCAAGGCTTTCAATGGTACCGCCAGCAGCGACACGGTTGGCGGCTCAACTTTGGGTTTTAATCGGATCGGCTTCACGGGTCCGACGTTCGCCGGCATCGGGTCCACGGTGGTGATTCCGATCGTGTTAAATGTGCAGCCCGGGATCACATTGAAATCCATGCAATTCCGGGTTGAAGTCACGCCGATCGGCGGCCAATCCAACACCCCGCCGAAGGTGGACAGCATGGCTTTGCTTTCGACCACCACCAATGATTTTATTGTCTATGCCGGACTGGGGCCGAACGGCGTGACGAATGTTACTTTCCCATATTCCAATTCCAGCAATGGTCTTGGGATGGTGGTGACAGCTTTGGCCGACACTACGGCGATGGCTGCGCAAAATTTCGGCGTCATCGCGCCGCTCGCCGTCAAAATCCCGAATACCGCGGTGGAAGGGCAGGCTTACCGGCTGCAAATCCTTTTCCCTTCCGGCACTTCGGATGCCCAGCAACAGAATGTTTCCATCGGCACCATGCCTAATTCCGGGCCGTATATCGTGCCGACCAATTTCCCGATCCTGACCAATATCTATGCGAATGTTCCTCCCATTATCACGACCAACATTCCACCAGTGACCAATATTGTGGTGGGTGTTTCCACTAATATCGTCGTCACCAACGTCTATGCCAACACGACGAATATATTTCCTTACATTCCCAATACGGTCCCGCTTATTCCGCCCGTCACCAATATTGTTGTCAATACGACGCCGATCACCAATGTCGCGACCAATATTCTGATGAATCTGACCACATTTGCCACGTCCACCAATGTCGTGACGAATGTCTATGCCAACACGACCAACGTTTATCTGCGCTTGACCAATTCCAGCCAGACCCTGGTGGTGTTCAATCAATCCTATCTGACCGGAGATTCATCCCCGGGTGGCGGCTATAATGCGGGTGAATTCGGCAGCGACCGGTTGAACAATGCCGATGTCAACAATGCGGTTTATGCGGCCCTCGGTTTTCATGTGCCTTATACGTTTTCGGATGTTTATAACGCGATGGATGTGTATCCGCAATCAACCGGCATCGCGGGCGATGGTTTCATCACATTTTTGGATTGGGAAACGATTCTTTTCCGGTCGGAATTCCTCGATGTGAATTGGTGGCAACGCTCTTGGTCGGCCGGTGGCAACCTCGTCAACACATCATTTACGGCTGATCCGGCAATTTACGCCCCGGCCAGCGCGCCCAAGGCGCCTCCTCCCGGCCAAGTTTGGTTGGCTCAAGCTTGCGTGGGTACGGGGTCCATCACGAACGCCATTCCCGGCAATAGTTATACACTGCCGGTTTATGCCAGCGTCCTGCCGGGATACAGCCTGGCCGGATTCCAGTTCCGGGCCACGTTGCTGCCCAATGGCAACGCACCGGCGCCGGGAACAGTCGTTTATACCCCCCTGGCTGGCACCAGCTTGTCCAGCCCAAGTCCGAATGATGTCCTGTCCACCGCTGCGTTCGGCACCATTCCGCCGTTACAGAGCAGCAACGTCATCGGCTATGTCACCTTCCAGATTCCGCCGACGGCGACGGTCGGGCAGTCTTATACCTTGCGGTTTTCCTATGTTGACGGCGCGGCGGATATCAATACGCCTTACCGTCTGGAAAGTTTTCCGGGAACGATTTGGGTCCTGGCGTCGGCGGGTTATCCGCCCTCACGGATCTCGGATGAATGGAAGATCAAGTTCTTCGGCAGTGTGACCAATCCTTTGGCGGCGGACAACGCCGACCCCGATGGCGATGGCCAGTCCAATTTGCAGGAATATCTGGCCGGGACCGATCCCACCAGCGCTTCGTCCCGTTTGCAGTTCACCGATGTTCATCCTGGTTCCGGCCACAGCGTTTCGCTGCATTGGTTGAGCGCTCCGGCCAAGAATTACCTCCTCGAGACCGCGCCCTCATTGGGCAGCACTAATTGGACGTCCGTTGGGACCTATGCTGGAGACGGTAATCTGCAGGAGAGCACCCAAAATAATAACAGCGAAAAAGCGAGATTTTATCGCCTTCGCCTACAGCCATGAGTAATCCATTTTATCAATCCACCGTGTTGAAGGTTCGGGCCTTTTCCGCCGCCATTCTCCTGGCTGCTGTTTTTGGGGCGACCGTGCAGGCGCAGAATGTTTCGACCCTCATCACCACGAACGACCTTTTTGAACCCAACAGCATCGCGCTGGATCTGGACGGCAATGTTTACATCACCGATGCATCGAATGACCGCATCATCAAACAAGTGCCCAATGATGGAACGATCACCGTGTTGTCGGGCCAGACCGGGGTGGCGGGCTATGCTGATGGTGACAGTTCGACCGCGCTGTTTTCACAACCTTGCGGCATGGTTTATTCCACGACGCGCAACGGCATGGTGGTGGCGGATCAGGGCAACCAAGTGATTCGTTTGATCACGCTGGATGGAACGGTGACCACGCTGGCTGGGCAGGCCGGGGTCATCGGTTTTGCCAATGGGACGAACGGGGCCGCCCAGTTTGCCTTTCCGGCGGGTTTGGCGGTGGATAGTCAGGACAATATCTATGTGGCTGAAATGGGGAACAACCAGATCCGCAAGATCAGCACCACTGGCACCAATAATGTGGTCACCACCATCACCGGGATCTTTACAAATTATCCCAGCACCAATAATCCCGTTGCCAATTTTAAACAGCCCGCAGCTTTGGCGATCGGTGACAGCGGTGAAATCTACGTGGCGGATAAACTCCACCATACCATTGCCGTGATGTCACCGATCATCACGACGAATAATCCGCCGCTCACCAATATCACGGCGAATGTCCCGCCGCTCACCAATATCGTCTTTTCGCTCATCACGATCACGCCCAATAATCCGCCGGTGACCAATATCTCGGGCACGATTCCGCCGGTGACCAATGTGTATGCCAACACCACCAATGCCACGCTCATTTTCCCGCCGGTGACCAATGTGTATGTCAACACCACGAATGTGTATGTCAACACCACGAACTCGATGACCAATATCGTGACTTTGGTGGCGGGTTCCACCAACTTTTACAATGGGACCAACGATGCGCCGAACGGGAGTCCGTTGACGGCCAGATTTAATCTGCCGAGCGGTCTGCTCTGGAATGGGGCGGCCAGCGGCCTTTTGGTCAGCGATACGGGCAATGACACGGTTCGCCGGGTCTATAAAGGGGCGAATGGGCAATGGCGGGTCACCACTCTGGCCGGCCTGCCCGGGCAATCGGGGTTGGTGGACGGGGCGATCACGGTGGCGAAGTTCAGCGGCCCGATTGGCCTCGCCATTGATGTGCTTGACAATGGGTTTTATGTCGCGGACCGGGCCAACAGCTCCCTGCGCTTGATCCAGACCAGTCCGCCGTTGCCGCCCATTGCCGATCCGGTTCTGGGCTTTGTCACTTTTACCGGCAACTCCGGTGGCGCGCCGCTTTCGGTCTTTAATGCGGCTTCCTCGGCGGTGTTCAACAATCCAGCCATCATCGCCGTGCAAACCGAGCTCGGGGTTTTCACCTACATCACGGCCGGCCCCACTCCGACGAACCTTCTGAACGACACCATTCCCACGCCCAACCAGATCATTGGCGCATCCGTCCAACGATATGCGGGCGATGGATTTACGGTAGGACAGATCGGGCCGAGCATCATCAGTCCGTCTGCCGACTTGACGATCAAAGCTATTTGCGAAGCCTCGGGCCGTCGCCCGAGCAAGGTGGTTTCGGCCCATTATCAATTTAAAACCGGAAATCCCCAGGTGATTGGGATCAATGCGGCGAGCTTGATCTTGAGCAACCAGACCTTTATCTCGCAAATGTTTTATACGGTGAATGGATCCGATCCAGACACGAATAGTGCTACACAGACTGGTCCTATAACGTTTGGTCCATTTCCTTCTGGTTACGCTCTTTCTTTGATCATCAGCAATGATGTCGCTTTGAAGGTGCAAGCTTTTGCCGATGGCTTTGCCCCCAGCGGAATAGTCAGCAATAATCTTTATTTGTCTGATTTTGCCCCCAACCGGCTGACGTTTGGTTTTGCCTCGGGCGAGTGTTCCAGCCAATTTATTGCCGCCTCGGGTCTGACCTATTACGCGCCGGTGACCTTGACCCTTCTGCCGGGGCAAAAGATTTATTCTCTCCAATTTAACATCGTCCAAACCAATCTGACCGGCCCTGTGGCTGGCACCTATAATTTCATGAGCATGTTGGAGAAGCCTGATCCAGCCAATTCGGGAGCCTTCATCACCATTCCACCGGCCATGTTTGATCACTATAACGTTGTCGTCACGGTGTCCGGCGGCACGTTCACCACCAATTACATCCCCGTCTTTGACACACTCAAATTTACCAATACCACGGAGAATTTCCTGGGCCTTGGCTGGCTGGAGAGCACCTTGAACAGTCAGACCAATCTGTATATTACCGGAGCGCAGGATTTAATTACGTATTCTCAGGCCCACGACACCATATTTCCTGAAGCGAACAGCAAAATAATTGTCGGCGGGTATTCCATGTTCATCCCAACAAATGCGGTCAACGGACAGACCTATCAAATCACCTTGGGCCGTCCTTCCGCCACATCGGATGGTATTTCAGCGCCTGCTTTCATTCTTGCGCCCCACGGCATGACCCCGCCAAATCTGCTGGGTCCGGGCACCTTGAATGGCATCAAAACCGTCACGGTTGGCACCATTTCCTATCTGGCGGGAGATGTGCAGCCTTTCCGCTGGTTTAATCCGGGAGATTTTGGCGACGGCAATCTCCAGAACAACGATGTTGAGGAAATATTTGAGGCGGCAGTTTATCATTACAACTCGCCGCCAACCAACTCAGCTTTCTTCGATGCCTATGATGTCAGCTCGGGGTTGACCGCCGCCTTGCAGAATGGCAGCGACAAAGCTTCGATTGATGCCATCACCAATGGCGATGGCTTCATTAACGTGGATGATGCCTTTGTCACTTTCCGCCGTTCGTTGGATCCGTCCTTGAATTGGTACTCGCATTATTGGTCCAACGGGAACAAATACATAACATTGGCGACGAACTATACCGGCTATTTTGCTCCCGCGTCTCCGTCCGGGAGCGGTAATTCCGCAGCCAAGAGCACTGGGCCGCATTCCCTGGTTGTTTCGTTAAATGATTCCATTCAAGGTGGCAGCGGCGTGACTCTGCAAATTCCCATCCAAGCCCAAATCGTTGGCGACCTTCCCGCTCGCGTGGTCATGATGGGTATTTCCGTTCTCCCGCTGGATGGGTCTCCGGCCGTGACCGGCCCGGTGACTTTTACGCCGGTGGCGCAGCTTGGTTCGCCGACCATGACGGTGTCAAAAGCCTCGAATAATTATGCGGCCTGCTGGTTGAATGCGTCCGTTAGCGGTGTGAGCGGCACCAATCTTCTTGGCACCTTGACGGTGACCTTGCCCCCCAACGCGAATGCCAATAGTGCTTATGCCGTTCACTTTGATCATTTCTCCGCCTCGCCCAACGGCATCGGCCTTTTCCCGACCACGGCTCAGGACAGCTTGATCACGGTC
This sequence comes from uncultured Verrucomicrobiales bacterium, assembly GCA_903927905.1. Lineage (GTDB taxonomy): Bacteria > Verrucomicrobiota > Verrucomicrobiia > Limisphaerales > Palsa-1400 > CAIYOY01. The sequence continues at coordinate 1,008 of CAIYOY010000372.1, read as the reverse complement.
GGCAGCCGGACCAATTCGAGTTGGAATGACGGCATTCCTGATGTCTGGCGCTTGCGTTATTTTGGCACCATTTCCAATCTGCTTTCCGCCGCCAATCTTGATGCCGATGGCGATGGCGTTTCCAACTGGGCCGAGTTCAAAGCGGGCACGAATCCGCAGGACACCAATTCTGTCCTGCGTCTCAATGGGAATCTGCCGACGGCCCCGAATTTCACGGTGCAATGGCCGACCGTTCCGAACATTTCTTACGTGGTGGAAGGTTCGACCACGTTGTTCGCCACCAACTGGATCACGTTGAGCAATGCGATCGGCGATGGCACGGTGCAACAGTATGTGGAACCGCATCCCACCAACCGCGCGCGCTTCTATCGCGTGCGGGTGCAATAAGGCGGGGTGGTGGGGTTGACCTTGTCCCGGAGGGACTTTTGAAAATAGCCCGGCGTTTTAACGCCGGGTTGCGACCGCCAATGACCCGAGTCCCGAAGGGACGGCTGATTTAATCCCATAAATATCGTTCGTCGTATTCGATAAGATGTTTTTTCAGTAACGCCAAAAACTCTTCCTGAAATGTCATTTTTCGGTGATGTGTTTCCTGGTGTTTGATGTATTCGATGATTTTGTCCAGTTGGGATACGCTGACACTGAATGCGCCGTATTTTTCCTGCCAGCCAAAGAGGCGATGTTCCGGAAATGTCTCATGCACCCACTTTGATGAACCGCCTTTGATCAGTTGCATGGCCTTGGCGATGGAAAGAGTTGAGGGCAGTGACAATAGAATGTGGACATGATCGGCCACACCGCCAATTTCAACGGCCATCATTTTATTCTGCCGCGCGATGCCGCCGAGGAATGGCCAGAGGCGTTCACTTAGAGCGTTTCCATAAATTATATAGCGTAGCGGGCGTTTAAAAAGAAGCCCTGGCAGTCAGCGGGGGAGATGGCGCTGAAAGCCTTCTTGGCTGCTTGCTGGAGTTCTCTGGCGGTGCGCGGAGCCCGGCGCCGCAACCC
>CAIYOY010000371.1 GCA_903927905.1 uncultured Verrucomicrobiales bacterium | reverse complement strand
CACACCTTCTGCCCGGCGACGCTGCTGCGGGTCACAGACCCGCGCTCCGGCCCCACTGAAGTATGCTCCATTCTTCAAAGTAGCCCACTACCAAGATATTCCGATCTTTAAAAATTAAATTTGAAGCTGGCGGCCAGCGTCCGGCCTCTCACCTGATCCAGATGATAATTCAACGGCTCCAGCCGGTAATCATCGCCCGTGATGTTCAGCAAGCCCACTTTCACCTCAGCGTGACGGCGCGGGAAACGGTAGCCGGCATAAAGATTCAGGTGCCAAAAGGCATCGCCCGGTTCAGCCGGTAAAAAGCCTTTGTTTGATTGCGCCGACCAGACGGCTTCCGCCTGGCTGAAAAAGCCGCAGGGCAGATTGTAATTCGCGAAAAGAGTCAATTCATGCAGGGTGGATTCGGTGGTGGTGCTGACATTGACCGCAGTCAAACTGCTGAACAAATGGGCATTGCCCAGATGATAACGCGCTCCAACCGCCCATTCTGTCCCCAGCAACTGGCTGACACTCAGTTGGAGGCTTTTCTCGCGGTAACCAAAAGAATGTGGCGTGCTGGTCGGAGTGATGGGCAACGGAAAAATAAAGGGACTGGTAAAGGCGCTGTCCTCACGCGCTCCCCACGAGTTGAGCAGTTGTCCCTCCACATCCACGTAAGTGCGAGTGGGAAAAGCGTGGTCCACACCCAGGCCCCACGTTTCAAAAACGGAACCGCCCACCCGGCCCGCGACCGATTCCGGAATCAGGCTGCGGAAGGTCTGGTTGAAGCCGCCGACTTCGGTCGGCTCGATCAAAGTATTGGCATCGTTCAACGCGCCGCCCATCGAACGGGTGTAAGCCCCGTGGAACCGCGTCCGATCCCAAGGCGTCCATTCCGCGCCCAGCTTGGGGGAAAAACGTTCTTTGGTGTTTTCATCGGGGCTGACGGGAAATTGATCAATATTCAGGGGATAATGCAGCCGGTCGTAAGCCACACCGCCAGTCACCCGCAAGGAGTCCAATACTTTAAGTTGATAATAGGTGTAGAAACTCACCCGGTCCAAAGTATTGCGCTGGCCCGGTTGCACGAGTTTGGTAAAAGCGAAGGATTTGCGATAGATGTTGTCGCCGGATTGGATTTCGCCGAACTGATAGCGGCCACCGAGAATGAGGGCCTGCTTGTCCGTCTCAAAGATCTGCTGCAATTCAGTGGAATTGATCACGGCATCGCTGAAAATGGTTCCGACATAATCCGCCGGAGGCGCAACCAGGTGGAGCGGCGTGCCAAAGACCAGTAATTCCGTGGCGTTGGGTTGATTCAGATTAAAATTATCTTCCACATGGCGATACAGGAAAATGGTATGACTCGAGGGCGACCATTCCCGATGATAGCCAAACAACAGGTTTGGTTCCTCCCGGTCTATTGAGCGCAAAGCCTTGTCCGCGCGGGTTGGGTCATAATATTGCGACGTGTCGCCGCCCTTGGTCTCGGTCCGTTCGATCTGGAAAAACGCCGTGTCCCGGGAGGTCGCCTGCACCTTGACCTTGGCCGAAAAATCCGAATCGGTGATGTCATCATTCGGACGATTGCCGTGCTGCGAATTATAATAGGCGTCCAGTGAATAGGCAAAATCCTTGTAGGTGCCGAATTGCGAGGCTTCTTCCAGCCAGTCGCCGGTGCTCATGTATTCCGTCCGCGAACTGACGCCCGGACGGTCGGCTTCAAACAGCCGCGAGTATTCCTGTTGCGAAATATTCTGCGAGATGGCCCCGGCGCCGACGGGCGCGAGCAGATTGGCCACCAATAATTCATTCAGCCACGGCGTTTCGTAACGCAGGTTCCGCTTCTGCGGATCGCGGATGGCATCATAACTTTCCGAGAGGAAAAGGTGGGCCGAGTAATTGGCGTAATCGCTGCTCAACGACTTGGTCGCCTCGCGCACGCTCAAATCAGTAAAACCGGCGTCCCGATAAATCGTCGCCAGATTGGCCGAACGCACAGCGCGATCCTGATCGAGCAGCATCTTTGAGCGGAACACCGAGCGATTGTTGTTCAAGTCTTGCGATTTTTCCAAATCGTCCAAGGCTTGGTTGATGCGATTGCGCTGATCGTTCAACAACGCAGAATAAAGCCACGCCGTCGGGTCATTCGGATCCAGCTTCTTGGCCAGTCCCAATTCCTTCTCCGCCAGATGGTCGCTCCAAGTATAGCGGAATGGCTCGTCCATGCTCCAGGCTTTGCCCAAGTAACTGCGCAGGATCGCGCGGTTCGGTTCCAGGGAAGCCGCGATGTGCAGGTCCTTGCGCCCGGCGTCCACTTCGCCGGTCTTGATCCGCACCAAGCCGCGGCCCAACCAGGCATTGGCCAGGGAGCCGTCCGCCGCAATGGCCTGCTCAAAATATTGGCCCGCTTCGCCGATTTTATTTTGTGCGCTTAACAAAAAGCCTTTCAAAGCCAGCGCTTGCGCGTTCTTTGGCGCCGCCGCCAGACTCTTGTCCAACGCGGCCAATGCTTCTGTGGTATGACCGAAACTGAACTCCATTTCCGCCAAACGTTCCAAAGCAAAGCCAAACAAAGGCGCGACCTCGACGGCCTTTTTGGCCATTTCCAGCGCTCCTGTCAGATTTTGTTTGGCTTGCGCACTGTAGGAACCAGCGAGCCATTCCGTGGCCAAATTCCGCGCTTCCGCCCGCAACCCCGTTTGTCCTCGCACGGTGGCAATCATTTCCGCCAGGGCTTTTCCTTGCGGTGTTCCGGCAGGCAATATTTTTTCTGCTTCATCCACTTGGCCGACCGCTAACAGCAGGGCCGCGTGATAAATCTTCTCTGCGTCGGTCATTGGCACCCGCCCTTCTGGATACTTCGCCAACGCCCCCAATAGATCTCCGCTCCGATACGCCGCCACTGAATCCTTGATCTCATCTCCCAACTCCAATTCATCCACATTCAAAATCGCCGGGTAATACAACGTCCATTGGATGATGTTCACCGCATTGATCAACGCCGTTTTCTGCGGCGCTTTGCCCATGTCCGCCGTGCCTTTTTCGCCGCTGTTCAATTCGATTGACCCCTGGTCGTTCTTTAAATCCACTTGGCCATCAATCAACGCCACTTCCGTATGACCGTTCGCATCCACGTTCAGGGCGAATTCCGTGCCGCGAATAGCTCCGGAAGCCGACGGAGTCCGAAATTGCGTTTCCATCGGTTTATCACGGTTGAAAAAGTAAGCCGCGCCCGATTTGAGATCCATCCCCGCGCTGTGGCCAGCTTGTTGGGGAGGCTGAATTTCCAAGGTGGACGACTCATACACGCGGATCACACTGAGATTGGAGAGGCGCAGGGTGGCCCGGCTGCTTTTGCCGGTCCGCACTTTATCACCGATTTTGAGTCCAAGATTGGCTTGGCCCGCTGTCCAGGCATCGCCGCCCGCTTTGGCCACCTCGACTTTACCGGCAATGGTCAACAAGACCGCGTCTTGATTGGTCTGGGCCTGAACCGAAGTGAGGCCAAGAACAAGTGAAATAGCAAAAATGCGCAAGAACGGCGTCATGGTTTTAATCGTAATTATTTTAATAGCTTAAATGACAAAAGCAAGCCTGGAATGGCCCTTAAAAAGCGCTTTTGACGCGCCCGCGCCAGACCAGTCTCAAATCTGATAATGTCCCTATTAAGCAAACTTCAAACCAACTGGATAACTTTTTTGGGGATCAAGGGGTAATGACGGGGGTATCTGGAGATTATTCTGTCGTGGTGCGATCAAAACCGGACAGATCTGTGCGGTCAAAAGCGGAATAATGCTTGGACCCCATTGTCAGGGTATTTTTCATCTCTATAATCCTTGGCTGCTTTGCCGGAAGATAAGGCTCTGCGGGGACGCAACCT
>CAIYOY010000370.1 GCA_903927905.1 uncultured Verrucomicrobiales bacterium | reverse complement strand
TTGCGAACGAGACGCTCTACCAACTGAGCTAAGACCCCATCCAACTGACATCGCTATTATGGAATAAAAACGTTTTCAGGCAAGCGGAAAGAGCAGTCCCCAGCGGGCCGCGCCGGGTAGGTTGATTCCCCCAGATCACTTCGGCCGCGTAAAACTGAACGCTCCGATGTCACCATCACCATTGCGCGCGTAAACTTTTTGATGGATGACGTATTCCTTGGTCACGGCGTAAACCGGCAATGTTTCCCGGCTGGGCACCCCGGCGGCGTTGATGCACGGTGAATCGGAGTTGAGCTGGAATTTATCATGCGCCTGATCCACGAAACCCGGTTCGCTCCCATTAATGGTGTCTTTGTCAATTATACGTCCAGAAAACGCATCGTGGCAATTGACCCAGCCCTTCTTCATCCAGTTGTTGTGCAACTCCACCGTGCCGACGGAATCCACCAGGGCCAGGCTTTTGCCCGGACCGGTCCAGTAAATGATATTGTTGCGGCAATCCACTTTTTCATCGCTGGTCTGGATGCGGAACAGGCAGGTCGTGTCTGTCCGGCGGGAGATGACGGTATTGTTGTAAAAGAAAAGCGTCCCTTTGCGGTAATTCGCCTCGTTGCCGCTGTCGCCGCCGTAGTGGACGATCTGGTTCCCCTGATCCTGCGGTTCCACGATGATGTTGCCATAGACAAAGGTTTTGCGGTACTTGGGATCGTTGCGGATGTCCGCCGTGCCTTCCGCATCCACCAGATCAATTTCCCGATTGCCGCCTTCGATCCAGTTGTAACGGATGACCGTGCCGCAGGAACGGTCTTTGAGATTGTTCCCCTGCGCGCCTTTGATCAGGGGACCAAAGTGATTGTATTGAAAAATGATGCCGTTGGCTTCGGTATAAACGTTGTGCATCTTGGTATTTCCCGGCACGCCGTTGTCATAGAGATAACATCCTTCCATGGTGACATTATGACTGCTGAAACTGACAAAAAAACCGTTGCCGCCATCGCGCAAAATGCAATTGCGAATGGTGATATGATTGCCGGATTCAATCCAGATGGGCGCGGCCATCGGGCTGTAATTGGCATGGCGCCCCTTGTGGTCGGTGAAGGAATAGCGTTGCCGGGCGTTGCGCACCTCAAGATTTTCAATCACGATCCAGTTCGGGAAAACATTTTTCGGCACCGAACCCTGGCCGATTTTAATGACGGCTCGATCCCCGCCCCAATAATCCAGCGTCGGCGGAGTGACGGCGCCATCGCCGCTGATGACCGGCAGTTCCCCGTTTGGCCCCGGCACTCCGCGAATGGTGATCGGTTGAACCTCGGTGCCTCTGACCGAAAGCAGGAATTTAACGTGATAGGGCTGCTCGCGCCAATGGATTTGCACAATGTCTCCCGGAGCCAGCTTGCCCCACGGCGCCAATTGGATCTTTTCAATCGCTTGACCGGAGCCAATCTCATAAGTGGTCGCCATCGCCGCCCGGCAAATCAACAACAGCAGAAAAATTCTCGCACGCATGGCCGTAACTTGCTCCCGGTCAGGAGGAAGTTCAAGTGGCTTTTGGCCTTCCGTTTCTTTGTGCTTTCGCCGTGGCCTGAAAGCTGCTACCTATTCCGGCAAGATGAAACCGGCAAATAATCTCATCATACTGTTTATCTTTGTCAGTGGCCTCTTTATGGGGTTCATCGCGACTCGCTGGGTGCCATTGCGCGCGCCCCAGATCACCAGCACCGCCACCCTGGTGCAACAGATCCAAACCCTGTCCCAATTGGTCACGGTCAAATATGTCCTGGAAAAAGTGGTCAATCTGGAAGACACCAAATGGTACGGCAGCGACCGCGTCCTGCTGGTGGCCCATGGCATCGTCAAATCTGGCATTGATTTAAGCACGGTTAAATCCACCAATATTGAAATCACCGATAACAAAATAACCCTGACCCTGCCGGCCGCCGTGGTGACCGATGCCTACCTGGATGAAAAACAAACCCAGGTGCTGGATCGCAGCACTGGAATCCTGCGCACTTTTGACACGGACAAGACCTTGGAACAAACCGCCCGCCGTCAGGCCGTGGATGATCTTAAACGCGCAGCGTTGCGCAGCGGCATCGCCCGGGATGCGCAAGACCGCGCCAAAGCGCAACTGACCGGCTTTTTCCATCAAATCGGCTACGCCAAAGTGCAAATTGAGTTCAAATAGCCGGACCGGTCCGGCCCTAAATTCGCTGCACTTCGCCCTTGGCAGTTTCGACACATTCTGTTTAGCTGGTCGCGCTTAATGAAAAAAACGCGCTGTTTCAGCCTAATACTTGTTCTCTGCGCCCTGGCTTGCCTTAGTCAAGCGCAAGAACCGTCGCTCTGGCAATTGCAGGGCACCACCGACAACAGCGAAATCAAGTCCTACGAAAACACCGGCGTAATCCTCGCCAAACACGGGGTCATCATGACCAATGCCACCACCGTGCTGACCGCCGACCAGGCCATGGCCAACCAGGTCAACGGTGAAGTCACTGCCGAAGGGGACGTCACCATCCTCAGCAACGGCAAAGTCTGGCGCGGCACCAACGCCATTTATAATTTCAAAACCGGCGAAATCAGCTCCGGCGCGTTTCGCACCACGCACGCTCCGTTTTTCATCGCCGGCCATGATCTGGCTGGCAGCACCAACCGGGTCTATACCGGAACCAATACCGTCATCACTTCGGATGATGTGGTGCAACCCCTCTATCACATCCGCGCCAAGACCATCACCATCAGCCCCGGCCAATATTTTGAAGCCCGCGCCGCCACGGTTTATATCGGCAAAGTTCCGATCTTTTACTTTCCCTATTACCGCCGTTATCTGGGCCGGCACCCCAATAACTTTGAATTCACCCCGGGTTATCGCAGCCTCTTCGGCCCGTACCTGCTGACCTCCTACAATTGGACACTTAACACCAACCTCGACGGGGCCTTGCACTTTGACTGGCGCGAAAAGCGCGGTTGGGCCGGCGGACCGGATTTTCATTATGGCTTCGGCCATGTGGCGGATGGTGAAGTCAAATATTACTTCGCCCACGACAAGGACCCGGTGGCCGATGCGACGGCCATCATTCCGCGCCAGGACCGCAGCCGTTTCTACCTGACCAACGTTTCCGAACTGACCTCCAATCTCACCGTAAAAATCGTCGCCCGTTATCAAAGCGATCCGCTCATCATCCATGATTTCTTCGAACGCGAATATCGGCAAAACGTCCAGCCCAGTTCCTACGCCGAAGCCACCCAGACCTGGCCCAACTTCACGCTCGACGCCATGGCCCAGGTTCGACTGATCAATTTTTATGAAACCGTTGAACGTCTGCCGGACATCAAACTGACCGGCGAACGCCAGCAGGTTTTTGCCACGCCGATCTTTTATGAAAGCGAAAGTGACCTCGGCTTTTTCCGCCGCCGGTTTGTTGGAAGCCCCACCGGAGCGATCACCAATCTCATCAATTCAGGGGGAATTTTTGATCCTGTCGTTGTCACTCCGGGCCAATATAATCGGCCTTACGAAGCAACCCGGGGCGACACCTTCCATCAGTTCACCCTGCCCAAAACATTTTTCAACTGGCTCAATGTCACTCCGCGCGTTGGCGGGCGCGTCACCTATTACAGCTCGGTCAGCGGGGTGGGCATCACCAACATGAACGAACAGACGCGCGGCGTCTTCAATACCGGCGCGGAAGTTTCCTTCAAGGCCTCGCGCTTTTGGCCGGAGGCGGAAAGCAAATTCTGGGAAGTTGACGGCTTGCGCCATATCATCGAGCCTGATTTCAATTACGTCTTCGTCCCGTCGCCCACCCGTTCGCCGGCGCAACTGCCGCAATTCGATTATGAATCGCCCAGCTTCCGCCTTTCGCCGATTGATTTCCCGGACTACAACTCGATTGATTCCATTGACAGTCAGAACGTGATCCGTCTGGCCCTGCGGAATAAATTGCAGACCAAACGGGAAGGCACCATCCAGGATTTGGTTAATTGGGCGCTGTACACCGATTGGCGCTTGGACCCGCGCACCAATCAAAATTTCATCACCAGCACAGCCACCAATAGTTGGGTGGGAAAACGTCAATCGCGCTTCGGGGATCTTTTTTCCGACCTCGACATCCGTCCCCGCTCCTGGCTGACGGTCAATTCGCAACTCCGTTACAGCGTGGAACTGGATCGGATCGTTGACTCGTATCAATCCATTGTCATCCAGCCAAACGATGTCTGGAGCATGGCCTTGAGTTACCGTTACCTGATGAATAACGATCCGGAGTTTTTCACCACCCTCATGCAGACCAACACCGGCAATAAACTGCTCTCGGCCAGCCTGTACTATCGGTTGAATGAAAACTGGGGCGCGCACGTCGCCGAACGCTTTGAGGCCAACACGGGAAAATTGGAGGAGCAGATCTACACCGTCTATCGGGATATGCGCAGTTGGACCTCGGCGCTTAATTTCCGCGTGCGGCAAAACAGCGTCGGGCCGACGGATTTCAGTGTCATCCTCAGCTTTTCTTTGAAATCATTTCCCCGGTATAAAATGGGCCAGGATTCAGATCATGCGCCGCGGTTATTGGGGGATTATTAGGCGCATTTTTAGTTCAGCGACCCAAAGCGATAGGTAGATGTTAAGGCTTGCAGGTTTGGATCAGGACTTGAAAACGGCCGAGATGCGAGGGGTGGGTCAGGGTTTGGAATTGTTTGATGCGAGCGTGATTCCACACGGGAAAAGTTGCCGGGGCCTTTACGGTTTTCTCAAATATCTGGGTCAGGAATTTGGACTGTTGAATGAACGCTTCGGTTTTTAGGCCGGTGGATTCGCCGGCTGCCTGCATGGCCGTGAAGTTGATGTGGGCGGTGAGGTCTTGTTCGCCAGGGTTTGCCAGCAGGTCGTCGCTGACACGGTGACGGTGATAGGCGCGGAGGGTTCCCCTGCCCCGCTCAGGTTGAAAAAATTCTTCGGCGGTCAGGCCGTAGTCCAGGGTGATGATTTTTCCGGACTGCAAGGATTGGGCGGCTTCGCGCCACCAGGCGATGGCGGCGGGTGAAGTTTCGTGAATGAAGCCATCGGGAAGAACGGTTTGTAAATCGGGATGGACTTCGGGCAGGACTAAATCTTTTTCTGGTTCGGCTTTTTGCCAGATGAAATTTTCCCCATCGGAGACAACATGCCATTCGAGCCAGCGTTTTTCGGCGGCATGCCAGCAAAGGCGATGAACGGGCATGGCGTCGAGGAGTTCGTTGGTGAAGATGATACCGGTGACTTCGGCTGGAAATTTTGCGAGCCAGGTGACATGCCCGGTGAATTCACGGAGGGTTTCCTGCTGCCATTGGCGGCGGGTGGCGCTCGGCTCGACTATTATATATTGCAGACAGGCGAAGAGTTTAGGCTGCCATTGGCGGAACCAGCGGAGGAGGTCGGCGGCGAATTGGCCCTGATGCGCGCCGGTTTCGACGATCTGGATTTGGGCAAGGTTCGCAGTCCATTCGGCAAATTGGAGAGCGAGCAACTCGGCAAAAACGGGGCCGACGGAGACGCTGGTGTAAAAATCGCCGCTGCGACCGATGCCTTTTTGGTTTTCGTAATAGCTTTGCAACGCCAATTCCATGAAACAGGCGAAGGGGATGGAACCCCGGCCCGAAATTTCCCGGTGAATATTTTGATTCATTGGTTGCAGTCGGCGGAAGCGTTTGCTAAAACTCCGGGAGTATTCCTAATTTTTTATGGCTAAGCTAGACTCATTTTTCAGTTTGATGTTCGAGCAGAAAGCTTCGGACCTTCACCTCTCCTCCGGCAATCCGCCGATTCTCCGCATCAACGGCGAGCTCAACCGCGTGGATTATCCCCCGTTGGAAAACGACTCGCTCAAGATGATGCTGTACGAGATCGCGCCGGAATATAAGATCAAAGTGTTTGAAGAAACCGGCGACGTGGATTTCGGTTACGAAATCGTCGGCATGTGCCGTTTCCGCGCGAACTTCTTCAACCAGAAGAACGGTGTTTCGGCGGTGTTCCGGCAGATTCCTTCCAAGGTGCTGTCGTTTGAAGATTTTGAAAAGTTCGACGCGCCGCTGCCGCCGGTCTTGAAGAAATTCTCCATGTTGCACAAGGGCTTGGTGGTGGTCCCCGGCCCGACCGGTTCCGGTAAATCCACGACGCTCGCAGCGATGGTGGATTACGCCAATAAGAACCGGAAAGATCACATCATCACGGTGGAAGACCCCATCGAATTTGTGCACGAGAGCAAAGGCTGCCTGGTGAATCATCGCGAAGTCGGCGTGCATACAAAATCTTTCGCCGCCGCGCTGAAGGGCGCGTTGCGCGAAGACCCGGACATCGTGCTGGTCGGTGAGTTGCGCGATTTGGAAACGATTGAATTGGCGCTGACAGCGGCGAGCACCGGTCACCTGGTCTTCGGCACACTGCACACGCAAAGCGCGGCCAAGACCGTCGATCGTATCATCGACGTTTTCCCGGCGGAACAGCAGAACAAGATTCGCGCGACGTTGTCGGAATCGCTCAAGGGTGTCGTGGCGCAAAACCTGTTCAAGCGCATTGATAAAAAAGGCCGCGTGGCCGCGCTGGAAATCCTGGTGTTCAACACCGCTGTCGCCAACTTGGTGCGCGAAGGCAAGACCCACCAGATCCCCGGCATGATTCAGGTCGGCAAAAAATACGGTAACACGCCGCTCGACGATTCCATCATGGATCACATGAAGACGAAAAGGATTTCGCCGGATGAAGCCTACGACAAGTGCATTGATAAAAAGAAATTCCGCCCATTCCTGACCCACCCGCCGGAAGAAGACGAAGTGTAAAAAAACTGGTTACCCGAGGAAATTATGCGTCGAGTTGAATTAGATTACTTTCTGAAAGCCATGCTGGACATGTCCGGCGAAACCGGTGCCGTCTCCACGCGCAAGAAGGACGTGTCCGACTTGAATTTCACCGTGGACAAACCGATGCAGGTGGAACAAAACGGCGAATTGGTCGGGGTCCCGACTGATTGCCAGATCATGAAGCTTACGCCGTACCAGACGGAAATGATCGCCATGAACCTGATCAACGGCAGCCCGCGTCTGACCGAGGACTTGATCCGGACCGGTTCGTGCGACGCGGCCTATACGCTGACCGGGGTGGCCCGCTTTCGTGTCAATATTTTCTCGCAACGCGGCCATTACTCGATCGTCTTGCGTAAGTTGAACACGGAAATTCCATCGCTGGCGCAATTGAAGTTGCCGGATATTTTTCACAGCATCGCCAAGGAAAAAACCGGCCTGGTCCTGGTCACCGGAGCGACCGGTTCCGGCAAATCCACCACGCTGGCGGCGTTGCTCAACGAAATAAACGAGACCAAATCGATCCACGTCATCACATTGGAAGATCCCGTCGAATTTGTGCATCCGCAAAAGAAGGCGACGTTCAACCAGCGGGAAATGGGGACGGATTTTAACGGGTTCGCCACTGGTTTGCGCGCCGCCTTGCGGCAGGCTCCAAAGATCGTGCTGGTCGGTGAATTGCGTGACCGGAAAACGGTGGAAATCGGTTTGAGCGCAGCGGAAACGGGACACTTGGTCATGAGCACCCTGCACACCATTGATGCCGGGCAGACCATCAACCGTATTTTGGGCATGTTCGAGACGGATGAACAGGAGCAGGTGCGCATCCGTTTGGCCGACACGTTGCGCTTTGTCGTCAGCCAACGGTTGGTGCCGCGCATCGGCGGCGGACGTCATGCGTTGCTGGAAATCATGGGGTCGAATCTGCGGACGAAGGAAACCATTGTGCAGGGCGAAAAGGAAGGGAGCAGCTTTTACGAAATCATCGAAGCGAGCAAGCAACAGGGCTGGCGCACGTTTGATTCGGCCTGCCTGGATGCGTTCGAGCATGAGATCATGACCGAAGAACACTGCATGTTATATTGCAGCAAACGCGGCATCGTGGCCCAGGGCATCAACAAGATCAAACAAAGGCTCGGACTCAAGACCGGCGGCGACACCGTCCTGGTGATGAAACCGCAGGACAAGAAAGCCGACGGCTCGAAGATGCCCGTCATTCCGCCAACCCTCAAATTGAAAACCTAGGCCATGGAAGATTTTGAATTTATCAGTCCCACGGACAAGCCGGCCCTGGTGGCGGTGAGCAACGAAGCGTCCGCCGCCTACGCCAAAGCCGCGCTGGAAGAACACGGCTTCAAAGTCCACATGGTGACGACCCATGACAAAATGGAATCGCGCTTCAACCAGGTCAGTTACCAGGTGGTCGTCCTGGAGGAAATGTTTGACAATAGCGCGCCCGGCGAGAATCGCAGCTTGAAAATGCTGCAATGGCTGCCCATGACGCAACGGCGGTATTGCACGATTATTTTGATTGGCGGAACCTACGAGACTTCCAACGTTTTACAGGCTTACAAAGAGAGCGTGCATTGCGTGGTCAATTACAATGAGTTGAATATCCTGAACCAGATCGTCCACAAGGCGACGATGGAGAACAACGCGTTCACCAACACCTACCGCGAAATCCAGCAGCGTATTTTCCAGAAAGGGTAGTAAAATCAGCAAATTCCAAGCACCAAGCACGCCTGATGGCGATTGGAATTTGAAGTTTGTTGTTTCTCTGGAGCTTGGAATTTTGAATTTTTATGTCCTCCACCCGCCTAGACCAAGCCCTGGTAGATCGCGGCCTGTACCTCAGCCGCGAGAAGGCCAAGCGCGCCATCCTCGCCGGGCAGGTGCGGATCAAGGGTCAGACCGCCAGCAAGGCCAGCGATAAGGTCAAGCCGGAGGATGAGATCACGCTGGATGCCCCGGAAAAATATGTCAGCCGAGGCGGGCATAAATTGGAACACGCGCTGGATCATTTCAAAATCGAGGTCAAAGATTTGACGGCGGTGGATCTGGGGGCTTCGACCGGCGGGTTCACCGATTGCCTGCTGCAACGCGGCGCAAAAAAAGTTTATGCAGTGGATGTGGGGCAAGGCCAACTGGCGTGGAAACTGCGAAATGATCCACGCGTCGTGGTCATGGAAAAAATCAACGCGCGCGATTTGACCAAAGATAAATTTCCGAAGCCATTCGAGGGCGCGGATTTGGTGGTGGCGGATTGCTCCTTCATTTCCCTCAAGAAAATTTTACCCGCCGCCGTTGCATTGCTGCGCGGTTCGGGTAGCATCATCGCGTTGGTCAAACCGCAATTTGAAGCGGGCAAAGCGGAAGTGGACAAAGGGGCCGGAGTCATCACCGACCCCGCCATCCACACGCGCGTCCTCGCGGAAATCAAAGAATTTGCGGATGGCCAAGGCGGCCTGGTCTGGCGCGGAGAAACGGAATCTCCCCTGCTCGGCCCGGCCGGCAATAAGGAATTTTTAATTCTGCTTGAAACGAAATCCTGAAAAACTCCGGCGCATCGGACTGGTGGCAAATTTTGAAAAAGCCACCAGCAGCGATGTCGGGCGCCGCGCCGCCCAGCTCATCACCCGCAGCGGCCGCACCGTCATCAGCGAACAACGCACCGCCGAACTCGCCGGGTTGAAATGCCGCACCTATCCAGACATCGCCACCCTCGCCCTAGAATCCGATCTACTCCTCGTCTTCGGTGGCGACGGCACCATGCTGGGTGTGTTGCGCGAAGCCGATGAAAGCCGCACCCCGGTCCTCGGCATCAACATCGGACGCCTCGGCTTCCTCACCGCCGTTTCCTCCAGCGATTTGCCCTCGGCCTTGCGCAAAGTTTGGAGCCAGGATTTCACCATTGAAGCCCATCATTTCATCGAGGCTTCCGGTCGTTGCCAGGGAAAATCACTGCGCATGACCGCCTTGAACGACATCGTCATCAGCCACGGCGCCGTCTCCCGCATGATCGAACTGGACGTGAGCGTGAACGGTGATTATTTGACACGCTATCGCGGCGACGGCTTGGTCATCAGCTCACCCGCCGGTTCCACCGCCTATTCCCTTTCCGCCGGCGGACCGATCATCAGTCCCGGCGCCGAAGTATTTGCCATCACACCGATTTGCGCCCATGCCCTGACCAATCGTTCCGTGGTAGTGGGATCAGAATCCATCATCCGCATTACGCTGGTGACCGAAAACATCGAGACCATCGCCGCCGCCGACGGGCAAGTGCTCGCCAGTCTCTCGGCCGGAGATATTCTTACCATCCGCCGCAGCCGCCGCATCGCCAACCTGATGCAACTCGGCGGCAGCTCCTTCTTCGAAACCATCCGGCATAAGCTGCACTGGAGCGGCTCTTCGGTGTAGCGCCGACTGGCAGTCGGCTGTACCGCGGATTGGCAATCCGCTAGACATTCGCCACGCAAAAATCGTTCCACGCCTTGCCGACTACCAGTCGGCGATACAGCCGATTAACAATCGGCGCTACGAACACAGCCGAACCCTTTCCATTTTATCATTGGTGTCCCACCCCCTTTCCTGCTTAAATCAACTCAATGATTTGGTCGTCAAGACAACCATGGTACGCTTAAAAGACATCGCCCATCACGCCGGTCTCTCCGTCATGACCGTGTCCAAAGCCCTGCGCGATGCGCCGGACATTTCCGCTGCGACCAAGGTCCGCATCAAAGGGCTCGCCCAACAGATGGGTTATGTGCCGGACTCGATGGCCCAGGGGTTGCGCAATCGCACCACCCGATTATTGGGCCTGGTTCTTTCCACCGTGACCAATCCCATCTTTGCCCGGACCGTTTCGGCCATTGAGGAGCGGGCGCATGAACTGGGTTACGATTTGATTTTGGCGCACACGTTGAATCAAGTGGAACGGGAGGAGGCGTGCATCCGCCGGCTGCTTTCGAGGCGCGTGGATGGGATGTTTATTTTCCCGGTCTATCGGCTGGGGCCGTCGGCACCGATTTATCAGGAGTTGGCTCAACGCCGCACCCCCACCATCATTCTCGGACAACGCGCGCCTTTCTGCTCTCAGTTCATCAATGTGGAAGCGGACGATCTGCAAAGCAGTTTTCTATTGACAAAGCATTTGCTGGAATTGGGCCATAAAAAAATCGCCTTCCTCTGCGGCCCGATCAGTTCGCCCTGGGCGCAGGAACGGCTGGAGGGTTATCGACGGGCCTTGCGCGAATCCAACATTGAAGCCGATGACCGGTTGATTTTCACGGCGGGCACGACCATTGAAGAAGGGGAAAAAGCGGCCTTGCAATTGATGCACGAAGGCGTGGAAATCACCGCCGTGCAAGCAGTCAGCGATCTGGTGGCGATCGGCGCGGCGAACATTTTTTTGAACCAAGGCATCAAGATTCCCAAAGACCTTTCCATCGCGGGCTACGGCAACATCCTGATGAGCGAACATTATCGCGTGCCGCTGACTACGGTGCGGCAGCCGAAAATGCGTCTGGGCGCGGCAGCGATGGGTTCGATGCAACAATTGCTCAAGGGCGAGCAACCGGAGCCATTGCGCTTGTCGGCGGAAATCATCGTGCGTGGCAGCACGGGCGCTCCGCCGGAAATAGCCGTGGTGGGAGCAAGCAAATCTTAAGGTAATGGTTCAGTTTGGCAAAATGCGATTAGTTTACCCCATAAACCACCCCGGCTCGCGAGTACGACTCGCCCCACCTTTTACCAAACTGTACCACTACCCATCTTAATCCGGCATTGCCGGAACACCGGTCTTCCATTATTCTCCAAGCATGAGTTTTCGCGCGGTTGGCCAGTTTCCAAATTATCGTCCTCGTCGGCTTCGGCAGTCCCCTGCCCTGCGTCGCCTCGTGCGCGAAACCGAGCTCAGCGCCGGCAACTTGGTCTTGCCGCTCTTTGTCCGCAGCGGAAAGCGCCGCCGCGACCCGATTGGTTCCATGCCCGGAGTTTTCCAGTTGTCCCCGGATGAAGCGCTCATCGAAGCAACCAAGGCTTTTAAATTGGGCATCCCTGCCGTGCTGATCTTCGGCATTCCCGATCATAAAGATAAAAAAGCCTCAGGTGCTTATCACAAAAACGGCATCGTCCAGCAAATCGTTCGGCTGTTAAAAAAGGAACTGCCCGAATTGCTGGTAATCACCGACGTCTGTCTGTGCGAATATATGAGCCACGGCCATTGCGGCATCGTGCATGAAGAGCGTCACATTCTAAATGACGCCAGCCTGCCCCTGCTGGCCCGCACGGCCCGGAGCCATGCCGAAGCCGGTGCCGACATCGTGGCGCCCAGCGACATGATGGACGGGCGCGTCGCCGCCATTCGCGCGGAGTTGGACAAAAATGGTTTGGAGGACACACCGATACTTTCCTATGCAGCGAAGTTTGCCTCGGCCTTTTACGGGCCTTTCCGTGAAGCGGCGGAATCCGCGCCGAAGTTCGGTGATCGTCGCAGCTATCAAATGGACGGCGCCAACACCAACGAAGCGATGCGCGAAGTCGCCATGGACATTGCCGAGGGCGCAGACATGGTGATGGTCAAACCCGCGCTCGCTTATCTCGATATTTTGCACCGGGTGAAAACCGAATTCGGCTACCCCACCGCCGCCTACGCGGTCAGCGGAGAATTTTCCATGATCAAAGCCGCCGCCGAAAAGGGCTGGCTGGACGAACGCGGCGCCACCCTTGAAGCCCTCCTCTCCATGCGCCGTGCGGGCGCGGACATCATCATCACCTACTCCGCCATGGATGTCGCACGGTGGTTGAAATAGTCAACCGTTTGGAAAGTCTGGCGCAAAAGACGGTTTAGGCGTATGGTAAGATTGAAGATGTTACGCCGCTTAAATTGTCTATTGTTGCTTGCGGTGATGTGGTCGGTTTTCCCGTCGGCCTTCGGCGTGGCGCCGGGTGCGGCCACTTACGCGCATCCGCGGCTTTATTTCAACGCGGCTGAACAGGAGAAGCTGCGGGGTCGGCGCAACGGCGGGTCATCAAGCATCATTTGGAAAAACATCGCGGAATCGGCTGATTGGTGTGTCGCCAAGGAACATCGCGCCCGGTGGGTCGGGGTCATCCACCCGGATCCAAAATCGGAAAATCTTTACGACCGCTTTTATGCCCTCGCAGGAGACCTGGCCATCACGGAACATCTTTCCTTCGCTTATGCTTTAAGCGGTGATGAAACTTACGGCACGAACGCCCGACTCTGGGTCTTGGGCTTGTGCCACGAATGGATGCGGGAAGCGGACGGACCAACTGAAAGCGGCAAAGCTTATAATATCGCGCGCTTACTCCGAACCATTGCGGTCGGTTACGATTTGACCTATGACCGTTTGAGCCGGGGAGAGCGGCAGGAAATTCGCGATTTAGTCCAGAAAGTCACCACCCAGTACTTCGCCGATTGGTATCAGACCGAGGCCGCGACCAAGCCGGAGTTTCATGGGCATTATGCCGTGGTGGAATGGGGTTCACTGGGAGTGGTGGCGTTGACATTTTTGGGAGAAATCCCGGAAGCGCAGGATTGGCTGAAAGCAACGATCACAAAATTCGAGGATCATCTTCTGCCTTTGGGTCTGGAAAAAGACGGCGCAGCCCTGGAAGGCGGAAGCTATTGGGCTTCGACCATGCAATACCGGATTTTTTTCATGGCGGCCCTGCGCCATGTGACGGAAAAGGATCTGTTCCTGAAGTATGGAGATTTTATGAACTGCGATCTGGCGCTGGCCGGAATCGCCTGTGAAAAGAACCCGGGGTTGGATCAAAACAGTTCGAGCGTGGTGCTGCAACCGTCGTTCGCGCAATTGAATTACTATGCTCCGGTGATGGTTTACCTGGCCCAGGAATATGGTCGCGCAGTTTGTCAACAGGTCGGCTGGTGGGACCATTCGATGGGGCAATTGGAGAAGACACATTACGTCACGGCCAACGGTTATCAGATGCTCTTTGCGTTGGGAGGATACGCTTACGTCTGGAATAATCCCAGCCTGCGCGCCCGGGGCAACGAGGCCAGATTGTCGTTTCTGTTTCCCTCGGTGGATGAAGCTTATGTTCGTTCGTCCTGGCAATCCGGCGATATTGTCGCCGGGGTCGGCAAGGGGGAACTGGTCGTCAATGCCGGCGGTCAGGTCGTGCTGATGGAACAGGGATTGCATCCGGAACCGGCCAAAGGGAATCATGTTCAAAAAATTGACGATGACGGCACTCTGGCCAAATTGGAATCCGGCGAAGAAACGAATCGTTTGACCCTGGAGTTGAATCGTCCGGAACGAACGTTGCGGATTTCCCGGCGAGTCGCCAGCGAGTGGCAGTGGTCCTGCCAAGGCAAACCGACCCGGGATAAAAACGAAATACAATGGGATGCACGCACCAAACTGCGGGTGGTGGAAGGTGAAATCACCCAATACAATCCTGAGGGTTATACCCCGATCATCACCGTGGCTTCGGGCAAAATCAAGCTGGCCGATCCCGAGCCGGTGAAGTATCCGCTGGTGACAGTCAAGCCGGGGACAAACGGGGTGGCAACCGTGGAAGTGCAGATGTTTGGCCGGAGGTAAGTGTTTGGCCGGAGGTAAGTTGAAGATCCTTGTTACAAGAAAGACGCTTCCTGACAATCGAATGTTTGTAAAAAAACGTTTCGATGATTGAGGGTAGCGCCCTTGGTCGCAACCCTCGCTGAGTGACTTAATCCCTCGAGATAAAGTCGGAATTGATCGCGTTAAGGCTTTGGCCGGGCGCGGTATTTCTCGTAAAGCCGGGTATGGCGGCTGGTGATGGACAGCTCTTTACCTGCGATCCAGACGTGGCGGACGTTGACGCGGATGTCTAATATTTCTCCGTCAGAGGCGAACAAAGTTGCGTCTTTGCCCGGTTCAATGGAACCAATTCGGTCGGCGACTCCCAGGATTTGTGCGGGGTAAAGCGTGATTCCTTTGACGGCTTCCTCGGCAGATAAGCCAAAAGGCACGGCTTGGGCGGCGGTGTAGGGAAGGTTTTTGATCAGCGCGGAATCAGAAGTGGAATTACCTACACTGAACGCCACTTTGACACCGCCTTTGCGTAAAATTTCCGGGGCACGGAAATGCGAGTCGTAGGACTCCGTGTCACGTGAGGGCTGAGTGTAAACATTATCGTAAATGACGGGAATGTTGTTGGACTTCAAAAGGCCGGGGATAGATTCCATCCAGGCATCGCGGGCGCCAGCCAGGATGATTTTGTAATTTTTTCCATCGGCCCATTTCAACGCCGCTTTGATCGCGCGAAATTCATCCGCGTGAATCATGATCGGCAGTTCTCCGCGCACATACGGGATCATGGCCTCCCATGATGGATTCAAAGCAGTGTCATTCGTCGAAGCCTTGCGGGCGCTGGCATAGGCCGCCGCATCGGCAAAATAATCATCCAACTCCTTCAATTTTTTCTGCCGTTCTTTCGCCTGATCTTCCAGCGATTTCCACTTGGCCTTGTCCTTGAATTTTTCCTTGGGCGTCGTGTCCAAATCCATATTCGGCCAATAGACATGCAGCGCCACCGGTTTTTTCCACGCCATCTGTTCCGTCGTCCAGCCATCCAATACAACCAACCCCGATTGCCCGGCGATCACGCCGCCTTGCGGCGTCGGTTCGATGTGCGTGACGCCATTGGCGCGAGCCACCGGCAGCAACTCGGAATCGGGATTAACGGCCACCCATGAACGAACGTCGGGATCAAATTCGCCGACTTCGTCAATGTCGCGCGTCGCACGGACGCCTCCGATTTCGTTCAGGCCAAGCGAGGTGTTCAGGGCGATAAGGCCGGGGTAGAGGTGGAGTCCTTCGAGGCTGACAACTTTGTCGGCGGTGAAGTCGTTGTTGGTTGTGACCTGGGTGATTTTGCCGTTTTCGATCAGGACGTTGCCGGGGCTGAGAGTTGGGCCGGAAATTGTATGCACAATCGCATCTTTAAGCAAAATGGTCTCAGCATCGGACGATTGCACGACCAACGCTAAAAGTACGATCAACCATCTCGTAGCAGCGGATGTGAATCGGCTCTCACTCGATCGTAAACCCGTTAGAGCCGATTCACATCGGCTGCTACGATTTGAGATGGAAGGAATCGGCTTCATCTTAATTATCCTCCCTTTCGCAGTGGCGGTCTCGGAAATCGTATTGGTGTTCGAGGGAGATTTTGAAAAATTTCTTTTTGGCGGCGATGTCTTCTTTGCCGGGGGATTTGTCGGACTTGGCGGCTTTATCGGCTTTTTCAGTCAGAGCGCGGCGTTCTTTTTCCAGGGCGGTGACGCGCGCGGCATTTAGGCTGCGGTCAAAATATTTTTTGCCTTCGATCCAAGTTTCGAGGCACAGGGAAGAAGAGTCGAGCGGGTCTTTGGACCAGATGACGAAGTCGGCGTCCTTGCCGGGTTCGAGGGAGCCGACGTATTTGTCTATGTGCAATTGTTTGGCCGGATTGAGGGTGACGAATTTCAGCGCTTCCTCTTCTGTGGTGCCGCCGAATTTCACGGCTTTGGCGGCTTCGAAATTCAGATGGCGCGCAAGGTCCGCGGAATCGGAGTTGAAGGAGACGGTGACGCCGCGTTCGCGCATCAGGCTGCCGTTGTAGGGAATGGCGTCATAGACCTCGAATTTGTAGGCCCACCAATCGGCGAAGGTGGAGGCTCCGACTTTCGCCTGCGCAAGTTCGTCGGCAATTTTGTAGCCTTCGAGGACGTGCTGGAAGGTGGCCATTTGCACACCGAAACTTTGCATGAGGCGGAGGGTCATCAGGATTTCGTCCTGACGGTAGGAATGACAATGGATAAGACGTTTGCCCTGGATGATTTCGCCGATGGCTTCCAATTCGAGATCACGCGCGGGGGCGACGGAATGTTTTTTGCCGTTCTTTTTGTAATCGTCCCATTCCTTCAAATATTGCAGCGCAGCGGTGAAACGGTTGGCGATAAAGGTTTGCACACCCATGCGGGTTTGCGGAAAACGGGTTTTGTATTTGTCACCCCAGTTGGATTGTTTCACGTTTTCGCCGAGGGCGAATTTGATGCCTTCGGGGGCGTTGGTGAATTTCATCCCCTCCGGCGTCGCGCCATCGCGCAATTTGATGACGCAATTCTGTCCGCCGATGGGATTGGCCGAACCGTGAAGGACGTTGGCCGCCGTCAAGCCGCCCGCAAGTTGTTCGTAAATGTTTGCGCTCTCGGAATTGATCACGTCGCCGATGCGCACCATCGCGGTGGAGGGCAAACCGCCTTCGTTGACATCGCCTAATATATAACTGTGATTGTGGCAATCAATCAGGCCGGGTGTGATTTCCTTGCCTTTCGCGTTGATGACAAAAGCGTCCTTAGGCAAAGCCGCTTCCGCCGTCTGGTTCGTCGAGATGGATTTAATTTTCCCATCACGAATCAAAATCTCCGCGTGCTCCAACCGTCCCGCCGGACCGCACGTCCAAACCGTCGTGTCACGGATCAACACCGCCACCGGATTGGTGATCGGGCCGCGACCGGCCATGGGCGACCTCGCGATTCTTTTCCGTGCCGCTTCGCGTTCCGCTGCCGTCTTCTTTTCTTTCTCCGCCTTGGCGGCTTCGTCTTTCTTCTTCTCGTCGTCGGATTTTTTCGCTTCTTCGTTTTTTGGTTCTTCGGAATCGGTGCGGTAAAAGACCCCGTCAATCCACACCGCTTTTACTTTGGCTTCCAAGTCGAAATAGCCCTTGCCCGACACGACGGTGAAGTTGGCGAATTTACCGGCTGCGATGGTGCCGAGTTGTTTTTCCACGCCGCAAAGTTTGGCGGGAACCGTGGTCAGCGCCGCCAGCGCATCATCCTCCGAAAGCCCGCGATCAATGGCGGCGCGAAGGTTCTTGCGGAAATTCTTTTTGTCTTCGAGGCCGAAGGTGGTCAGGGCGATTTCCAGATTTTGCTTGCGCAAGAGCGCGGCGTTTTCCGGAGCCCAATCCCAGGCACGAAGTTGGTCCAGGGAAATACCGGCCCAATCATCTTTCTCCGGGAGCTTCGGCATCTCGGGAAAATCAAGCGGCACAATGAACGGAACTCCGGCGGCTTTGGCGAGATCAGGACGACGCCATTCTTCGCCGCTGGAAAGGATGCAAAAATCGAGACCGATTTCGCGGGCGATGCGCGTGGCGCGATCCACCAACAACGCGCTGTTTGGCTCGAAGACGACGCGCATTTTTTTGTGAATGGCGGGGGCCAGAGCTTCGGCGGCGGGATTAAATGCTGGCCGTTTGCCTTCGGGATTTTTCTCGTACGCATCATGTTCAGCGGCGTAATGCCGGGCATCGAAGAAAGTTTGGCGCACGGCGGCGATCGCACCCATGAGCGAGTCGGGATAAATATCTTCCATGCGACTGCTGCCTTCCAATTCGACGTGCTGAAAAACATCCGCGCGAATGATCGCCCGATTCGGATCCACCTCGGACAACGCGACCAACGCGCTGCTGCCGCGCATGATGCCTTTCTCCGGGACGACATTGGCGACGGTGAAACCGATCTCGCGCAGCTTCTCCAAATTCTTGGGGTCAGGCGCGAAGGTTTTGGCCATGCGACGTTCGGGTGTGATGGCGGAAAGTTCGGAACCGGGTCCGGGATTGCCGGGGTCGCGGTCGCCAGCGGGGACGCCAAAGAATTTTCCAGCGGTGAGGTCGCGGCTTTTTTTGGCCGGGGCTTCGGTGGCACCGATGGAATTGAAGGAGAGATACGGATCAATAAACCCAGAGTAAATGGTCAGGCCTTTCATGTCCCATATGCGGGCCTCCGGCGGAATGGCGACGTCTTCTTTGCCGACTTTTTCGATCAAGCCATCGCGAATGACGATGACGGCACCATCAATAATTTCACCAGGTTTGACGATGACTTTGCCGCCAACAAACGCGTGAACGCCGAGGGGCAAGGCGCGATTACCGGGAGGAAGAAGTTCCGTGGCTTGAATTTGCCCGGCGACGAGCAAAACGGACAGAAAACTGAAAATGTTCTTGAGCCAGGTCATTTAACAAAACGGGAGTCTGCGCTGGATTGAATTTGCTTTCAAGTCAGAGATGAAATGTTTAACCGCGAACCACGTGAACAATTGAAAACGAATGGTAACAGCCGATGTGAACTATTGAGCTCCGGAGATCCTTTTTGCCATGATTTTGCGCTCTAATTTTGCCTTCATCAGCCGGCATTAATCTTTAGCATCCCCCTCTATTTCCCCGCCGCCCAAGCCGCCGCGTTCTGCAATAATTTCCGATATGGCGCGTTATCGTGCGTCGCGCCGTCGTGACCCAGCGTGATGCAGACGATTTTAGCGGTAGGATGTTTGGTGATCCAGATCACTGGGTATTCTTTTCCGGCGGCGTTTTTGCCAACGGCCAGGACTTCAATGGGCGTTCCCTTGGGATCAATTTCCACGTGGTAAAGCTCATCGCTGGTTTTGAAGGTCGGGGCTACTCCGGCCATGATCGGGTGGTTGGGTTGAGTGACGGTCACTTCAAATTCGCCGTATTTGTCATGTGAATGCGCGCCGCCGCCAACCAAGACGCGATTGTATTCGGGCCAATTGTTCCAATTGTACCAGAGCGCAGGATGGACCAGCAGCAGTCCTTTGCCTTCGTTGGCAAAGTCGAAGATGCCTTGGCGCAACGCGGGGTCGGTCATTGGTTTGTTGGAACAAAGATAAAGCACATCGGCATTTTTCAAGGCGGGCGCAACGAGGTCCAGGTCTTCCGTATAGCGCGGGGGAATGTGGCCCGATTCCTGCAAGATGCCGGAATCGTCCTGGTTGAACCACTTGGTGAAATCATGTGAGCTGCCGCCGCCAAAAATCAGGACGTGCGGATGTTCCGTCGGAAATTCGATCGGCTTCGGCGGTTCGCCTTCGCCCAATTCAGCGGTGATCGCGATGAAAGCCGGTGCGACCACGGTGTCGAGACTTTGCAGGGTGATTTTTTGGATGGCGCCTTTGTGCGTGACGGTTTTGCTGAACCAGCGGAATTGGAGATTGCGATCAATCAGGTTCGGCACGCGCACGGATTCCGGGACGTCGTGATGACCGTTGTAGTCGGCGATCTCCAGGCCGTTGCGCAAGGTGATTTCCTGGGTGGCTCCGTCGCGGAATTGCAGGATGACTTTGGCCACAGGCATTCCCTCGGAAGCGCCCTCGCCGTTCCACGGCCAACCCCACGCGGCGGCGGCGAGGAAATGTAATTTACTCGCGCCTAGGTCGAGGTTGTCCAACTCCACCTGATGCGGCAAATCTTGGACTGCCGGGAAATGGCCCTTGAGGATGACGTAATTGCGACCGGTGGTCGTGCGATTCGGCGGAATGATCTCAAAGGGAATATCCTCATACTTGATGATGCCATATTTTTTAAACGGCAATGGATCAAGGTAACGGCCCTTGGAACCATCCGCTGTGCAAACTTTCGACAGATCCAAAATCCGGTATTTCATCTCATCCGCGCACATGTAGGCAAAAATATCGCGCAAAGCCGGCGCACCGAGCGCTTCAAATCCTTCCGGCATCAAGGAGCGGCCAGTGTTCCGTTGTCGGGTGATTTTCGAGCGGGGAATTTCATATTGCCCCGAAGCGTTGCGCAGAACGACGCTCTGAGCGTTTTCGCTGGCGATGACGCCATCCACACTTTCGCCATCGGTCGTTTCGATACTGATCGCGACAAAATTTGGTTCCACCACGCGGTTCGGGTCCACCACATGCACGAGCAATTCCGCCGGACCATGCGCGCCTATGCCGGTCAGGTCGGGGCCGGTCTGTTTGCCCTCGCCCTTGAAGGTATGGCACACCGCGCAATTTTTGGTGAACAATGCCTTCCCCACTGTGGCATCACCTTTTTGCACGACTTCCGGCGCAAGCTTCGCGATGATCACATCCTTTTCCTTGATTTCCGGCCCGCGCGACGCGTCGAAAACCGCATTGGCCCGCTTGGCCACCGCCGGGTCAGAGTGCGTCCGCAAACGATGAACCGCATCGGGACTGAGGGTGTCGCCTTTGACCGATTTATTTTCCACCGCCGCCAGCAAAGCCATGGAGGAATCAGCGCGTTTGATCAGTTGGGCAAAAATTAATCCCTGAATCTCGGGATTGGCCACGCCGTAGGCAGTCAATAAAATTGGCCCAATGGCCGCATCGCCGGTTTCGCCCAGGGATTGAATCAGTTGTTTTTGCAACGCCACGGAGCTGCCGGAATTCAAAACTTTGCCCACCGCCGGAAGAATGCCGGCATCCAGACTGCGCAAACTCAACAGCACCTCGCCCGCCCGCGCGCGCTGATCATCGCTTTGCTTCGTGTCGTTCAACCCGTTCAAAAGTTTTTCCATCGGGCCTTTCATTTGCCCGGATAAAGTTCCCGCCGAGTCCCATCGCCCGGCCAGCGTCATGGCTGCAGCCACGAGATCGTTATTGTCCGAGTTCAAAAGAGTTTTAAAGGCCGTTTGGATTTCTGCGGTCCACGCCGGCTTGATATCGGATTTCAAATTTTTCGCGAAACTTTGCAGGAAGATGGCTTTGAGCGCATCCGCCGAAACGGGCTTGGCGGCGACCGTGAGCACGATTTTCCTCGCAGAATCGGCGCTTTGTTGGTTGGCAATTTGTTTGGCGAGTTCAGCGGCGAAGCCAGCGAGTTCAGGTTTGCCCGAGTTCAGCATACTATCCACGAAGACAAACGGACTTCTGGAGGTCAAACCGATGGCAGCGGATTTTGACCAGACATCGGTCAAAACCGGCCAGCTACGCAACACCGCTTCGACCTGCGGCCCTTCCAGGGGAAAATAACCCAGGGCAATCAGCGCAGCCAAACGCACACGCGGTTCAGATTCGTTCAGACAGGCTTGAATGTAAGGCAGGGTTCGGGGAGGGATCGAGCCGGGCTGGACGGTTTCAGAAACGATGCGCAACGCGTTTTTACGAATGGCGGACGAGGAGTCTTGCAATGCGGCGGAAATCAAATTTGGTTTTACAGCCCGATTCGCCGCCAAGATCCACAAGGCGTGCAGGCGGGCTTCGGGGGCTTTATCCGAGAGCAGCAACTTGGCCAGATCGGGCAAAATATCAGGGTTGGGATTTTCGACGAGCAGACGGTGCGCGGTCATCCGCACCCATTCATTGGGATGTTCGAGGGCTTTGACCAATTCGGCCGGATGATTCTTGTCCATTTTTGGGATGTCGAATTTTTTGGCCTCCTTGTGCTGCACCCGCCAGATGCGGCCGAAATAATGATCGCGATCCGGACGAACGGCCGCGTTGTTCGGGCCGTGTTTTGGGCCGCGCGTGTCGTTGTGAACGGCTGCTTGATTGTAGAAATCCAAGATATATAACGCGCCGTCCGGACCGATCCGCTGATGCACCGGGCGAAACCAGAGGTCGGTGGCAGCGATGAATTCTTCCTCGCGATCTTTGCTGGCAATGTAGGTGACACCGTCCGGCTTGATGAAATCCTGATGGACCAGATTGACAGTCGGTTCCGCGACATAATGCGTGTAATTATATTTCTCCGGCCACGCGCCGCCGTTGTAAATGCAGCAGCCCGCCGCCGCCGTAAATCCGCCGACGAAATCTATCTGCACGTAAGCCTGCTTCAGATAATCGCGAATGGGAAAAGTCCGGTCGTGATCTTCGATGACTTTGAAACTGGTGGCATCGCCGACTTTGCCCCGGGCCAAAACGGATTCCGGCATGACCACGTGATCAATATGATTGCCGTTGGCCTGGCTGAAAAAGACTTCGCCGTCCCAGCCGAGATCCAAGCCCCAGGTGTTGCTCGGTTTGGAACAGTATTGCTCCATGCCGGTGCCGTCCGGCTTGAAGCGGATCACCCCCGCGTTCATCTGGCCGAAAGCCATTTTGCCGTCACCCGATTTTACATCGCCACCGCTGTAACCGATGGTGGCATAGATCCAGCCGTCCAATCCCCAGCGCATATTGTTGATGACGGCATGGGTATCGCGCACGCCAAAGCCAGTGTAGAGCAATTCCTTTTTGTCCGCCTTGCCGTCACCGTCCGTATCGCGCAGCCAATAAATATCCGGCGCCTGGGCGACAATGACGCCGTCCTTATAGAGCACCATGCTGGTGACCAGATTCAGGTCGTTGTAGAAGGCGGTTTTCTTGTCCATGACGCCGTCGCCATTGGTGTCTTCGAGGATGGAAATGCGGTCATGCGGCGGCACATTTTGGTTGGTATGAATCGGATACTCGATGGTCTCCGCCACCCACATCCGCCCTTGCCCATCCCAGTCAAGTGAAATAGGTTTGCTGATCAACGGTTCCGCCGCGACCAGATTAAGATCAAATTCCGGACGCGTCTTGATCAGCGCGCCGGATTTTTCCGGCGGTGTGGGGCCGCCTTCGGGATAACGCAAACTGGCGAGTTCCTCTTTGCTTACCAGCGAATCCACCTCGCGTTTTCCAGCCCAGGCGATCCCGCGCAACAACACCGCGCGAAAATGCGGCAGGTTGAAGGTTTTGTAATTATGACCGGGAATGGAGACGAAGGCGCGATAATTGTCTTTTTCGTAAGTCCACATCTGCGGGACGATGTCATAGACGGAAGGCAGGACGCGCCCGTTTTGGGTGTTGCGCTTATCCGGTTGATAGGTGGCGGCGAGAATGTGAGCTCCCGGCATCAAGTGCAGGTCCCAATACATTTCGTCTTCAAAATCAAAATTGGAAACGCCTTTGGTGATCGGACTGTCGCTGTCCTGATAATAAAATGCCAGATCGCCCTCGAAGAATTTGGAATGACCATCCTCCCACGAACCGCCAGCGATGGTCTTGAACCATTGCGGATCATTCCCGCAAATGCCGTCATGCAAAACCACCAACCCGCCACCGCGCTGGAGAAATTTTTCCAGGCCGGGCCGTTGTTCCGGTGTGATGGTGGCGCCTTCGGCGGCGAAGATGACCAGGACATCGGAGGCTGCCAATTGTTCCGGCGTGGGAAAATTCATCGCGCCATCGGCTTTGGCTCCGCGCTCGTTGAGGAGTTTGGTCCAGTCCTTGAGAAATTGGGGATGATCGTGCTGGCCGGAGCCGTGAGTTTTTTCTCCGGCGCGGATGAATACGCGCAGCGGAGTTTCCGCCAAAGACGGCCACGCCACCAGACACCAAGCCATGAACAGGACGATTTTTCTCATAAACGGGTCATTTGAATGCCACACATTAAACAACAGACGAATTGCGGGGGAAGAAAATTCTGGGAAAGAATCTTTTCGTGATCCGAGACTTCTGCCACCATGGGTTATCGCAGAATGAACAAAGATTTGGAAATGCCGGACCGGCACTACTTATCAGCCGCCATCGGCTGGTTAGGCTTGGGGAATTGTGATGAAGCTTATGACGAGCTGGTGAAAATTTCTTCTGCACAGCAGACGCATCCGGCTGTTTTGGCGGTCAGTTACGAGATTCATGCCCGGGTGAAAAACTGGGAGTTGGCCGCCAAGACCGCGCGGACCATGACCGACCTGCGACCCGACGAACCGCAAAGCTGGATTTCTTTGGCATACGCGACTCGCCGCCAACCGGAGGGAGGGATTGCGGCCGCCCGGGAAATTCTGGTAAAGGCGCATCAAGCTTTTCCACAGGAAGCGATCATCGTTTACAATCTGGCCTGTTACGAAAGTCAACTGGGCCAATTACCACAAGCGCGCGAGTGGCTCGGACAGGCGTTCGCTCTCGGCGGGAAAAAACAGATCAAGCAAATGGCTCTGTCCGATCATGATCTGGAACCGTTGTGGGCGGAAATCGAAAAGGCGTAGGGCCGCTTCATCGTGATTGACTGTCCCGACCACAATGGTTACCTACTCCTGATGCCCGCACCGATTCGACATTTATTGAACAGCAAAACTTTCTGTCTCGTCGTTTTGACTTTGCTTGTTCTCTGTGGCTGTGAGTCGCAGCAGCCGAAGGTGGTCCGCCTTTATCCCGGCCCGTCCCAGCCGCGCGAGGCGCTTTCCCTCATTTCCATCCGCGAACCGGAACCGGGGAATCCCGAAGGACACGACGGCGCTCTTTGGCTTCGCGAAGTGGATGGAAAAACCTGCTATGCCGGCACGGCAGCGGTCTTACCGGGGAAACATGTTTTTGGGCTGATGTACGCCAAATGGATTCCGACGAGGGATGGAATAGAACGCAAACGAAGCAAAGGTTACGCGCGCATCCCACTGGAGACCCAGCCGAACCATATTTATCTTCTGCACGGACGGATCACCAGTGACGAAACCTGGACGGTATTGGCGATGGATGTCACCACTCAGGTCACCCGCAACGAATCAGGGGTGATTCTTTTTTCCAAAAAATTTGAGGATTACTGGATGGACCACATCCTGCCTGCAGACAAATTCAAGGAACGATCCGCCTTCCCATAAACTACGCCTTCAAGCCCAGGCCCAAAACTTCTTTGCAATATTTGAGGCTCCGTTCCAGTTCTGACTTCTGGAAATCTGGGCCGTTGGGATCATGCGGGGCAATAGCGTGGCCTTTTTTGGCGAGCGCCAGAAATCCGGCGAAATCTTTGGCGCGGGCTTTGGGCCAGACTTTCCAGAAATCTTTTTTCAAAAATGGCACTTCGCGCGGGAAGCCGGAAATGATTTCAACGTTCACCGGGATATTCGGACACAATTCGGCGAAGCGCTTGGCGAAGGCCTTGTAATCCACGATCCCCTCGCCCATCGCCGTCCATTGGATGGTCGCGCCGTTCGGTGATTCCCAAACCATCGAATCCCGCCAAGCAGTCGCGGCAACGTATGGAGCCAGTGTTTCCAAACTTTCCATCGGGTCTTCCATCGTCCAGGTGGCGTTGCCCAAATCCAAGGTCACACCGACGTAATCTTTTCCAGCCGCATCGCACAAACTGGCGATTTCCCACGCCTGCATATCGCCCGCGTGGTTTTCAATGGCGATCTTCACGCCTGCGTCCAACGCTTGACTGCGCGCGCTTTTGCAAACTTTGACCGTATCTTCCATGCGCGCTTCGATGCCGCCGGGTGTTTCACGGTCGTTGCCCATGCCGAGGATGCAACGGAACGCGGGCGAACCAAGAGCCTTGGCCACACGGATGCCGAGGGCGAGATGCTCCTCGGCGGTGCCCCACTTGGGTTTAAAATGTTTCGACGTCGGGCAAATACTCCAGGAACCGGCGTAAAGAATCAGGCCGTTGTCCTCGGCTTTCTGCTTCAAATCCTTGAGATAACTTTCATCGAAGCTGGTATAGACATCGAGGTCGGTCAGGAAAAGAGAGTCCAGTTTCAAACTGGCGGCGTAATCAATCAGTTGCGATGCGTTCCATTTCAGGGCGCGCACGGAAAAATTATCAAAGCCGAGCCGGGTCTTTTTCATGGCGGTAGCATCGTCCGCCAACGCGCCGCCCGCAAGGGCAATTCCCGCGCTGGTCACGGCCATGGTCTTGAGAAAACTTCGGCGATCGCTCTCGGGTAAGTTCATAGGCTACGAATCAGACGCTCCCCGTCGGTCCGGGATTCAATATACGCACTTCGCGTTGCGGGAAGGGGACTTCAATCTGGGCCACGCGGAATTTCTCGATAATTTTTTGGTTTAACTCCGTTTGCACTGCGCCAAAATCCGCGAGTTTCACCCACGGCTTGATGGCAATGGTGATCGAAGAATCGTTAAAAGCGCCGACGGCGATAACCGGTGATGGTTCCTTCAAAACTTTCGGATTATTCTGGAGCACTTCGGTCACGACCGCCCGAACCATGTTTAGGTCCGACGTATAACCGACGCCGATGCTGAGATCCACTTGGCGGATGCTGCCATAGTTGTGGAGGATTTCACCCATGATCTTGTGATTGGGAATGACCACGCGCGAGGCATCGCTATGCAGCAGCGTTGTGGAGATCAATTCGATCTGCGAAACCACGCCTTCCACGCCCACAATCCCAATATATTCACCCACCCGAAACGGCTTGGTGAAAATGATGGTCAAACCGGCAAAAATATTCCCCAACACACCTTGCAAGGCGAAACCGATACCGACACCAGCAACGCCCAAACCGGTGATCAACGCGATCAAATTATAGCCCAGTGTCTGCAAGGCCACCATCAGCGCCATGCCGAAAATGAGCGCGCGCGAAACCCGGACCATCAACATGCGGATGGGCGGCTCAAAGCCTTTCTTTTCCAAAGTGCGGGAGATGGCGTTCCCCACCCATTTTCCCACAAAGACGCCGACCACCAAAAAGATGGCGGCAGAAATCCGGGCGGAATTGTCGATTAAAAAATGCCTGATGTTTTCCATCAGGTGTTGGACATCAGTCTCCGTCGTTTGGACAACCTGAGAAGTTGCCTTCACAATCTCGACCATATTGGTGTCATTTATATTTGTTGCCATATTTTTTTTATTGCGCTTAATTTTTACCGGAAAGGATTTTCACTGGCGAGCAATTGTTTTTGACTCTGGGCTGCGGTGAAAGTTTTAACCGCAGATTACCCGGATCGGCACGGATGGGAACAGCCCCGGCTCGCGGGTACGACTCGCCCCACCATTCAGCAAATGCGCCACTACTGGAATTGACTTGGGCTTGGGGGGTCTGGCATGTTGAGTTGATACGGTGAAAGTTGGCCCGCTTAATCTGAAGAAGGTAAAGGTTTTTCCCCTGGCACAGCGGGAAAGTGAATCCTGTTTGGAAGATGTTTTGGTCGCACTGGATTCCCCTGCTCCGCTGGTTGACTCTCAGAATCGAAAGTTGATCCGGCTTTGCGCGAAGGAGTTGGTGGCGGCGCGTCGGAGGAAGGCGAGTGTGATGCTGATTTACGGGGCGCACCTGATCAAGAATGGCGGGGCATCCATTTTGATCGAGTTGGTGAAGCGGGGTTGGGTGACGCATTTGGCGACGAATGGCGCGGGGATCATCCATGATTGGGAGTTTTCGTTTTTAGGTCGCTCGACGGAGAGTGTGCGGAAGAATGTGGCGACAGGGACTTTCGGCACTTGGGACGAAACAGGACGTTACATTCATCTGACGCTGCTCGCGGGGGCGTTGGAGGGACGCGGGTTTGGATCGAGTCTCGGAAAATTTGTGGCGGAGGATGGGGTGTCGCTGCCAACGACGGCGGCGTTGACGGCTTTATTGAAGCGAGAACCGGCGCATCCATTGGCTCCGGCGCGCGCGGAGTTGTTGCAGGCGATGCGGGTGCATCGACTGGCGGCGGGCCGGCATGAAGTCAAACACGCTTGGAAGGGGTCGAGTGTGTTGGCGCAATGTTTCAAGGCGGGGGTGCCGCTGACAGTTCATCCAGGGATCGGTTATGATATCATTTCAAATCATCCGATGTTCAATGGCGCGGCGCTGGGTCGGGCGGCGGAGATTGATTTCCGGTGGTTTGGCGGGTCGGTGGAAAAATTGGACGGCGGGGTGGTGATGTCGGTGGGGTCGGCGATCATGGGGCCGCAAGTGTTTGAGAAGAGCATCAGTTGTGTGAACAATTTACGGTTGCAGGCGGGGCGGAAGATTGTGCGGGGTCATAATATCTATGTGGTGGATTTGCAAGATGGGGGTGGATGGGATTGGAGCAAGGGGGAACCGCCGAAGAGCAGTCCGGCGTATTATCTGCGGTTTTGCAAGAGTTACGCGCGGATGGGCGGGACGATGCGGTATTTGCAGTGTGATAATGTGGCGTTTTTGCAGGGGGTGTTGCATGCGGTTTGAGGAAGAGTTTTTAACCGCGGATTACAGGGATGAACGAGGACGGGAAAAGGCAAAATAATTAATGGCAAAATGATTGGGGAAGAAAAACGTTGGCCACAAAAGACAAAAAGGGATCATGTTCTGCAATTGGGAATGGCTGGAAGTGCTTCTGGTGGAAGGTTTGGACGGAGATTTTGGTGTAAAATGCTACTAGACAGGAGGGGGCGTTATCTATTAACTTCGACCATGCCGAAACCTAAAGGCGTGGAAACGGGAGGGGAAAATATGCCCGAATTGCGCTTTGAAGAAGCGTTAAAAAAGCTTGAGTCCATCGTGGAAGCGATGGAGTCGCAGGATTTACCCTTGGAAACACTCCTCGCGCGTTATGAGGAAGGGGCCAAATTGGCGCAGTTGTGCCAAACCCGCTTGAATGAAGCGGAAGTGAAGATTCAGCAGTTGGAAAAGTCCGGTGACTTGGGGCTGAAACCAATGTCGGTTGAAGATTAAATTATGAGCAGATACTTGGAAATGGTTGACCACCCGTCGCACGTCAAGAAATTGACGATGGAACAGTTGCATTTTTTGGCCGATGACATCCGCCATGAATTGATCACGAAGCTGGCCAAAAACGGCGGGCATCTCGGCCCCAACCTCGGCGTGGTGGAATTGACCATCGCGCTGCACACCGTTTTTTCCACACCCCACGATAAATTCGTCTGGGACGTGAGCCATCAGTGCTATGTCCATAAGTTGCTGACCGGCCGCAAAAACCGTTTTCACACCATGCGCACGACGGATGGGTTGAATGGTTTCACCCTGCGCACGGAGAGCGAGCATGATTGTTACGGCGCGGGCCATGCCGGCACCGCCTTGTCCGCCGCGCTCGGCATGTGCGCCGCGCGCGACCAGAAGAAAACGGACGAGAACGTCGTCTGCATTTTCGGTGACGCCGCCTTGACCAACGGCATTTCGTTTGAAGCGCTGAACAACATCGCGCATACGACGAAGAAATTTGTCACGATTTTGAATGACAATGAATGGAGCATCGCGAAGAACGTCGGCGCGATTTCGGGCTACCTGAACAAGTTAATCACCAGCCCGCGCTATAATCAGATCCAGAAAAAACTGGAGCAATTGATGAAGAGCACGAAGGGCGATCACGCCTCGCGCATCGGCCACAAGGTGGAAGAAGCGATCAAGGCGGTGGTCAATGAAGTTTCGCTGCACTCGAATCCCAGCACCGGCTCGGAAGGCCGCGTGGGTCATGGCAGCAGTTTGATCTTTGAGGAAATGGGTCTCCGTTACCTCGGCCCGATTGACGGCCATAATCTCCCGTTGTTGATCAGCTTTTTGGAATTTGCCAAGAAGAGCGAAGTCCCGGTCGTGCTGCATGTCCTGACCAAAAAAGGCAAAGGCTACGAAGCCGCCATCAATCAACCGGAAAAATTCCACGGCCTTGGGCCTTACGATCCGGAAACCGGAGCCACTCCGGCCACCAAACCCGGTACCCCTCCGGCTTACCAGGATGTCTTCGGCGCGGCCATGGTCAAGTTCTGTCAAAAAGACAGTTCACTCGTCGGCATCACCGCCGCCATGCCCACCGGCACCGGCTTGAAGGCCCTCGAAAAAGCCATGCCCAGCCGTTATTACGATGTCGGCATCGCGGAAGAACACGCCGTCTTGTTCGCCGCCGGCATGGCCACGATGGGTTTCCATCCGGTGTGCGCGATTTATTCGACGTTTTTGCAACGCGCCTACGATTGCATCATCCACGATGTGGCCTTGCAGGATTTGCCCGTTATTTTCTGCATGGATCGAGCTGGACTCTCGGCCAACGACGGCCCGACGCATCATGGTTTGTTTGACATTGCCTATCTTCGCTGCGTGCCCGGCATCATCGCCATGGCGCCGAAGGATGAGGATGAATTGACCGACATGCTGTTCACCGCGACCCACACGAAGCATCCGACGTTCCTGCGTTATCCGCGCGGCGCGGCGGAAGGTGTCGCCATCAAGGAATCGCCGAAGATTTTGGAAATCGGCAAAGCGGAAGTGACCAAAAACTTTTCCCAGAACGGCGGCAAAAAAATCGCGCTGTTCGGCCTCGGCAATCTGCACAGCATGGCGCATAAAGCGGCCAAAGAATTGGAAGCGGAAGGTTTCGATTGCGCCGTGATCAACCCGCGCTTCACCAAGCCGATTGACTTCGGCACGACGGAATTTTTTGCCCAGGCGGCCGATGTCGTCATCACTCTGGAGGACCATGTCCTGCCCGGCGGCTACGGCTCGACGGTCATGGAATTGCTCAGCGAAAAACAGATCACCACGCCGGTGGCCCGCATTGGCTGGCCCGACGAGTTCATCGAACACGCCACCACGGTGGATTATCTGCGGCAGAAACACGGCTTGACCGTGGCCAATACCGTGGCCAAAGCCAAGGCGGCTCTCGCGGTCAAACGCGAGTCGGCTCGCTTGTCGGCTGTTGCTTGAGTGGAAGAGACACTTGAATTGGGTGTCGGCCAAAAGCTGACGGTGACCATTGATGACATCGCCTTCGGTGGCGAAGGCGTGGGACGCATCTCAGATTTTGTCGTCTTCGTCCCTTTCGTCGTCCTTGGCGAAATCGTCGAAGTTGAATTGATCGAGGTAAAGAAACGTTTTGCCCGCGCCAAGCTACTGAACATCATCAAGCCTTCGCCTGACCGAGCCACGCCGCTTTGCCGTTATTTCGGCGAATGTGGCGGTTGTCAATATCAGCACATCGCTTACCCGGCTCAACTTCTTATCAAACACAAACAGATCACCGATCTGTTTCAGCGGGTCGGCGGGTTTTCCGGGGCGGTGATTGATCCGGTCATCCCCTGCCCCAAGCCTTAGGGCTATCGCAATCGCATCATGATCCGCAGTCAGTGGAACAAGCCGAAACAAAAATTGGACATCGGATTCATCCGCCACGACAACCGTCTGCTGGTGGATTTGGAAGAATGTAAAATTGCCGAGGACTTGTTGAACGAACAAATTCTTGGCGTCCGGCGCAACCCTCCGCCCAAAGGTGGATTGAAAGTCGTCTTGCGCGTTGCCGCTGAAGGCTGGGAAGTGCCGCGCGATTCTTTTTTCTAGAATAATTTTTTCCTTTTGCCCAAACTGGTCGAAACCGTCCGCGAACGGCTGAAGGACAGCGGCTCGCGTTTTTTGATTGATGCCTATTGCGGCGTCGGCTTTTTCAGTGTGGAACTGGCCGATTGCGTGGAACAATTCGCCGGAGTTGAAGTAGATATCGCCGCGATCAAAGCCGCTCGTCGCAACGCCCAAACCCGCAACCGAACGAATGGCGAATTTATCGCCGGTCGCGCCGAAGAATTGCTCCCGCAAATGCTCACGCGGTTTGACGCCAACGACACCACCCTGCTGATTGATCCGCCGCGCACGGGATGCCCGCCTGAATCTCTGGCCCAACTCCGCCAGGTGCAGCCCGCGCAAATTCTTTACGTCTCCTGTCACCCGGCCACTTTGGCCCGCGATTTGAACATTCTGTGCGCCGACGGGGTCTATACTCTGAACAAAATCGTGCCGTTGGACATGTTCCCACAAACGCAGCATGTTGAGTGTGTTGCCGACCTGAGAAAAACAGCGACGACCGGCCAGCTGTAAACTCTGCTGTCGTGGTGCGATCAAAACCGGACAGATCTGTGCGGTCAAAAGCGGAATAATGCTTGGACCCCATTGTCAGGGTATTTTTCATCTCTATAATCCTTGGCTGCTTTGCCGGAAGATAAGGCTCTGCGGGGACGCAACCT
>CAIYOY010000369.1 GCA_903927905.1 uncultured Verrucomicrobiales bacterium | reverse complement strand
CTTGGTTCAGCCCCCTTGCTCATCCAGAGCGGCCTGACCGAAAGCCTGGCCGGACGTTTTGAAGTGATCGCCGTGCCGCACTGGTCATTCACCGAAATGCGCGAGGCTTTCGGCGTGACGCTGGAGCAATATATTTTTTACGGTGCCTATCCCGGTGCCGCCGGGTTGATAGACGACCCGGAACGCTGGCGGCGTTACGTGCTGGATTCACTGATTGAAACCACCATTTCACGCGACATTCTTATGTTGACCCGCGTGGACAAACCGGCGCTGTTGCGCCGTCTGTTTCTGCTCGGTTGCGCCTATTCCGGCCAGATACTTTCCTATCAGAAAATGCTCGGCCAACTGACCGACGCCGGGAACACGACCACCCTCGCCCATTACCTCGATCTCCTGCAAGGAGCGGGCATGTTGTCCGGCCTGAGCAAATATTCCCACGGCCAAGTGCGCCAGCGCGGTTCCAGCCCCAAGCTGCAAGCATTGAACACCGCGCTGATGAGCGCCCAAGATCACCGCTCACTGGCGGAGGCCAGAGGCGATGGCGACTATTGGGGACGGATGGTGGAATCCGCTGTCGGCGCTCACCTGTATAATTCCAGCTTTGGCACCGACCTCAGCGTCACCTACTGGCGCGAGCGAAACCATGAAGTGGATTTCGTTTTGCAACAGGGCAAGACCATCGTGGCGATAGAAGTCAAAAGCGGCGGACGCCGCGAGTCGTTCCCCGGCATGGAAGCCTTTGCCCGGCAATTCAAGCCCAAGCGCAAATTGCTGGTCGGCGGGCAAGGCATCGCCTTGGAAGAATTCCTTTCCAAACCGGCAGCGCACTGGCTGACTTGACGCCAGCCTTTCGCCCGACTGTCGGCCCTCGGCTATTTTCCATCGGCTATCGGCTATTAAAACAATCCCTCTTCCGCTATAACGCCCCTTAGCCATCTGAAATTTCAAATTTTAAATCCCCCTTTTGGCGTGCTGCCCTTTGCAAATTGGAACGCCGAACTCCGATTCGGCCTGCCCTCAATCAATCGTAGCAGTCGAAGTCATGAGACTCTAACTCCACCGCCGCACCATCAAGTAAAGACAAAAATACCAGCAAAAGTGCCAGCGAAAATTGACGGGGCTTAGGCCAGAAGAACTGTTTGACTGGCCTATAAATAGGGCGCAGCATCCATTAAGTATATGTGGATAGGCCACTTCCCCCATTCGTGTTAATTCGTGTCATTCGTGGATGATTTTAAGCGAATGGTGAGAAATAAGCGCATAGTGTCCACCATGTACACGACAACCCCATTTTTTCCTGCCAAATTCCCCCCATGAAAGAAAATATTTTATCTACCGACACCGCGCCAAAACGCACCTTCCACCGTCGCCACGGCAAGATCGGACGCCTGCCGCCCGAACTCCGCGATCACGTCAACCAATCCCTCCTCGAAGGCTGCACCTACCCAACCATCATCGCCCGCCTCGCCGAACGAGGCCATCCCGGCATCAAACCCCCAAACCTCGTCGCTTGGGCCAAAGGCGGCTATCAGGATTGGCTCCTCGAACGCGAGCAAGCCACCCAATACCGCGCCCGATGCGAAGCCATCATCCACCTCTACACCAACCTCCCGCCCGAAACCCGCGCCCAGATGGGCGACATTAACAACTTCGCCGTCGCCCTGCAATTCAACGAAACCCTCCAACACCAATTCACCCCCAACATCGCCGACGCCATCAATAAAAGACCCGAAAACTTCTTTCGCCTCGCCGGCTTCATCACCACCAACAGCTCCGAACAGACCCGGCGCAAACGACTCGAACTCGAATCGAAAAAATTCCAATTCAAGATGGCCAAAATGGGTTTAAAAACGGACGAACTCGCCCCGGCCCTGACCAAACTGACCGGCGAAGAAACCAAGCCAAATTAAGACAAATTCAGGTAAATTAAGGTAAATTAAGCCAAATAAAGGTTCCCTCGATGAAAAAATTTCCACCAAAAACGGAGCGCCGAGCATCCGCTCGGCGAGTTTACGCCCCATCCTTGCACCCTTGCCAAACATTCCCAGCCGCCGTATTCTTGGCTGGAGCATTGACAGAAATTATGGAGCGGGGCGGAGCGAGGATTTTTGGCTTTTGGCCGCGTTTTGGCGAGGGAGCAGGTTTACTACCACCTGTGACCGAGCCGAAATGCGGCCAAAAGCAAAAAAGACCGCTGCCCGCAGGGCCTTGCCGCCTGCTGCAGAATTTATGGAAATGCTCTAAGGAAAATATTATGAATCGCCGTATTATTTGCAGTTTTTTGATGGTGCTTCTCGGCATCAATCTCTTCTTCGGTGCGCAAATCTATCTGTCGTCCGCCCACGCGTCGCAGAAAGATGATCCTTACGAGAGCTACAAACTTCTCGCCGATGTCCTGGAAAAAGTCCGCAATGAATATGTGGACGGCCAAAAACTCTCCTATCAAGACCTCATCCACGGCGCCTTGAAAGGCATGCTCAACACCCTCGATCCCCACAGCGAATTCATGGAGCCAACGAAATTTGATGAATTGAAACATGACACCTCGGGCGAATTCGGCGGCGTCGGCATTGTTGTTCAATTGACCAAGGATAAATATCTGACCGTGGTCGCCCCGATGGAAGACACCCCCGGCTACAAAGCCGGCATTCAGCCGCTCGATCGCATCATCAAGATTGACGGGCATGACACGGGAAAATATGCGCTGGATGACGCCGTCAAACATTTGCGCGGCGAACCGGGCACGGAAGTGACAGTCACCATCGAGCGCCCCTCCACCGGCGTGATCAAGGATTACAAGCTGGTCCGGGCCAGCATCAAGGTGGACACGGTCAAAGACGTCAATGGCAAGCGCGAGTTCACGCTGGGTGAAAACAAGATCGGTTATGTCCATTTGACACAATTCGGCGAGAAAACTTCCGGCGATCTGGAGAAGGCTTTGAAGAAGCTGAACGACCAGGGGATGAAGGCGTTGATCCTCGATCTGCGCGGCAATCCCGGCGGCCTGCTCGAACAGGCCAAGGAAGTCAGCGAACAATTTCTCCCGCCCGGCACCTTGATCGTCACGACGGAAGGCCGCAATTCTTCCCAAAACAGCCGCTACACCGCCACGCGCCACAAACCGCGCATTGATATGCCGCTGGTCGTGCTGGTCAATATTGGCAGCGCCAGCGCGGCGGAGATCGTCGCCGGTTGTTTGCAGGATTTGCAGCCGATCACCCATGCCGTCGTCCTCGGCGAGCAGACGTTCGGCAAAGGTTCGGTGCAAAGCATCCTGCCGTTGGCGGACGGTTCCGCCTTGCGCTTGACTACGGCGAAATATTACACGCCGAGCCACAAGGTGATCCATGAACATGGCATCACGCCGGACATCATCGTGCCGATGAGCGATGAATTGGAACGCGATCTTTATTATCAGCACGCCCCCGGAGGCATGGAGACGCTGGATGAAAAGGACAAGGAACGGGTCAAAGAAGCGCGGGACGTCCAGTTGGATCGGGCCACTGATTTGTTGAAGGGGATGTTGATCTACGCGCAGCGCAAACCCGGGGCGTCCAAAGTGGCGGCGGCAAAATGATTCTTTTGGCCATTGAAACTTCCTGCGATGAGACCAGCGCGGCGGTCATTCGCGATGGACGGATTTTGTCCAATATCGTCTCCTCCCAAATCGCGTTGCACCACGAATATGGCGGGGTGGTGCCGGAATTGGCCACGCGCGAGCATTTGCATAATCTGGTTCCGGTGACGGAACAGGCGCTGCACGCGGCAGAGGTGACGGTTGGAGAATTGGACGCGATCGCCGCAACGCAGGGGCCGGGTTTGGCGGGAGCGTTGCTCATCGGCCTCAAGGCGGCGGAAGCGCTCGCCTTTAGTCTGCGCAAACCATTCATCGGCATTCATCATCATGAAGCGCATCTCTATTCCCCGTGGATTTCCGGCGATCCACCGGTGGCTGATTTCACGGATTTTACGCCGTCAGTTTCTTTGATTGTCAGCGGCGGACATACGATTTTGGTCCAAGTCAAAGCAGAGTTGAAACATGAAGTCCTCGGCTCCACCCTGGACGATGCGGCGGGCGAGTGTTTCGATAAAATCGGCAAACTCATCGGCCTCCCCTACCCCGCCGGCCCGGAAATTGACCGTCTGTCACGCGAGGGAAATCCAAAGGCGCACAATTTTCCCCGTCCGATGATGAACGAGCCGGGCGATGATTTCAGTTTCGCAGGATTGAAAACATCCGTGCGCTATTTTGTGCAAAAAAACCCGACGTTGCTCGACGATCCAAAAAATTTGCGTGACCTGTGCGCCAGTGTGCAGGCGGCCATCGTCGAGGTGTTGGTGAAGAAAACCATTCGCGCCGCCGAGCGGCTGGGAGTGGATTGCGTGACCGCATCAGGCGGAGTTATCGGCAACAGCGCCTTGCGTGAGCAATTGGCTGTCGCCTGTAAAAAGGCCGGGCTGAAGCTGCGGTTGGCCGACCGGAAATTTTCGACCGATAATGCGGCCATGATCGGCGCGTTGGCGGAACGGAAGTTGCGCGCGGGATTTTCCACCGCGCTGGATGCGGAGATCGAGCCGAGTTGGGCGTTGTGAATTGGTCTCAGAAGCTTGACATAGTATCCATATCAGTTACTATGCAGTGGTGATTCGCAGTTTTAAATGCCGCGAAACGGAAAAGGTCTTCAATTATGAAAGAACCCTAGCCTGGAGCGAACCGGTTCGGAAGGCGACCTTGCGACGGCTCTATGCGCTCCATGCGGCAACCAATCTGTTGGATTTGCGCAGCCCGCCTTCCAATCGGCTGGAAAAACTCCATGGCGACCGGAAGGGACAATACAGCATCCGGGTGAATGACCAATGGCGGATCTGTTTTGAATGGCACGACAATCAGGCGTGGAAGGTGGAAATGGTGGATTATCATTAAATGAAAGAATTGTTATGAAAGACCCTGCTTTGAATCCGGTTCATCCCGGAGAAATTTTGTTGGATGATTTTTTGGCTCCGCTGGGCATTTCCCAATACCGGCTGGCCAAGGAAATCCATGTGCCCATGCGGCGGGTCAATGAAATCGCGCTGGGCCGGCGGGGTGTTTCTGCGGACACCGCTTTGCGGCTGGCCCGATTTTTCAAGACCACGCCGCAATTCTGGCTGAACCTGCAATCGCACTATGAACTGGATAAAGCCCGGCTGGCAGTGGCTAAAATCATAGACAAAACGATCCGACCTTTGGCCGAGGCGGCATAAATTAAATGTATCTGAATACGAACGCATATTTGGAAGTCACCGCCAGTTTTGGAATTTTGGGATTTTATGTTTTGATGCTCTTCCGTTGGTGGCACCGCCGACTTATTGTTCTGGCATCCGTTTACAATGTCGAAGAGCGACGCAAACGCGCTTCACGGCAGTCTGTGATTGTGATGTTGCTGTTTTATCTTCCCGCACTTGGCGTGCTGCTCGGCAGCATTATACACACATCGGTTGGTGGGTTTTTTATCGTTTCAATTGTCCTTTTGTCATTGACCCCGGCAGTCGTTTGGTATGCTCGACAAATTCCCGGCCTGCGCTCGTTGGGTTATTATACCAGTCGGCCTTAAATCGAAAAGTTGCTTCTGGCTTCGCGCGTTGCTACTCTTCCCCCATGAGTTCGCGTCAACGCCCAGGATTGTTCGCACTGATCGCCATTGTCTCCGTGTGGCTCGTGGCCCTCGGCGGTTATGCCGTCTTCCAACATTCCAAGATGACGGCGGAAAAGATCCGCGCTTATCTTGCGGCCACGGATTTGAGCAAGTTGTCCGCTGCGGACCGGGCCAAAGCCATTCGCGATCTCATCGCCAAGATCAGCGCCCTCTCCCCCGAAGAACGCCAAAATGCGCGGCTCGGCCATTTGTGGGATCAATGGTTCGCGCAGATGACGGAAGAGGAAAAGGGCATGTTTCTCGATGGCATTCTGCCCTCCGGTTTCAAGCAAATGATGACGGCGTTTGAAAAGCTCCCCCCGGATCGGCGGCATCAGGTCATCACCAACAGCGTGGAGAAATTGAGGGAAGCGCGCGAGGCTTCACCGGAAGACTATCAAAAGATGCAGAACAAAAATGCGGCCAAAAGCGGCACCAATCAGCCGCCGGTCTTGAGCGAGGATCTGCAAAAAAAGGTGGCGATGATCGGTTTGAAATCGGTCTATGGCGACAGTTCGGCCGAGACCAAAGCGGAGCTGGCCCCGTTGATGGAGGAGATCCAGAAGAACATGGAATCGGGCCGGATGTTTCGCAACGGCGGCGGCGGTGGAAGGAATTGATGGAAGGGAGCAAGTTTTCAGTTTTTGTTTTTCCTCCGATGCCAAAGGCTATGGAGGACTGGCAGTTTTCAGACCGGAAGCTGAGAGTGGCAGTTGCTTTCACATTGATTGAATTATTGGTGGTGATCGCGATCATCGGGATTTTGGCGGCGTTGTTGTTGCCGGCATTGGGACGGGCGAAGGAGTCGGGACGGGCCACGGCCTGTTTCAGCAATTTGCACCAGATCGGGATCGCTTTGCAGGTTTATGTGGATGAAAACAAAAATATCATGCCAACGATGAGCGACGCGCTGCTGGACACCAACGGCGCGCCGACCAATGTGACGCCGGAACTGGTGCTGACCAATCATGTCGGGTCGGCCAAGATCTGGCATTGTCCGTCAGACTTGACGGTGTTTGCCAAGACCGGTTCGAGCTATGGCTGGAACAGTTTGCTCAACGGCGAAAATGCGGATCGTTTGTCGGTTTTCATGATTGATCTGGCCAATGCCCGCGCCCCGCTGTTTTTTGACAAGGAGACTTTTCATCTCGCGCGCGGCACCGGCAAAGGCCAGAATTTTTTGTACGCGGACGGGCATCTGAAAAACCGCATTGAACTGGAGGGGACGAAATGAAAATTATTGCGGATTTCAGATTGCGGATTGCGGAATGGAGGTTGGTCCCATGATTCAGTTGCAAAATGTTAAAAAATATTTTGGGCAGCGGCTGGCGGTGAATGATCTGTCGCTGCACGTGCCGAAGGGGGAAATTTTCGGATTGCTCGGCCACAACGGCGCGGGCAAAAGCACGGCCATTGGCATGATGTTGGGACAGGTCTGGCCGTCGGACGGAGAAATTTTGGTTTGCGGACATGAGGTGACGAGGAACCGGCAACAGGCTTTACAAAAGGTGGGCGCAATTTTTGAAGCGCCGGTTTTTTATGATTATTTGAGCGCGTGGCGGAATCTGGAAATTCTCAGCCATTATACCGCACCGACTCCAGCCAGCAGGATTCGGGAGATTGTGGATTGGGTGGGATTGAGCGGACGCGAGCAGAGCAAGGTGCGGACGTATTCCCATGGGATGCGAGCGCGGCTGGCTTTGGCGCAGGCGCTCTTGCCACAACCGGATTTGTTGATTTTGGATGAGCCGAACGACGGGCTGGACCCGGAAGGGATTCATGAGATGCGGCAGACGATTTTGCGGCTGCACCGGGAAATGGGGCTGACGATTTTGTTGTCATCACATCAATTGAACGAAGTGGAGCAGTTGTGTACGCGGATCGCGGTGATGAATCAGGGTGAAAAAGTTTTTGAAGGCACCATCGCCGAGACGCGGCGGGCGCAAAGTTGGTTCAAGTTGCGGACCGGAGATTTTGCGGCGTCGGTGA
This sequence comes from uncultured Verrucomicrobiales bacterium, assembly GCA_903927905.1. GTDB lineage: Bacteria > Verrucomicrobiota > Verrucomicrobiia > Limisphaerales > Palsa-1400 > CAIYOY01. Next base: position 6,360 of record CAIYOY010000369.1, on the reverse strand, counting down.
AGATTTTGCGGGAAGCCGGCATGATTATCGGTGAACGGGAGGGATCGTTGGTGCTGTTAGCGGAAGGAACCGGGAGCGATGCGGTGGTGGTGAAGTTGGTGGGCGCAGGCCATCGGATTTTTGAGATCGGGCCGGAGAGTCAAAATTTGGAATCATTTTATCTTTCACTGGTGCAAGGGCGGAAAGGAGCCGCATGAAAATGTTTTACCTGCAATTGCGGAATGAGTTGTGGAAGTTGTTTGGCAAGAAACGAACATACATCGGCTTCGGCGCATTTTTCGTGACCGAAATTGTGATCGCCCTCCTGTTCCGCTACAACCACGGGGCGAGAAATTTTGTGGTACGGCCGCTGGAGCGGATGGGTTACACGGCGGAGGAAGTGCTTTCCAGCCTGACCATTGCGGTGAGCATGCTGTTCCCGATCGCGAATCTTTTGATGCCGCTTTATGTGTCGCTGGTGGGCGGCGACCTGATGGCGAAGGAGGCGGAGGACGGGACGTTGCGGATGATTTTGTCGCGGCCGATTTCGCGGGTGCGGTTGCTGGCGATAAAGTGGGTGGCCGGCGCAATTTTTTCGGCAGTGCTGGTGCTGGGACTGGCCGGATGCGCGATTTTGTTGACTTCGATATTTTTCACACCGGGCGGATTGTATGTGGTGGCGCCGTGGGAGGGAATCATGAGCGTGTTCGAACCGGGCCGGGGCTGGCAAAGATTTTTGCTGGCGGATTTTTTCCTGATCTGCAATGCGATTTCGATCATGAGCCTGGCGTTGATGTTGTCGTGTTTCAACATGAAGCCGGCGGCGGCGGCGATCGTGGCGATCTCGGTGGTGGTGTTGAATTTGATTTTGCAGGACATGCCGGCGCTGGCGGATCTGAAGGAATGGTTCATCACATATTATTTCCGGACGTGGCTGAATTGTTATCGGGAAATCATTCCCTGGTGGAAGATCGGCCAAGCCTGCTGCATGTTGTTTGGGTTCAATCTGACTTTTTTCATTATCGGGGCCACGGCGTTTCAGGTGCGGGACATCAAGTCATGACGCAAACACGGGATGGCAAGTCTGGGCTTGAGAGAAGCAGCCGGTGGGTGGTAGTTTTGAGGCTGAGCCGACGATGGATTCATTTTACGCCACATGTAAAAAGCTGGTTGCTGCCCGCATCTGCGAGCAGCCAATCGTTTGGTTGACTGTACTGGCGGCGGCCTTTTGGCCATCGGGTGAGGCCCAGGCCCATGCGCTCTCGAAGCTGCCCAGCGCGAATTACCTCTGTCAGAGCTGGCAATCGGAGGAGGGTTTGCCGTACCCAATCATTCGTTCCATCATCCAGACGCACGATGGCTATCTGGTCATCGGCACCCAGGAAGGGGTTTTGCGGTTTGATGGCGTTGACTTCAAAGTGGCGAGCGAAGGAACCCTGCCGGACCGGAAAAACCGGTCGTTCGTGCCGCTGTTCGAAACGCGGGACGGGAGCTTGTGGTATTCCGACCGCGACACCGGACTGGTCAGGGCCAAAGACGGAAACATCACGCATTTCGGCCCCAAAGAAGGCATGACCAATGGTTATGTGTTTTGTCTTTACGAAGATCGCAGCGGTTATCTTTGGATCGGCGCGGAAGACGGGACCGCCCGCTGGAAAGATGGCCAACTTGAAACGATTCACGGCTCGGATGGGCAACCGGTGGCTTCGATTCGTGCAATCATCGAGGATTCCAAGGGACGCATTCTGATGGCTTCGCCGCGGGGGTTGAAGGAATGGAAAGACGGAGCGATCCAAACCGCCTCCGCCCCAACCATCACGGGTCTGACTTGGTCGCTGTTGGAAACGAAGGATCATGGTCTGTGGATCGGCACCAGTGATGGATTGTTTTGCTGGCGGGACCAAAAGCTGCAGCATTTGCACGCGGGCGAAGGCCTGGCCAACAACACGATCCGATCCTTATGTGAAGATCACATGGGGACGCTCTGGGTGGGGACTTACGGGGGGATATTCAAATTGTCGGGCAATCAGTTGGTCCCAATCCGCTTTGATTTCAAATTAGACACCGAATTGATTTATGCCATCACCGAAGATCAGGAAGGGGACATTTGGGTGGGCAGCAATAACGGTTTGAGCCGGCTTCGCCCGCGGCGCTTTCAAACCTATACCAAGGAAGACGGCTTGGGCCAGGACAACATCAGTTCAATCTGCGGAGACAAGACCAATGGCATCTGGATCGCGACCTGGGGGGCGGGCCTCGGCCATCTGCAAAATGGGGCCATTACCAACTGGTCGCACACGAACGGGTTTGTCGGCAATATTATTCTGGGAGTGTGTCAAAGGCGTAATGGCACGCTTTGGGTCGAGACGGGCGGCGGGCTGGACATTTATCAAAATGATCTTTCCCGCCGGTTTTCCACCAACAGCGGGCTGGGTGATAAAGTCATCAAGGTCATTTTCGAGGACAGCAAGAGCAAGATGTGGCTGGGCGGGGAGGAGAGCCTGACCGTGTATGACCACACCGGATTCAAACCTTATATCCCACCCGGCCATGCGACCTTCGATAATGTCAACGACATAACGGAGGATCATGCGGGCAATATCTGGGTGGCTTCCAACAATGGATTAACCCGGATTCAACCGGGCATTTATCAACGTTTCACCGAAAAGGACGGCTTGGGGTCGCATCTGGTGGATGCGGTTTATTCCGATCGCGAAGGAACGCTCTGGATCGGAACCGAATCAGCCGGGTTAAACTGGTGGAAAGGCGGTAAATTTTATCATTGCGATATCCCGGACGGCATGCCCTGTGAAGAAATAACGCAAATTCTGGATGATGACCTCGGTCATCTGTGGCTGGGCAGCCGCAAAGGAATAATCCGGGTGGACAAGCAGCAATTATTCGATCTGGCCACCAAAAAAACCAACTCCGTCACCCCGATTATTTTTGGCCGGACCGACGGGCTGATGAGCATCCAATGCAACCACGTCGCCCAGCCGGCGGCCTATAAAGACAAAAGCGGACGCCTCTGGTTCGCCACCTCCAAAGGCGCAGCCGTGGTGGACCCCAAACAATTTCAGGTCAACACTTATCTCCCTCCGGTCCTGCTCAAACAGGTTCGGGTCAATGGTCAGATCGTGCCGATGAATGACAAGCCGACTTATGGCCCGGCGGTCAAAGAGCTGGAATTTTTCTTTACCGCGCTGAGTTTTCAGGCCGCCAGCAAAGTCCAGTTCAAGGTCAAATTGGAAGGATTCGACAGTGATTGGAAGGACAGTGGCAACCGCCGGCGCTACCGTTATACCGGTCTCCGGCCCGGTCACTACACCTTCCGGATCATGGCCTGCAACGATGATAATATCTGGAATGAATTACGCACGCCGTTCGCTTTTACGGTCGCGCCCAAGTTTCGCGAAACCAAGTTGTTTTATGGCCTGTGCGCGCTGGGGATTTTCGCCTGTGGCCTGTTCCTCAACCGCCTGCGCGTGGTCCGCTTGAAAAAACGGGAAAAGGAACTGGTCAAAACGGTGGCCGAACGCACGGAATTTGCCCGGCACCTGGAAAAGGAAATCCAGGAACGCAAACTGGCCGAAGCCGCCTTGCAGGAAAGCCAGAAAATCATCCTGCGCCAGGAACGGCTGGCGGCGGTCGGCCAGCTCTCCGCCGGGGTGGCGCATGAATTTAACAACATCCTGACGGTCATCCTCGGACATGCCTCGCTGCTGAATGATCAGGTGCGGATCCCCAAAGTCAACGAGTCCATCTCGCAGATCGTCACCTCGGCGGAACGCGCCGCCCAATTGACCCGGCAAATGCTGGCCTTCAGCCGCAAACAAATTCTCCAGCCGGCGGTAGTCCAACTCAATGACGTCGTCCGTCAGGAGGTGCAAATGTTGGGACGGGTGGTGGAAGAATCCGTTTCCCTGCAAATGTCTTTGGCGCCAAAACTTCCTTTGATCTGGGCCGACACCGCCACGCTGGAACAGGTCATCATGAATCTTTCGCTCAATGCCCGCGATGCCATGCCCAAAGGGGGACGGCTGGAGATTCAAACGGGCGAAATGCAGGTGGATGCCGCCGCCGCCACCCGCCATCACGACGCTTATCCGGGCCATTTTGTTTACATGAAGGTGATGGATGCGGGCATCGGGATGGCGCCGGAAACGATGCAGCGGATTTTTGAGCCGTTTTTCACCACCAAGGATGTGGGCAAAGGGACGGGGCTGGGTTTGTCCACGGTCTATGGCATTGTCAAACAACATTCCGGCTGGATTGAAGTGGCTTCCAAAGTCGGGGTCGGCACCACTTTCACGGTTTTGTTCCCAGTCCACAATGGCGCGAACAAAGCAAAACAGGCCGCCGATCAGGCGCAGACCAACGGACATTGAGGGAAGAGTTTGCCGGCGGAGCGCGAATAAAAGGGATGGTCAGGAGCGCGGGATTTATCCCGCTTCAATGCGGCCAGCCAAGTGGCGTTTTCCTTGCTGGATGCTCTTTCCAACATCACACGGAAGCGGTCCACGCCTAGGCGGGACTGCGCTCCTATCGCCCATTGACCATCGCTTTTGTTCGACCCCCTGCGCCATCACCCGATACTCGACATTCCCCGGCCCCCGGCCTATCTTCGGCCCAATGCTTTTGGCGCATCGACCATTGATTATTGCCGGGCGGAAATTTCATTCCCGCCTGTTTCTTGGCACCGGTAAATTTGCCTCGCCGGAGATGATGCGCGATGCGTTGTCGGCCAGCGGCACGGAAATCGTGACGGTGGCACTGCGTCGCGCGGACCTTTCCGGTAAAGGTGATCCGTTCGCCAATATCCTCGATTTTATTGATCCAAAAAAATATCTGCTCCTGCCGAACACCAGCGGCGCGATGAATGCGAATGAAGCGGTTCGGCTGGCCCGGCTGGCGGTGGCGGCAGGATTGCCGAATTGGATCAAGTTGGAGATTCACCCCGACCCGCGTTATCTGCTGCCTGATCCGGTGGAAACTTTGGCGGCGGCGGAAATTTTGGTGAAGGAAGGTTTTATCGTATTGCCTTATATCAATGCCGATCCGGTTTTGGCCAAGCGTTTGCAAGACGTGGGCACGGCCACGGTGATGCCGCTGGGCTCGCCGATCGGCTCGAATCGCGGACTGGATACTCGCGCGCAGTTGCGGATCATCATCGAGCAGGCGACGGTGCCGGTGGTGGTGGATGCGGGGATCGGCGCGCCGAGTCACGCGGTGGAAGCGATGGAAATGGGCGCGGACGCGGTGCTGGTGAATACGGCGATTGCGGTCTCCAATGATCCCTGCCGGATAGCGCGGGCTTTTGCCACGGCGGTGGAATGTGGCCGCGAAGCTTATGAGGTCGGCCTGAATGAAGCGCAAGCGACGGCCAGCGCGACCAGTCCTTTGACCGCGTTTTTGAACGATTGAAACCGATGAGCGCACAATATTTGACACCAACCCGAGTCCGCCAATTGCTGGCCACCGCCGAAAACCGGCGCATACTGGTTTTGGGCGATGTCATGCTGGATCAATTTCTTTGGGGCAAGGTCGGGCGGATTTCGCCCGAGGCACCGGTGCCGGTGGTGGAATTTGAGCGGGAAAGTTTCATTCCCGGCGGCGCGGCCAATGTGGCGCGGAATCTGGCCGATCTGAAAGTGACGACGGAAATTTTTGGGGTCACCGGACGCGATGAGGCGGCGGGTAAATTGAAAGAGTTGTTGCGCAAAAATCAGATCGGATGCGCGGGGTTGCTGGCGTCGAGCGAACGGATGACGAGCATCAAGACGCGGATCGTCGCGCATCGTCAACAGGTGGTGCGGGTGGATCGTGAAAGCCGGATGGAAATTGACGCGCGCACGACGAATCGTTTTTTGAGTTTGCTGGAGGAAAGTCTGGTGGATGCGGATGCTTTGATTTTGGGGGATTACGCGAAGGGAGTCATCACGCAAACGTTGCTGGATGGCATCCGCCGTCTTTGTCGCGAACGGGGCGTGTGGCTCAGCCTTGATCCCAAGCCGTCACATCATCTTGATTTGGTCGGATTGTCCTTGCTCACGCCGAATCGGAAAGAAGCGTTTGAACTGGCCGACTTGGCCGATGAAGGCGGTCGCGGAGCCAAACCGGCAGAAGATAAAGCGTTGCTCCAAGTGGCGGACAAGTTGCTGAATGAGTTGCAGCCGGCGCTGTTGCTCATCACGCTGGGTGATCAGGGATTGTTGCTCTGTCAACGTAATCATAAACCATTTCACATCCCCACGGTGGCGCAGGAAGTGTTCGATGTTTCGGGCGCAGGCGACACGGTGATCGCTTCGTTCACACTGGCCATCGCGGCCGGGGCGTCGCCGGTTGAAGCCGCCATTTTTTCCAATCACGCCGCCGGTGTGG
>CAIYOY010000368.1 GCA_903927905.1 uncultured Verrucomicrobiales bacterium | reverse complement strand
GCTGTGACCCGCAGCAGCTTCGCCAGGCAGAAGGTTGTAGAGCAATTAAAGGCGTTTTTACCATATCACGCGCTGCGGGTCACAGACCCGCGCTCCGATTTCCCGCAAGCCCGCCACCGTCAGGGATTCGCCGCCAGCCAATACCGGATGGCCACCGCCTGGGCGTTATTCGGATCTTCTTCCAAAACTTTGAGATAATGTTCCTTGGCCTGTTTCGGCTGGTTGAGTTGCTGCGCGTATATATTGGCCAGCAGCAAATGGGCCCGCGTTTCATTCGGTTTTTGGGCCAGTATTTTTTCCAGTTCATTGGCGGCGTCCTGGGAAAAACGACCGCGATGCAGCGTCCAGGCAAAAGCGTAACGCGCATCCGCCGAGTCGGGCTGGATGGCCAGGGCGTTCTCCATCGCATTCAAGGCCGTCTGGAAATCGCTCGCCTCATGCGCCGCGAGGCCCAGCCGGAAATAAGCGTCAAAACAAGCCGGGTCGGCTTGGATGGCGTTCTGATAATCACCGATCGCTTCCATCAAATGCTCCTGTCGCTCTGCGTCAATGCCGGCATTGGTCAGGCGCTGCCCTTCCGCTTTGTTGCCGGGTTCGGCTTTGGCGGGATTACGATACGCATAACGCGACGCCGGGCCTTTGACCGGGAGTTCAATCAAAGGCGGATACGACGCGGCGTTGGTCGCGACGTTCAGCTTGATGGGCGTTGGAGCCTGGGCCGTTTTGGCCGCTTTCTTCGGTTTATCTTTGGGTTTATCCGCGACTTTTTCTGTGACCTGTTTTTTCGGCTGGTCCTTCGGTTTATCGGCGACTTTTTCTTTCGGTTTATCCTTGGGCGCTACTTCGGTCGGATACTGCACGTCATTGGTATCGTCGGCGAAAAGATCGGAAACGAAATGTCCGATCGAGCCGAAAAAGCCAGGCTTTTTCACCTTGACGGTCGCCGACGGCGGATTGGTGGCCGTTTTGACAGGCGTAACCACCGTGGAAGTATTGTTCTTTTGCGCGTTAGCAGCGGCAAGGGCCTGGCGCTGCTGTTCACTTTGTTCAATAGCCTTCTCGTTTGCCAAGGCCTGGTGGGCCATTGCCTCCTTGGCGCGACGGTCTGATTCAGCTTTGTCGGCTTGGATTTTGGCCTGGCGTTCCGCCTCGGCCTTTTGATTGGCTTCGGCTTGAATTTTCACCAGTTCAGCGTTCCTGGCGTCTTCATCCGCTTTCTGTTTTGCCAGGCGATCTGCTTCCTTTTTGTCAGCCAGAGCTTTGGCCTCCGCAGCCAGTCTGGCGTCTTCTTTTAATTTTGCCAGACGATCGGCTTCCTCTCTTGCTTTTCTGGCATCTTCAATTTGTTTGGCAACGGCGGCTTCATTATTGGCTTTGGCTAACGCCTCCTCTCTTCTTTTTTGTTCGGCCAGCCTCGATGCCTCTAAAAGTCTGGCATTGGCATCAATCGTATCTTGGATTGTGTTGGTAGCCTTTTCGACCACGGGAGGAGGATTGACTGCCACCGGTGGAACACTGGTCGTGACTGGAGGAGTGACGACCACAGGCGGAGCCGTCGTGACCACAAGAGGTTTCGGCGCAGGGGGCTGAACCGGCGGGGCTGGGGTCGGGTGAACAGCCGCGATGGCTGGATTTATTTCCGACTCCAATTGGCTGACGATTTTTTCCACATCGGCGGCATTGCCCGGTTTCGGTTTCAAGGCCACGTATTCCTTGTATTTCGCCAACGCCTGTTTGTGGTCGTTCAAATAAGAGTGATAATAAATGGCCACGTTCAAGAGGGCCGGCGCGTAATTGGGGTTTTTCTTGAGCGCTTCGCTGAAATCTTTCAAGGCATCGCCGTTCGCTCCGCGCCGTTGCAATTCCACCATCCCGAGCGTGTTATAGGCTTCGTCCGTGGGGGCCAGGTGCAGGGCCCATTCCAAGTCCGCCTTGGCGCCGTTTAATTGATCGGTTTTATTTGTGCCGGTCAACGGAATGGCGGCGCGCAAGTGAGCCGTGGCCAGTTTGATAAAGGCGTCCGCATCATTGGGATTTTCCTTGGTGTAGGCGTGCAACGATTTGATCGCCTCGGAATAATTGGCCTGCGCCAGATAGAGGCAGCCCAGATTGTAATGGACCATGAGCAAACCCCGATCGAGCTTGAGCGCGTTTTTGTAGGATTCAATCGCCAGCTTGCCCTCGCCCGAACCCTGGTAAGCGACCCCCAAAAGATTCCAGGCGCGCGCCTGGACCGAGAGAGAATCGTGCGTCAACTCTTCCGTCGCCGACTTCAAAACACTGGCGGCGTCGGCGAAACGATTCTCGTTGACCAGTTGTTCGCCCTTCAATAAATCGCGCTGCCCGGCGGGCTTGCAACCGGAAAGCAATAGGCCCGCGACCATGGCTAAAAGAAGAATCGGGCTGCCAGCCTGTTTTTTTATCGTCAGCATCAAAGACCGTGGTAACATCCTGCGCTGGTTGTGTCAAGATACGCTGTGCATGAAACTTAAAAAGACTGTTCACATTTTTGGGGCCTGTTTGGGGCTTTTGGCCGGGACCAACGCCCAGGCAACTGATCTTCCGTCCTTCGCCCGGGGTGGTCCGCGCGTGGTTATCGTGGAAAATCCCCGTGCCACCGTCGCCTTCCAGGCCCAGGCCCCGGTCGTCCGGCAGATGATGGATCGCGGCATTTTGCAATTATCCGGCAAAACCAACCTTGCCGACGCTTGGCGCGCTTTCGTTTCACCGCAGGATGTCATTGGCCTCAAAGTCCTCTCCGCGCCCGGGCCCAACAGCGGCACCCGCCCCGCCGTGGCCGCCGCCGTCATCGAAGGGCTTCTGGCCGCAGGCATCCCGCCGAAAAACATCGTCCTTTGGGACAGACAACTCACCGATCTCCGGCTCGCCGGTTACGAGGAACTCGCCCAACATTACCAAATCCGCCTTGCCGCCACCGCCACCGTCGGCTGGGATGAAGCCGTCTATTACGATAACGCCGTCTTGGGCAACCTGGTCTGGGGCGACCTCGAATTTGGCCGGGGTGAGAATAAAACCAGCCGCCGCTCGCACGTCAGCAAACTCCTGACCCACGACCTCACCAAAATCATCAACCTCTCCCCGCTCCTAAACCACAATCTCGTCGGCGTCAACGGCAACCTCTACAACCTCGCCATGGGCAGCGTGGATAACACCATCCGCTTCGACACCCAGCCCGAACGCCTCGCCACCGCCGTGCCGGAAATTTATGCCATGACCAACCTGAGCGATCACGTCGTACTGAACATCACCGACGCCCTCATCGGCCAGTATCAGGGCGAACAACTCAGCCTGCTGCATTACGCCACTGAATTGAATCAGCTCTGGTTGAGCAAAGATCCCGTGGCGCTGGATCTGCTGGGCATCCAGGAATTAGACCGCGAACGGCAATACGCCAAAATGGTTCCAATCAAATCCAATCCCGAACTCTATCACAACGCCTCCCTCCTGGAACTCGGGGCTAATGATGTGAAAAAGATTCGGGTGGAGATGGTAAAATAGAATGTTGAAAACAGGAATAAACGCATTGCTCCGCATGGTCTTGGCCTTTGTGGCCCTACTCGTTTTAACCTTTGCCACTTGGGCGCAAGCTTCCTTGGAACAAGATTTTGACCAACCGCCAACCAATGCGCGGTTGCGGGCTTATTGGTGGTGGCTCAATGGCAATGTGACGAAGGCGGCGATAACGCACGATCTTGAACAGATGAAGGCCAAGGGTTTCAGCGGCGCGGTCCTGGTGGATGCCGACGGTTCCAACCAAGGCGGCAATGACCGGACACCGCATGGGCCGACCTTTTTTTCGCCTGCCTGGCGCGAACTTTACCAGCATACCTTGCGCGAAGCCAATCGCCTAGGCCTGGAAATCAGCCTGAACATCCAAAGCGGCTGGAATCTCGGCGGACCGCCGGTCCGCGTGGTAGATGCGGTCAAGAAATTGGTCTGGTCGGAAACGTTGGTGACCGGCCCGATCCGCTTCAACGCCACGCTGCCCGAGCCATCCAGTCACGATAATTTTTACCGGGACACCATGGTTCTCGCTTATCGGCTGAAAGACGCGCAGGGCGAAACCCATCGGCCGCTGCAAAACTTCGACCAGAAGGCGCTGTTCAAAACGTTGCAACCGTTTTCCGCACCGGACACCGCGCCGTTGTTTGCGGAATTTCCGGCCACGCCAGGCGAGGAAGACGCCCGCGTGGAAGAAGTTATCGATCTCACGGCCAAGCTGTCAAAGAACAGCCAACTGGATTGGAACGCGCCGCCTGGCCGCTGGCAGGTTTTGCGTTTTGGTTACACCGTGGGTGATCATGCCCGCGTCTCGACCAGCAGCGAAGGTTGGAGCGGCTATGCGCTTGACGTGTTGGATGCGGGGGCGTTTCAACGTTATTGGGACGCCATCGTCGAACCGTTGATCAAGGATGCCGGGCCGCTGGCCGGCCCGACGCTCAAATATCTGTTCACCGACAGTTGGGAAATCGAGGCCATCAATTGGACGCCATCATTGCCCAAGGAATTTCGCCAGCGTCGCGGCTACGATCTGTTGCCGTGGCTTCCGGTGCTGGCCGGGCGCATCATCAACAGCCGGGAGGAAAGCGACCTCTTCCTGGCCGACTTCCGCAAAACCATCGGCGACCTCACCATTGACCATCACTATCGCCTCTACCGCGATAATGCCCATCGGCACGGCCTCGGCATCCATCCCGAATCCGGGGGGCCGCATCCGGTGCCGATTGACGCGCAACGCTGTCTCGGCTGGGACGACGCGCCGATGAGCGAATTCTGGGCCTGGTCCTGGGAACACCGCATCGGCGATGAAAACCGTTTCTTTGTCAAACAACCAGCCAGCGCCGCCCACACCTACGGCCACAAACTGGTCATGGCCGAAGGCTTCACCGACCTCGGTCCGCATTGGCAGGAATCGCTCTGGTCCAATCTGAAGCCGTCCTTCGACCACGCATTGTGCGAAGGCTTGAACGTGCTGGTCTGGCATGCCTTCGTCTGTTCGCCTGACAGCACCGGCATCCCCGGTCAACAATACTTTGCCGGCACGCATCTCAATCCCAAAGTGACGTGGTGGGACAAATCCGGGGCGTTCTTCAGCTACATCAACCGTTGCCAGGCGATGATGCAGGAGGGTCTGCCATTCGCCGATGTGCTGTATTATTACGGTGATCATGTCCCAAATTTCACTCAGTTGAAAAAATCCGATCCCGCGCACGTTTTGCCCGGCTACGACTACGACGTGATCACCGAGGAAGCCCTGCTTGAACGCACCTCGGTCAAGGACGGTCGGATCATGCTGCCGGATGGATTGAGCTACCGGGTGCTGGTGCTGCCCAATCGCAATGTGATTTCCCTGCCGGTTTTGCGGCGCTTGAAAGAACTCGCCGCAGCTGGTGCGACGATCGTGGGGCCGAAACCCTCCGCCACCAGCACGCTGTCAAATTTTCCGAAGTGCGATACCGAACTCAAAGGACTCGCGGAAGAGTTGTGGGGCGACAGCGGCAACGCGCATCCCTTCGGCCAGGGCCGGGTGATCTCCGGTAAAACCGCGCGGGAAGTTCTGACCGCAGACGGCGTTCCGCCCGATTTTGAGATCAACGGCGCGGCCTCGGGCGCTGAGATAGATTATATTCACCGACAGGTCGGCGATGCGGACATTTACTTTGTCGCGAATCGCACCAATCAGGCCACGGCGGTTCGCTGCACCTTCCGCGTCGCGGGCAAAGCGCCGGAAATTTGGGACGCCGTCACCGGCCAAAGAAAATTTGCCGAGGCGTATGAAGCCGCCGCCGGTCGAACCAGCGTGCCGCTGGAGTTCACGCCGTGTGGTTCCTGCTTTGTCATCTTTCGCGACGCGGCAGCCAAGCATCCGTCCACGGCCAAAATCAACGCGCCCACATTCGAACCGGTGCAGGAATTGAATGGCCCCTGGACGGTGAAATTTGATCCCAAATGGGGCGGCCCTGCCTCGGCGCAATTCACCAAACTGTCCAGTTGGACGGATAGCGCGGAGTCCGGTGTCAAATATTATTCCGGGACTGCGACCTACTGGAAAAATTTTGATTTCACCGCCGCCCCCGGTTCGGCTCGCATCTGGCTCGACCTTGGCGATGTGCGCGAGCTGGCCAGCGTGCGATTGAACGGCCACGATCTGGGCATCGTCTGGGCGCCACCGTTCCGCGTGGACATCACCGACGCGGTGAAACCCACGGGCAATCAATTGGAGATTGCGGTCGTTAATTTTTGGCCGAACCGCATCATCGGCGATGCTTCATTGCCGAAGGGAAAACATTTTACGAAGACAAACATCCGCAAACTGACCAAAAGCACCCCGCTCATGCCCTCCGGCCTGCTCGGCCCGGTTCGACTGTTCAAGACCGCGCCTTGAAAGTTTAGGGAAAATGGTGGTAGGTGATGGATTCGAACCATCGATTCGATCTTCCGTCCGAAATATGCGTTTTCATTGGGAAAATGACACCTAGAGACACCCTTGACAGGGTGTGATTTTAAATGCCGGTCAGTAGCGCGGGGAAAAGTGTGCCATTTTGTCTCTTGTACTT
>CAIYOY010000367.1 GCA_903927905.1 uncultured Verrucomicrobiales bacterium | reverse complement strand
CTCACTATCGGCGATGTCCTCTCCACTGTTTCTCTGGGCAGAAATCCTATCTAAGCATACCTAAGTAAGATTGCAACCATTCTTTTGTTTAAAATTGTAAATTGTGTTGGCGGCGATTCTTTCGAGGGGAAAAAGCGTTTTAAATAATTTTTTTGGATTGCAATCTATTTGGAATAGTCCAAAGTTAGTCCACCCAACGGTTTCCTTTCGATCGCGGCTTAACAAGGCCGTAATGAAACATGACGTTTTGTTTTGTACCGTCTTACTGACGGAAAGAGGCGATTACTGTCAAAATTCAGATAAAAATGAAGCTTAAGGCGATTAAACTGTTGGTCTTGTATATGGCATCCGGGCGTTTCCATGTCCTTTTCCGATTCTCGCTCCGTCCCGTCGTTGCGGCAAATGACGCCGTCAAGATATGAGCCTAAACCAACCACCCGTCCGCATTTTGCATCTGGAAGACAGCCCGGAGGATGCGCTGCTGATCAAACATCTGCTGGATGGGGGAGAATATCGTTGCGAGATTGTCCTGACGAGGAACAAGCAGGAGTTTACCCGGGCGCTGGCCGGGAATTCTTATGACATCATCCTGTGCGACTTCAATCTGCGGGATTTCGACGGGCTTTCCGCCTTGCAACTGGCCAAGAAAAAATATCCAGAAACACCGGTGATCATTCTTTCCGGGGCGATCAATGCGGAGGAAGCCGTGGAATGTCTGAAGAGCGGCGCGACCGATTATCTGCTCAAGCAACGGCTGGAACGGCTGACTTCGGCGGTGACCCGCGCCTTGCAAGAGGCCGAGACGCAACGGCAACGACAGGAAACGGAGCAAAATCTCGCGGCCGCCCATCATCGCAGCGCGGTGCTGGCCAAAATCGGACGAGAACTGGCCGAAGCGACCACCCAAAAGGCCGCCGCCCTGTTGATCATTCAAGCGGCGCGGCAATTGATTGATTGGGACAGCAGTTGGCTGTCTTTGTGGAATGAGGAAAAGGGCAAGATGGAGAATGTGATCAATTTTGACATGACTGAGGAGGGCGAACGACGAGAGGTTCCCTCCAGCAATGACGATCTGCAGGAACCTTCGCCCATGACCCGCCGGGTGATGGCGGAAGGCGGGCAACTGGTCTTGCGGGAGAATGAATCAGACCAGACCAGCGAACTCGTGCTTTTCGGGAACAAAAAGCGTTCACTCTCGATGATGTATGTGCCGATGCGTTTGGCGGAAAGATTCATCGGCATTCTTTCCATTCAAAGCTATCGGCTAAAAGCTTATGATCGGACAAGTTTGGATCTGCTGCAAAGTCTGGCAGACCATTGTGGTGGTGCTTTGGCGCGCATCCAAAGCCGTGCAGCTCTGGCCGCCAGCGAGGAACGTTTTCGTCTGATCTGGGAAAGCGCGGCTGATGGCATGAGATTGTCGGATACTGAAGGCCGGATCATCGCGGTCAACCCGGCCTTCTGCCGGATCATGGGCAAGCCACGGCACGAGCTGGAAGGCCAGCTTTTGTCCATCGTCTATTCCGATCTGGACGGAGCCCGGATCATCGCGGCCATCCGTGAACAATTCACCAGCCGCAAAGTTCATTCCAACCGGCCGCAGCATCGGAAACTTTGGGACGGACGACAAGTCTGGCTGGAAGTGTCCAATTGCTTCATCGAATCCGACCCGGCCCGTCCGCTCTTGTTGAGCATTTTTCGTGATTCGACCGAACGCATCCTGGCCGAGCAAGCGGCCCGTGAATCGCTGGCCACCCTGGACGTGACGGTGGACGGGGCGTTCATTTTCGATCCTGATACGCTGCGTTTCAGTTATGTCAATGAAGGCGCGGTGCGGCAGTTGGGTTACAGCCGCGAGGAGTTTTTGCAAATGACCCCGCTGCAAATCAAACCGCAGTTCGATGAAGCGAAATTCCGGGAGATGATTGAACCATTGCGCCAGGGAGTGAAACAAATTTTCAACTACACCACCACGCATCGCCGCAAGAACGGAACGGAGATGCCGGTGGACGTTATCCTGCAATACGTTCATGCGACCGGAGGACGGCCCAGATTCATCGCCATCGCCCGCGACATCACGGAACGGAAGCGGGTGGAATCCCAGTTGTTACGAACCCAGCGATTGGAAAGCATCGGCAATCTGGCCGGGGGCGTGGCCCATGATTTGAATAATGCGCTGGCGCCGATCCTGATGGCGATCGAATTATTGCGTGATCAAAACCCGGAATCGGAGGACTTGATTGAAACGATTGCCACCAGTGCGCAACGGGGAGCGGACATGGTGCGGCAATTATTGACTTTCGCCAAAGGGACAAGCGGAGAAAGGGTGCTGATCGAGCCACTGCGATTGTTCAAGGAGATGGAGAAGATCATCAAGAGCACTTTCCCGAAGTCCATTGAGTTGCGCGCCAATTACGCCAAAGGCGTTCAGTCAATCAAAGGCGACGCTACTCAACTCCATCAGATTTTGCTGAATCTCTGCGTCAACGCGCGTGATGCCATGCCCAACGGCGGTGTTTTGACCCTGGAGATTGAAAACAAGGAGATTGATGCCGCCTACGCCAGTTCGGTGCCGGAAGCCAAGCCCGGACAGTATGTCGTCTGGCGGGTCATGGATACCGGCACGGGCATTCCACCGGAAGTTATAGAGCGCATTTTTGAGCCGTTTTTCAGCACCAAAGGGCCGGACAAAGGGACGGGGCTTGGGCTTTCCACGGTCATCGGAATCGTCAAGGGGCATGGCGGGTTTGCCCGGGTTTATTCAGTCCTGGGGCAAGGCTCGACTTTTTCCATTTACCTTCCATCCGGTGGTTCCCAGAACGGCGACACCATGACGCTGGCCAAGGTGGAGGCATCTTTCCGCGGCCAGGGCGAAACCATCCTGGTGGTAGATGATGAACCAGCGGTGCGCCAAGTCGCGCGCGCCGTACTCAGCGCGCTGAATTTCAAAGTGATCACCGCCGCCGATGGCACCGAGGCCTTGATGCATGTGGCCGAGAAGCGGACGGAATTACGCCTGGTCATCACCGATCTGCACATGCCCAACATGGATGGGGTCACCTTCGTCCGGGTCCTGCGCCGGATGCTGCCCGGGACCGGCATCATCGTGGCCAGCGGGCGGCTGGAAACGCGCGACTTGGAAGAATTTAAAGCCATGGGCGTGAATACTATTCTGGACAAACCGTTCACGCAGGAGAAACTGATCGAAGTGGTCAGAATCATGTTTAAGAAATAATATTGGCCTGTGTTCACCCGCCGTTCGTTCATCACCGGTTCGATTGCCGCCACCGCTTGTCTGCTGGCGGAGACTGGTTGCCAGAGCGTCAAAACGGGCGCTCCGACGGACGAGTTAATCGCCGAGGGACTCAAAGCCGCGCTGGAAAAAACGCTTTACCCGGCGCTGCGGGAAAGGGCTTATCCCGGACATTTCATGGTCGTGGCGGACGGTCATTCTTACGGGGAAGAAAACACCTGGTGCGGGTTGGATTCCTGGGAAATGGCCGGGGCTTATCTCCTTGTGGGAAAACAACGTGAGGTGCTGGATTATTTTGATTTTGTCCAAGCGGCCCAGCGCAAGGACGGGAATATTCCCTTCGCCATTTTTCCAGCGGATCGTCCCCTGCCCTCGCCGGATTCTTATTTGCGCGCCATCAGATTTCCGCAAGAGGTTTATACTTACACCCCACGCGTCCGGCCCGGCCAGCCGGGTCATGCCAGCATGAAACCGCGCAAATGGATCGGGCTTTATACGCATTGGCAAACCAAGGTCAATCCGTTGAGCACGCTCGGCGCTGCCTCGTATATTCTGACGGCAGCGGAAATCTACGCCGCCATGAAATCCAAATCGTGGCTGCGGGAGAAAATGGAAAGCATTGAGGCAGCGGGAAATTATCTCCTCTCCCGCATCAGTCCGAATGGCTTGATGGGTGGCGCGGGATTTTACATTGAGTCGCCGCCACGGAATCAGTGGGACGGGGTGACGCAATGTTATGGCATTTATATTTTCCGGCAATTAGCGGTGATGAATCGCGCCCTCGGCCGATCGTCCGTCGCCAAACAATGGAGGCAACATGCGGACAAGCTTAGTTCGCATTTCCAATATTTTTTTTGGCTAAAGGATCACTTCGCCGAATATGTCCATCCGGAACATGGCGTGGTGGACGCGCACGGATTGTCCGATGTGAATTGGGCCGCCATCGGTCTGGGCGTGGCCAGGGACCGGCAGGCGAAAGTTCTTTGGCCCATCTTGACCGGTGAACCGGCTTTTTGGCACGGAAATATGCCGACCCAATTGGTCGCCAAACCTAAATCTTACCAGGCTTGGGAACTGCCCGAACCGCTGCCCTTTTCTTATGACACCCCGACGCGCGATGCCGCCGCCATGGGTCGCGTCTGGCACCTGGAAGCGTTAGCCTGTCGCCGGATGAAGGATGATCGCCGCCTGCGCCAATCCGTCATTTATGTCTGTAAGGCAGGAAAACAACATGATTGGTCGTGGTATGAACGTTATCCTGTCGGCAAAAACGGTTCTCTTCAGCACGATGGGACGGCGAAGTATTGTGAATATGCGGCGGTGCTGGTGCGGGTTGTGCTCGGCAACCCGGAAGTTTTTTCGGAGGCAAAACATTACGGTCAAAAAGGCGTTGTCCGAATAAAGGTCTGAGGTAAATTTTCACCATTCGGTGCGAGCCTGCTGCTGCGGGTGGCCCCCACCCCAGACACACCCGCGCTCCGTTCGCTAAATTTGCGCCATCACTTTTGCTCGGACCTTTTGTTTTCTCTTTATTTGCGATGGAAACGCCGGTTAGGCTTTAGCCAGCGTGTTTGCCGCCTTTGTAAAATATTGTTCTCTCATCGCCCTGCTTTTTTTGCTGGGATGCAAACATGTGGCTTCTTCCCCGGGGGAATCTTGGCAGCGATATGAATTTATTCAGACGCAGATGGGATTGCCGTTTCGCATGGTGTTATATGCGACCAATGCCGTTGCGGCCAAGGAAGCTTCGGACGCAGCCTTTGCCCGCATCAAGCAATTGAATGACATCCTGAGCGACTACGATTCTGACAGTGAGTTAAGCCGACTTTCGCATACTTCCGGCCAGGGAAAAAGGATTCTGGTCGGCGATGACCTCTGGCATGTGTTGGAGGAATCGCAAAAATATGCGGAGGCCAGTCAGGGGGCTTTCGATGTCACCATCGGTCCGGTGGTCAATCTCTGGCGTTATGCCCGGTTGTCCAAACATTTGCCTGACCCGGAAAAACTGGCCAAAGCCCGACGCGCAGTGGGCTACAAGAATTTAAAACTCTATCCCAAAACGCATGAGGCTGAATTGCTCGTCCCCAACATGCGGCTGGACGCGGGCGCGCTGGCCAAGGTCTATGCGATTGACGAGGCGTTGAAAGTGTTAAAGCAACACCAAGTATCCCGCGCTTTGATTGCGGGCAGCGGCGACATGGCGGCGAGCGACGCTCCACCCGGCAAGCCGGGGTGGAAAATCGAACTGTCCTCGCTGGATGAAACGAATACCGCACCCAACGGTTTTGTCTGGCTGAAAAACGGCGGGCTGGCCACTTCGGGAGATCGTTTTCAAAATTTGGAGATTGATGGGAAGAGGTATTCGCACATTGTTGATCCGCGCACCGGCATCGGCTTAACGGATCACAGCCTTGTCACGGTTATCGCGCCTGATGCCGTCACGGCCAATGGGCTTTCCACCAGCGTCAGTGTGCTGGGGCCGGATGGGTTGAAGCTGGTCGAGAAAACACCCGGCGCCGCAGCGCGATTGCTGCGGCAGCCGGGTGATAAAGTTGAAACTTTTGAGACCCGCCGGTTTAGAGCATTTTAGCTAACAATGTAGCCGCATCATTAGATGCGGTTTAAAGAAAAGTGTAGCCATCAGAACAGGCCGCGCCTACGGCGCTCAAGAATTTTGTTCCACGATTATTATAGACAGGCCGGCCCTACGGGCCTGGTGAGTCGGCCACAACATTAGTTGAAATGCTCCAGCCTAAAAGCGGAGGCAAGCCGTCCGCACTCCAAACGCTTCGCGAGGTATTCGGCCACCAGCGAAAACGGCTACGCCATTTATTTGAATGCTCTAAGGCGTTCTATTAAACAACCACGGTCTTGCCGGGAACGGGCAGTTTGTACATTCCGTCCGGGCCGGGTTTGACCGGCATGTCAGCGTCCCAGGAAAGCTCTTTCGGGAAGAGGCTGATCTTGGAATTGATGGCGTCATCCCAGTCAATCATTTTACCGGAATAAGTCGCCATGCGTCCGAGGATCGCGGTCATGGTGCTGTTGGCACCGTATTCGGCTTCGTTGTACGGTTTGTCGGCGCGAATGGCGGCAAAGAGATCGTCGTGCTCCTGCTGGTAGGGATTGGGCTGGTGCTCCATTTTAAATTTCCAGCCGACCTTGTTGTGTTTGTCGCGGATAGCATAGTCGTTGATATCGCAACGGCCTTTGGTCCCGACGACATGTTCGGACACGCTGTCGTAACAACCCAAGATATGGCGGCATTGGCTGGAGAGATAGGTGCCGTCCGGGTATTGGAATTCGACGAAATGATGGTCGAAGATTTCGCCGTAATCTTTGCCTTTGCGGACTTCGCAACCGCCCATGCCCTGGGCGCGAACGGGGTGGGCGCCTTTAACCCAGTTGATCACGTCCAGATTATGGATGTGTTGTTCGACGATGTGATCGCCGCAGATCCATTGGAAATAGTACCAATTGCGCATCTGGTATTCCATTTCGGTGAGCTTGCGGCCGGCTTGGGCTTCGAGCGTTTCGCGAGGGTGGACCCAGGGGGTGTTGCCGTCCCAATAGGCACGCATGGAGACGATGTCGCCGATCGCGCCGTCGTGCAAACGCTTGATGGTGTCAATATAACCGATCTGATGATGACGCTGGAGGCCAACGCCGACTTTGAGATTTTTCTTCTTGGATTCGGCGGCAGCGGCGAGGAAACGGCGGACACCAGGGGCATCGGTCGCCACCGGTTTTTCGGTGAAGATATGTTTGCCCTGACGGACGGCTTCTTCAAAAGTCATCGGGCGAAAACCGGGAGGAGTCGCGAGGATGACAACGTCGGCCAATTCGATGGCGTGTTTGTAGGCATCGAAACCGATGAATTTATTTCCCTCGGGAACATCCACGCGGTCGGCGTGTTTGCCCTTGAGCATGTCATAGCTGCTATTCAGGCGATCTTTGAAAACGTCGGCCATGGCGACGAGTTTCACCGGGCCTTTGGTGCTGAGCGCCTGATCGGCGGCACCGGAACCGCGACCGCCGCAACCGATAAGGGCGATTTTCAGGGTGTCATCGTGTTGAGCGAAAACTCCCGGCGCGAGGGTCAGCCCGGCGGCGATGGTGGAGGTTGTCTTGATAAAATTACGACGATTAATGGCAGATATTTCTGGCTGATTCATAGGTATATTTTAAGACTACTCTTTTTCGACGCCGCTGTTCCAGTATTTAATCATTTCTTCTGGCGACGGCACTTTGAGGGGACGGACGATGCGGAAACCGACAAATTGGGCATCGGTGAGGTACCAGATGCTCTTGGGCAATTGCGGGTCCTGCATTTTCCAAGAGCGATCGGAACCGCGCCGGGCGGCGCTGCGTAATAGTTCGGGGTCATCTTTCCATGAGCCGCCGCGCACGACGTGGGGGTACGGTTGAGTCGCTTTGTTCCAAGGGTTGCTCACGATATCGGTGAATTGCTTGTAATAATCTTCCTGATATTGGTCGAGGACCCATTCGGACACGTTGCCGGCCATGTCGTAAAGGCCCCATGGATTCGGTTTTTTCTTGCCGACTTTTTGATATTTCAAATCGCTGTTGTCGCCGTCCCACGCGTATTCGTCTAGTTTCGAGGCATCGTTGCCGAAGAAATAAGCGGTCGTCGTACCAGCGCGACAGGCATATTCCCATTCGGCTTCGGTGGGCAAACGGTAGAAGTGACCGGTCTTCGCGCTGAGCCATTTGCAATAACTGTTGGCCGCGTGCTGGGTCATGCTGATGGCGGGATAACCGTTTTTGCCCATGCCGAAGCTCATTTCGACATACGGCTTGGTCGGACGAGTCACGGCATCGGAGAGGTCGCTGACATAATTGGTCGCGCCGTCATTGGAGGTACGGAGCGATTCGGGATACATAAATAATTCGTATTCGTCCCAAGTGAGTTCGCACTGCTCCATCCAAAAGGCATCTACTTTGACTTTGTGCTGCGGGCCTTCGTCGGGCTGGCGCTTGGCTTCTTTGCTCGGACTGCCCATGAGGAACTGACCGGCTGGAATCGGCACCATGGCGTAGGTCACGGTGGTGCCAACGATGGTATTGGTGTAAGGCTTCATCTCCTTCTCCGACTGTTCCGGACTGCCAGCGGCGATTTTTTTCTGAATATCCACAATCATCGCGAACTCTTTTTGTTTGGTCGTCATTTTGGCTCCGGCGAGCTTAATTTCTTTGGGCCAATTCGCCCCCTGCCCCACCCACTGTTGAAGCATGGCCACGGCTGATTCTGAAACCGGGCCGCCCTCTTCCAGAATCGGCCGGACATCACGGGCAAAATCCACGGTCAATTTTTGGATCTCCGCAATGGATGGAAGAGACAATGGCTTGTCATCGGTTTTGCCAGTGCCAAGTTTGATTTCTTTTGGCCAGACAGCTCCTTGGTCAACCCAGGCCCGCAATGTTTTTTTTGCGTCATCGGAAATGGGGCCGCCTTCTTCCAGGATGGGTTGGACGTCACGAGCGAATTCCATACGCATGACAGTTTGGAGGACGAGGCCATCGGGCCAATTGGCGCCTTCGGTGACCCATTGGCGAAGAGTGTCAACCTGAGCCTTGGCCAAGGGGCCGCCTTTATCTTTGGGAGGCATGAGCTTCTTATCGTCTGCTCCGAGGGAAATGTATTTAACGATCAAGCTCTTCTCCGCATCGCCCGGAACGAGGTCGCTTCCTTTGTCGCCGCCTTTGATGGCGTCGGCTTTGGTGGAGAGGTCGAAAGAGCCATTTTCCCCGGCGTGCGCTTTGTTGTGGCAGGCGACGCAGTTGAGTTCGAGGATGGGCTGGACCTGTTTAATGAAGTCCACAGGTTCGGCGCGCAGGGCCGATGAGGTCAGGCCCACCACTGCGCCGGTCAATAAAGTCAGATTAAGTCTCATTATGAGTGGACGATACTGGCACGGTGAAAAATTCAAAGTCAATATAAGATGGCAACGTTTTTGCGGGAGGGAAGGCCAGTCGGGCAAGGTCGAAACTTAGACCGGCGGCAGGGATGCCGCCGGAACTAGCAGACTGGAAGACTGTGCGAGATGCGCCCTGTTTTTCCAAGGTCTTTTCTTTTCCTGTCGTGGTGCGATCAAAACCGGACAGATCTGTGCGGTCAAAAGCGGAATAATGCTTGGACCCCATTGTCAGGGTATTTTTCATCTCTATAATCCTTGGCTGCTTTGCCGGAAGATAAGGCTCTGCGGGGACGCAACCT
>CAIYOY010000366.1 GCA_903927905.1 uncultured Verrucomicrobiales bacterium | reverse complement strand
GTGCAGCGGATTATTCAGCGGGCTCCAATTTCAATTTATCTTCCTCGTCGGGGGCCAACTGTTTTTGTGGGCCAGCCGCAGTGATCTGTGACTCCGCCTGTTTGATTTGATCAGCGGTCATTTTCTTGGCCAACGCGTCCTGATCCTGGTGCGCTCCCGGCAGTGCGTGTTTGGCGGCCAGACCGATCCATTTGTAAGCCTCCACCAGATCCACCGCTGTGCCGCGTCCATGCCAAAGAGCCAGGCCAAGTTCGTGTTGCGCCTGGGCCAGCCCGTGATCGGCCGCGTGCCGAAATTTTTTCATCGCGATGGCTTCATCCAACGGAACGCCCAATCCATCCAGATAACATTTGCCCAGATGATATTCCGCTTCGGTCACGCCTTGATCCGCTGCTTTTAGGTACCAGGCCACCGCTTCCGCTCCGTTCTGCGCGATGTCCTGGCCGTGTTGCAGGCAACTGGCGAGACTGATCTGCCCGGCGGCATCACCCAGTTCAGCCGCGCGCCGAAACCAAACCGCCGCTTCCTTGGCATCGCTGAAAATGCCCAAACCTTTTTGCAAACATATCCCCAGGCTGACTTGAGCCCCGGAATTTCCCTGCTCCGCCGCATCGCGAAAACATTTCACCGCCGTGTCGTAATCCTGCCCCACGCCCTGACCGTTGGCGTAACAGATGCCGAGACTGTATTGGGCGCCGGCATCCCCGCGCTGGGCGGCTTCGCCGAACCAGTGAGCGGCTTCGCCATAATCCTGCGGCACGCCGTGGCCCTCGGAAAAACATATCGCGAGTTTGACTTGGGCTTCGACATTGCCACGTCGGGCGGCGGCGAGCATCTGGGCGTATTCTCCCTTGAGCACCATGTTGGGATTTCCGCCGGGCTTCTTCAGATCAGGTTGCGCCTTCTTTTTAAAAAGTTTTTTTATCCCGTCGCCTACGCTCCAAATCCCCATCCAGAAAACTTTCAAGAAGTTCATGATTCAGATTCCAACATCAGCCAGGGCGGTGGCGATCCGGTTGACCACTTCCACCAGTTTGGGATGAGTGTCTTCAAATTCGGCCACGGAAAGTTCCAGGCCATCCACCGAATGTCCGATCAACTCGTGATTTTTATTGGTCCGCAACGCTTCTTGCGCGGAAATATTCGCGAAGGCGGCGATGCTCTGGGCTTCCTCCTCGTGAGTTTTTGAGAGCGTGGTTATTTCCGTTTTCAACCGGCCCAACAGGAGCAACAGCTCGGCGCGTTGCTTGGCGGTCAAATCGCCGGCGTTTTGGAGGCGAGTTTCAATCTGCGAAATGGTTTCAGGTAACATAATGTTTCTTATGCCCTAAGATACCCGATTTGTGTCAAATTGAAAGCCCGGTTGATTACCCACCTTGAATGCCTTGCTGCTGGGGCCTTTCTGCTTTATGCTAAAACCCGCGCTATGCCCAATATTCAGGAACAGTTCGACGACGCTGTTTTCGCCTTCACTTCGGGCGATAGCGATGCGGCCATTGCCGGTTTCAAAGCCATCCTGACCCAGGAACCCGATAATTTTGACGCGCAACTGGCCCTCGGGAGCGCCTACTTTGCCAAGGGCGATTATGCCACGGCCATCGCCGAAGGTCACAAGGCCGAAAAATTGAAGCCCAAAGACCAGATGGTCCACACCAATCTGTCCCGCGCCTATATGAAAATCGGCGATAAACCGACCGCCGAACATCACGGGTTGCAGTCGCGCATCGCCTCCTGGCGGAGTGATATGGCCGCACCTGTGCCTAAAAAAGAAGGCGAAAACGAATTGGACATGGCGAAGCCTCCGTTGCCGCCCCCGGTCAAGCCGCCGGAAAAATTTCCCGACATGCCGTGGAAAAAGAAACCACCCGCTCCCGGCAGTCACTGAGATAAATCACTATGAAAAGTTCTTACGAATTAGCCATGGAACGGCTGAATAAAACCGCTCCCGCCGTCAAATTGACCGACGCCAAAAAGAAGGAACTGGCGGAATTGGATGCCAAGTACGCCGCCAAATTTGCCGAGCGAGAAATTTTTCTGAAGGAGGAATTGGGCAAGATGCGGGAGAAGGGCGATTTTGAGACTTACGCGCAATTGGAAAAGCAATTGGTCAGCGAACGGAAATCCATCGCAGCGGAGTTGGAGGAGAAAAAGGAAAAAGCCAGGCAGAGCAAATGAAGTTTTTCGCGAAAATCCGAAGGCATTGGAAAATGTTTTTCCTGGCCGGGCTGCTGGCCGTGGCCGCTGTCTGCCTGCTGAATTTCTGGATGATCCGCTCCACCGCCAATGAGATCTATGGCGGTCTCTCCGCCGTTCCGGCCAACGACGTCGGCCTCGTCCTCGGCACCAGTCCCCGGCTGGCCAATGGCTCGGCCAACCGTCATTTCACCGTCCGCATCGAAGCCGCTGCCGCTCTTTATCATGCCGGACGTGTCAAACATCTTCTCCTGAGTGGCGATAATCATCTTAAAGGTTATGACGAGCCGACCGAGATGAAAACCGCGCTGCTGGCCCAGGGTGTTCCCGCCACCGCCATGACGCTCGATTACGCGGGGTTGCGCACGCTGGATTCCATGGCGCGCGCCCATGAAATATTTGGCCAGAAAAAATTGACCATCATCACCGAATTCTTTCACGCGCCGCGCGCGATTTATCTCGCCGAACATTTTGGTTTGGAGCCGGTCGCATTTTGTCCGGAAGTTTTGCCGCCGGGTTGGATGCGCACCACCCGCATCCGTGAATTCGGTGCACGGGTCAAAGCCGTGCTGGATGTTTGTGTTTTCCATGTCGGCCCCCGCCATCTGGGTGACAAGATCCTGATTAAAGTGGCGGGAACCAAAAACATAAATGCAAAAGAAACTGGATTTTTCTGAACAATCGGTTATGTTTGGCGTCGAAGTTTTATGACACGCAAAAACCGAGCGATTATTCACCCTTTGGAAACAGGCCAGATTTGGGAACTGGAAGATTCGAACCTCCATATTGGCATTGTGGGCAAGACGTTGGTCCATTACAAACACTTCAAAGGCGAAGTCAAACGCGCCCCCAACTCTCTTACTCCCAAAACCGTGCTGGAGAAGTACTTGCGAGACAAGAAAGCTGTTCTCGTCCAGGCTTAAACGGCCTTTTTTACTGTTTTCATTTTCTTTACCGCCGCTGACTCCGTCAATCCAGCGGCCGGTTTCCCGACTGACTTGACGTAATCACCTTCCTGGCTGATACTAAGCCGGATTCTTCAATGGGGGCGTACTGGTTTCGACCTGAAAAATGCGCCAGAGGCGGCATGCCGAGGATGGTTCGTTGGCCTCGTTAAAAATCGAACCAAAAAATTAAGTGCTAACGAAGAACTAGCCCTCGCGGCCTAAGCGTCGCGACGTCCGCCCCTGGACACCTGCTACGGGGGATGGACGCCACAGCAGGTTAAGTGAGACGCGGAGACGGCGCGCAGTTTCACTGAATCTTATTCATGCCGGCTAGGTGATCGGATTCGAGTCAGTACGTTATCCGATGATTGAAACTCTCATCTGACTAAGCATGTAGTCGCGGCTGGTTTATTTATCAGGGACGCGGGTTCAACTCCCGCCGCCTCCACCATTTCGCAGCTTTAGCGAAGGAGAACTTTACATTTTGCCGGCTTCTTCGCCCATTTGGGCGACCAGGCGAGTGCGCGATGTGTCAAGGTGTGTCATTTTGACCCTGGTGGGACAACTGGCCTCAGATGTTTGACACTAATCTAATCTCCGAGGAGTGGGCCGCCTTTTAAATAAATTTCCGAATTTCAAATACTTACAAAACGCGAAACGCCTCCATGGCCCATTGGCATTTTGTTTGCTGGGGAAAAAATTGCGTCTCATCCGCAGACGTAAACAGATGTCCGGCGGAAACGAGGCGGGCCTTCGAATCGCCATCGGGCGGGCCACGATTCGGGGGCAATAAATCCGGCCCGCCCAGAAAGCGAATTAATACTATGAATGCTTTAACTCGTTGGAGTCCGTTGAACGAAGTGTCGGAATGGAATCCATTCCGTGAAATGGACGAATTGCAAAACCGGCTGGCGCGGTTTTTTGGCCCCGCCTCGGCGCGGCGCGGCGATGCCCGTGAAGATATCACCGTCGCCGAATGGTCCCCGCTGGTGGACATTACCGAAGACGACAAGGAATACCTCATCAAAGCCGAGTTGCCCGAGGTGAAAAAGGGCGAGGTGAAAGTGCGCGTCGAAGATGGCGTGCTTTACATCTCCGGCTCACGCAATTTCGTAAAGGAAGACAAGGGCAAGCGCTATCATCGCATTGAGCGCGCCTACGGCTCATTCACGAGGAGTTTCTCGCTTCCCGAGGACGCGGATGCTCAGCAGGTCCACGCCGACTTCAAGGATGGCGTGCTGAGTGTGCACGTGGCCAAGGACAAAAATGCCCGGCCCAAATCCATCGAAGTGAACGTCAACTAAAAATACAAACAGGGGTGCCGTGGCCAGCTCTTGGGCCGGTCCACGGCACCCAAAACAAAATAAACGAAACAACAAACCAAAGAAATGGAGTGAAAGATATGAAAACAAAGTTCTCTCTTAAACACATTGGCACAGCTCGCTGCTCTGCGGCTTTGGTCGCATTGGCTCTTATCCTGGCTGCGGGAGGGTCGCAGGCAACCGGGGTCAACGCGAGCGTTTCGACCAACAGCTACGGAAGCGGCCAGCAATACAAGACCACGGTAGAACGGCAGAGCCAGGGTGATTTGTCGGCAGAAGACCTGCACCAGGCCTCGCTGTTGACCTCACAACTTTTGACGCACGTTGACAAAGCGTCGCAGCAATTGACTGACGCCCGCCCGGACAGCGCGCGGAGCGAGCTGGAAAAGGCCCACGCGCTGGTCAAAGTGGTGCGCGGATTGCTGCCCACCACCATGGTTACGACCACGGTCAAGGATGCCCAGGGCAAGGAAGTCTATCGTGATGAACAGCGGGTGCAAGAAGACCAAATCCCGATTTATTCCGGGGAGATCGCGATGGAAGTGGTGGAACCGATCGTCGAGGCCAAAAGAGATGAAGCGGCGTTAAAGGGGGTCAGGCTGGCGGACGCGGAAATGATCCATACAGCAGTGCTGGTGGACGTGAATTACGTGGAACGCAAGATCACGCGGGCTCTGGAATTGATGGCCAAGCCGGAACAGGCTGCTACGGAACTGGCGCTGATTCATACGGCGGGAGTGCGTTTCTACGCGCACAAGGAAGACAGCCCGCTGGTGGATGTGCAACACGCCCTGCGCCTGGCTGAACGGATGGTGCGGGAGAAGAAATATGACGGCGCCAAAATCAATCTGCAAACCGCGAAACTCCAACTGGAAGCCTATCGCGCGCTGGTGGACACGAGTGCCAGCGTGTCCGCAGGGGACCTGGAAAAAGAGATCCAGAAGCTCTCTGGCGAACTGGAAAACCCCAGCGCGGCCGATAAAATCCGCGGGATGTGGGACAAAGTAGCGAGTTGGTTCAAGCGGGAGTCCGGGCAAGCACATCAGACTGGCGCCCCTGGGACGAATCCGGCCAAAACAACAGAAAAAGCAAATTCTTGAGGAGGGCCTCAACGCAGACCGCCCGGTCCTATTCCGGGCGGTCGCAATGAGACGCCATCAAGAGGAGAAAGAGAGGAGAAGTGACTATGAACCTCAATTCTGTAAAAGCCACTATCCGCACACCAACGGTCATTGGCTTGATGACGCTGGTCATGGGCATTGCACTTGGTGTGGCTGGCGAAAAGTATGCAGGCCGGAGTGTGAGCGCAATAAGAAGCACTCAGGTTACCGACGCTTCGATACCTTCAGCCGGGAAGACAGCGCCCCGACTGCCAGCGGACCCTTTGGACAATAATGACTTCGATTCCTGGGATCCGTTCCGGGAAATGCGCAGCCTTCAAGCCGAAATGGATGAGATGTTCCGGCGCTCCGTGGCGCGTTTCCGGACGAATCCGCAGATGAACGCCTTCAAAGATGACGCAGGCTATTCTCTGTCGCTGGACGTGCGCGACTTGAGGGACCACTATGAAGTTCGGGCCTACTTGCCCGATGATAAAGCCCCCAACGCAAAGGTTAGGCTGGAAGGAAACCGGCTGGAGGTCGAGGTTACGCATCAGCAAACGGAAACGCAGCAGAGCACTAACGCACCCGCTGTAGCGACGGAATGGGGGCGCTATACCCAAGTAGTGGAACTGGCCGGCCATCTGAAGGTTGGCCAGATGAAAGTCGAACATAAGGAGCATGAACTGCTCATCACCGTGCCAAAAGCATGAGCAACCAGTGAACGCTGCGCGCGCCGCCGGGCGGATGGCAGGCGGGAACAATCCCATATCCGCCGAGTAAAAAATAACCAGATGACATGAACCTATGAAGGCATTTGTAGCACAAGAACCCGAAGCTGGGCTGTGGCGATATGTCGCTGACAATCACAACACGTTGCTGTCCTTGCGAGCCGACGCAGGGATCAAGCCACAAGGGAGCACAGGCCCCGTTCGTCCAGTCCACCATCCTGGTCGAACGAAGTCAGGGGGTCTGGAGTTGGACGCGAGATTCCTCCACCCTTGTGCAATTACGAGCCCGCTCAATGACATATAATCAAGGTAACGGCAGCGTCGGGAAATGAAGCCGTCCCGGAAACTTGGTTTGTCTTTCAAGGTTTCGGCTTTGGCATTGATGATCAGGTACGGGGACCAGACGGGCTACAATCCCCAGCGCATGTCGCGGTTCTTGATGTGGTCTGATTCAACGAGAATGTCCTCCGTATCGTCTGCGCGCCTCAACCAGTATTTACATAAGCGTTGTTGTCAAACCCACCCCTTTCAGCTACATTATTCGCCAGATGACCCTTGGATCGCTCTTTCCCGTTTTGCGCCTTCGTTGGGCGGCTTATTCCAGGCTGCTATACGTTTTTGGGGTGTTCGCGGCCCTGTTTGCGGCGCTGCCGGTTTTGGCCCAATCCTCCTCGGTCACCATCAACTCCGACAAAGTTTTGGTCGTTAATGGACAGAAGGTCTTTGGTCTGACGGTTTCGCCCGGGCCACCGGTCGGCGCTCAATCGTACACAGGCGGGGACGCGCTGGATGAATTGCGCAGCGGCGGGATTTTGTTTTATCGGATTCCATTGACGCCGACCTGGAAGTCCGGCTCCAGCCTGGACCCCACGATGGTGGCCACCAATCAGGCCGCTTTGGACTGGTGCGCGCAGCATGGCATGTTTGACTTGCTCAACCTTAATGACATTTCGTCTTACTCGTCCACCGACACGACCACGCCGGCCTTGCTGCAAAGCGTCGTGAACATGTTCATGAATCATCCCGGGTTGGGCATGTATAAGAACAAAGATGAAGCCTGGTGGGGCGGCACTTCCGAAGGCGATCTGCAACGCGGCTATGACTTGACACACCAACTGGACCCCAATCATCCGGTCGAACAAACACACGCTCCCCGTGGCCAGGTCTCCGATCTGCAACCGTACAATGCGGCGGCGGACATTCTCATGGTGGATAATTATCCGGTGGTGACCAATAGCGTCGCCAGCAATCCGCCGATCACCAACACGCAGGTCAGCCAGTTTGGCGATTGGACGCATGAGTTGGCGCAAGTGGCCAATGGCCAAAAAGAATTTTGGATGGTCGAACAGATCGCCTTTAGCGGCACAGTTCCACCCAGTCACACGTTGATTTTCCCGACTTACACGCAGGAACGTTTTATGGCCTATCAGGCAATCGCGAATGGCGCGCGCGGCCTGATGTTTTTCGGCGGAAACGTTACCAACACGTTCACGAATGCGACCGACCTTGCGCTCGGGTGGAACTGGACTTTTTGGACGAACATTCTCAAACCGCTGACGCTCCAATTATCTCCCGGCAGCCCGTCGTTCGGCGCGTTGGTTGCCCCGGATTCGCTCGTTCCCATCTCGATGAGCGGGACGACGTATCCGGATATCGAGTTTTGCGTGCGCGAATCCGGGCCAAGCCTTTACATCCTGGCCACGAAACGCGAAGGGGCGACCACCAATGTGACTTTCAGCGGATTGCCAAGTTGGGCGACCAACGCCGATGTCCTTTACGAATCAAACCGCACCGTAGCTGTGACCAACGGACAGATGACCGATTCTTTTGCGCAGTGGGACGTGCACGTTTATCGTTTTAATTATACCGGAACGTCGCCCACTCTTACTTACCAACCGCTCAGCCGCACCAATCTCGCGGGCCAAACCGAAACCTTCGTTGTCACTGCGCTCGGCACTGGCACGCTGACCTATCAATGGCGCAAGAACGGCACCAACCTCTCTGATGGCAATAATATCGCCGGTTCCACCTCATCCAAGTTGACTGTGTCAACTATTGGCGCTGGCGACGATGCGAGTTACGATGTGGTCGTAACGAGCACGGGCAGTGTGACCAGCAGCCCTCCGGCGCACCTGAGCGTGAATCTGAATCTGCCTCCCTCCATCAGCGCGCAGCCGCAAAGCCGGACTGATCTCATGGGTACCATGGCAACCTTCAGCGTGACGGCGGGCGGCGCGGGGCCGCTCATTTATCAATGGCGCAAGAACGGTTCCAATCTGTCCGATGGCGGCAATATCACCGGATCGTCGGTTTCGAATTTAACTTTGCTCAGTGTGGCAGCCACGGACGCCGGGAGTTATGATGTGGTGGTCACCGGAATTGGAAGTTTGACCAGCGCGCCCCCCGCCACCTTGACCGTCATTGCCTACGACACCAACCAGTTGATCTTGTACGAGCCCTTCGCGTATACCAATGTCGGCGGCCCGGTGAGCAGCAACACGCCGGCCGACTGGAGCAATAGCGGCAGCGGGGCCAATGATCTGAACGTAGCTTCCGGAAGTTTGACCTGCGCGGGCTTATTAACTTCGCTGGGCAATAGTGTTACCAACGGCGGAGCCGGCCTTGGCACCCGGCGATTGCTTAACACCACGGTGGGCAGCGGCGTGGTTTATCTATCTGCGCTGTTGCGGATCAACGACCTGGGGTTTGGCGCGTGGAACGGGGCCTCCACGCAAATCGGCTCGATGCAATCCAGCAACAACACCGCGCAGTTCCAGATCATGATCAAATCCAATTCCCCGACCGGCTACGTCCTTGGGGTGACGAAGAACGGCACCGGGGCCAGCACTGTGTTTGACACCACCGAATATCACTCCGGAGACACCGTCCTGGTGGTGGGCAAATATGATTTTACCGCCTCGAACAACATCGCCAGCCTCTGGATCAATCCAAGCCTGTCCACTTTCGGGGCTGGCTTGGCTCCCGGTGTGACGGTCTCGGTTTCCGACGGGACCAATGGCGTCCCCATGGATCGTTTCAATATGCGCCAGAACACCACCGGGTCCGTTCCGGCCAACATGCAGTGGGATGAATTACGCTTTGGTTATAGCTGGGCCGCCGTCACCCCGGTGGGACCGCCATTGATCACCGTTCAACCAACGAACCAAACCAAAGTCCTTGGGCAAAGTGTGACCTTCAGCGTTGCGGCCACCGGAGTCGGCACGCTATCTTATCAATGGCAATGCAATGGCACGAACATCAGCGGAGCGACCACCAACACCTATTCACGCACCAATCTGCAAACGACCGATGCCGGCAGTTATTCCGTCACGATCACGAACCTGGGCGGCTCAGTCAACAGCACGGCTGCCATATTGGTGGTCAACGCCGCGCCGTCCATCACCGGGCAACCGCAGAGCCAGACTGTTTCCACAGGGATGCCGGCTCCATTCACCGTAAGCGTCAGCGGCACCGCTCCGCTGATTTATCAATGGAGCCACAATGGCAATGCGATCTCAGGCGCGACCGCCAGCAGTTATACGGTTGTCAGCGCGCAGACGAACGATGCCGGGACTTATTCGGTGGTGGTGACCAATGTGGTCGGTTCGGCGACCAGTTCCAGCGCGTTCCTGAATGTTTTAGGTCTCGGCAATACGGCGCGCCTGCTGCCGCTCTGGAGCGCCGCGCCCGGATCGAATCCGTGGGTCACCGCCAATGGCGGGGCGAACACGCCGTTGGAACGCACCATCGCTTACAGCGCGGCCTTTAATCAACTCTACGTCGTCCAGCGCAACGGATCGTTGGCCACCATTTACGCCCTCAGCGCCGCCGATGGCTCGTTCCTCTATAAACTAAACACCAATGGCTATACTTACACCGGCAACATCCCCTTGTGCGGCATCGCGGTGGCGGATGATGGCGCGCTTTACGTGTGCAACAACGACACTTCCGGCGCCGGTGTTCCAAACCTGAAAGTTTATCGCTGGGGCAGTTCCGACCCGTTCACCCCGCCAAAACTGGTCTATTCGGGCGATCCATTGGGCGGAGTCAATGCCCGCTGGGGTGATTCGCTGGACGTGCGGGGCTCGGGCACCAACACCGTGCTGATCATTGATGATCATCAGCCGAACACTTCCAATCCAAACCTCGGTTCGGACATCGTGATTCTTCAACCGGCTGACACCACCATGACTAATTTCACCGGAAAATATTACAAGATGGATGCGGTGAATAATCCGTCGTTTGCCAGCACGTCCATCGGGCACAGTTTGCAATTCGATCCGTCCGGCACCTATTTTTGGCAGAAACATTTTGGCCAAGCTTTGGCCAAGAACAGTTACAATCCGGCCGGGACGAACGGCAGCGCGGCGACCTGGGTCACGAATTATTCCGCCTTCTCCTCCACCTTGGGACCGGTGAGCATTTTGTTCCAAAGCAATCTGCTGGCCGGGATTAATTTTTCGGGTGTCTTGAACGCCTCGCCGGACGTGCTGGAATTGTATGACGTTTCCCAAATGAATGTCCCGCTGCTGCTCGGTTCCTATGCTTTCCCGGCGAACGTCGTCAGCAACTTCAATCACATCGGGCAAATCATCATGACGACCAATTACGTCTTCGCCCTCGAAGCGAACAATGGCTTGATGGCCTTTCAACTGGCCGGACTGACTCCGCCGAGCGTGACCGCTCAACCGCAAAACCAAACCGTGCTGGCGGGCAATCCCGTTTCTTTGACAGTGGCTGCCAGTGGCAGCACACCTTTGATCTACCAATGGCGGCTCAACGGCGCTTCCATCGCGGCCGCATCGAACAGTGTCTATACGATTGCCTCCGCCCAACTGTCGGATGCAGGCAGCTATACCGTGGTAATCACCAACGCCGTGGGTGCTGTCCTCAGTTCCAATGCGGTGCTGTTCGTTTACGCCCAGCCCACCATGTCGCTCCAATCGGCGACTGATGGCTCCGTTCATCTTCACATCGTCGGTGTCGCCAACCAGAACTACATCATCCAATACGAAACCGACCTGGGTACACTCCCGTGGCAAACCCTCTTCTCCGGCCCGACCGACAATTCCGGCCTCTTGGAATTTATTGACACGCCGCCCCCCGGAATTCCATCGCGCTTTTATCGTTTTTTTCCATCACCTTGAACAAAGATGGACAGGGCAGCATTGGGTAGCGGCTGACCCTGGCCGAACGACCAAGGCAGTTTTTTGTAAAGTGCGGATTGCTCCCGTTTCAGCCAGCCAGCCGTCCAGTGGCGCATGAACATATACAGATTGTCCCGTCCTCGATTGCCGGGACGGTTCAGGCCTTTCTGGAAGTGTTTGTGGCGCGGGTAAAGGTAGTGGGCTTTGGCCGCAAGCCGTTCAGCAAAATTTTCCGGCAAATCCGCTTTCAAAAAGCGCTCCACCTCCTGGACCACGCTTTCGGCGATCCATTCCGGCGTCAGCAACGTGTCACGCTCCAGCGCGGTCGGGAGCGAAGCGCGCCAAGCATGGAATTCGGCGCGGAGCGAAACCCTCTTCTTCGTAGGAGACGACGTCAGGAGACTTAAATCTCCCTTCTTCGTAGGAGACGAGGTGACGAGACTCAAAATTTTCTTCTTGCGATTCAATTTACATGAAACGACGGAATGCGCCCCAGTTTTTAAAGTTAGAGTCTCCTCACGTCGTCTCCTACTGGGTATTTTGGGTTTCATCAGATGGGTGGGCGTTTAAGATTGCCTGCATCAGGCTGCCGCAGTTTCGCGTAAATTTTCCAGAACTTCGGCCAAAAATCTTCATCCGTCGGGTTCAATTTCGGATACCCAGGCACAATGCAACCGGTGTAGGGCCAGTCTTCAGTTTCCTTGATCAATTCCGCCCGCACCGGATTCGCCGCAAGATAAAAACATACCTTGGCAAAGGCATTGCGTTTCCGTTCTTCCTCTCGCAGCACATTGTCCTGTGCCTGAGGTTGAAGCTTGGCCGGACGCAACGCCGGTTCCAGATAAGTCCGCAGAAAGGCCATCCCAAGGATTTGATCCGTATCCAGTCGTAACCCCATCCAGACCAAATGCAGATGATCGGGCATCAAACAGTAAATGGGGCAGACCAAACCCTCACGCGCCGCCGCATGAAACATCAACTCCCGAAATTGATGATGCAACTCGGGCGTGAGCCAGCCCTTGGCCCGATCGAAAGTAGTCAGCGTCCAGTGAACCACAGCGTCGGCCTGATAATATTCCCTGGGAAGCCGGGGCAGATAAAATGGACGATTCAGCGGATCACGCATCAATTTGTCCCCCTTCCTCCGTAGGAGACGACGTTAGGAGGCTCAAACATTCCCTCTTCGTAGGAGACGAGGTGACGAGACTCAAATATTCTATTCGTCCGTGTGATTTCATTTTTAGTTAGAGTCTCCTTACGTCGTCTCCTACGAGATTCATTGGCCGCCCTCCACCAATTTAATTTCCTCCTCTGTCAATCCATAAAGCTCATACACCAGTTCATCTATTTGCTGGTCGGTGGCGCTGACGGCGTTTTGCAGGACAGCCTTTTCCGAGTCCGACGTGGCCGCGCGCAGCTTGGGCATCAAGCCCAGCATTTTCTCCACCAGCGACACAAGCTTGTCGTGCCGGGATTTGTCGGCGCGATTCTTCGCGTCAACTGACGCAATGGGAAGGCGTTTGACGTCACCAACGGACAAGCGCGGAAATGCTTGCGCAACTAATTTATTTGAAACGAACGGATATAGAAATGAAATCAATCGGGAATTCAAGATGCCCAATAAAAATTTCATTGAGAATATTGTTTTATCTGAAGGATTCACGTTGAGAATCGTTTTGTAGTTACAATAGGTTTCTTCAACGTATGCACCAAAAATGGAGTGAGGCTTCGGGCCTGAAATTTCTCGAACCAAAATTCGTGGGCCCTCGAGCCAGTCCATTGTCCGATAATCATGCAGCCAAGGTCCATACTTTATCCACTGACCACGCTCACGATTAATTTCGTAGCGAGCAACATCGTTGCCAGCTAATTCAGGCAGATAATCTTTCCCCTTCTTGTGGTCGGAGTGAAACACCCGGTTCTCAATTTGTTCCTTCGTGTGTTTGGAACTGTTGTAGGCCTGACAACCAAGCGACGCGCGTGCTACTGACTCAAGTTTTGGAAAATTTTGGATAAGCCTCTCCACAAGCTTGCCCGACGCGCCAGTTAACCGTGTTTCAAAAATGCAGCCTTCGGTTGCCTGCCAAGACGACTGCAAGACATTGTTTGCTACAATATCCTTTATGCCTTTGATTGAATCTGCATCTGTCACTTTGCGTATTGCAACCTTGTGGGATAGCGCGGACTTTTGTTTTTCAACAAACAATAACGCGGTGAAGACATTTGCATCCTCGAAAACTAAATGGTCAAACATCACGACTTCCAAAATTTTCGTCTTCTCTGCGATATAGCGTCGCAAGCGATCGGTAAATTGGAGCGTTAACCACGTGTTTGGAACGATCATTCCAAAAAGTCCATTTTCACGAGCAAGCAAAATTCCCTTTTGAATGAAGAGGTGGAAAAGGTCTGCTTTGTATTGAGCCACTTCGTAATGGCGAAGGTATTCGATCGATTGTTCATCGAACATTTCCGGGCTTATTAAAACGTAAGGCGGATTGCCGACGACTGCGTCAAAGCCACCCGCTTTCATTATATCCTTGAAGCCGACATTCCAGTCAAAAGCGTGAACACGGATGAGGTCTTCCGACATCATGGAAAAGTCGGAGGCAATGAGAGAATTGCCGTGCTTAATGTTGTCCTGCAAGGGTGGCAACAGGGCAATGTCGGTTTCGTCGGCCAGAAGTTCGCGCTGACGTTTGAGTGTGGTGCGGTTTTCGTCCTCCAGCATCTTGAGATAAAGCGAAAGCTGGGTGACTTCCACAGCGGCGGCGTCCAAATCCACCCCGTAGATATTTTGCGTGAGAATTTTTCGTTTAAGCTCGACGGTAAGATGAATGTCACCAGTGGATTCATCCAGCCAGCAGAGCGGACGATGCTTCTTCAACCATTCCTTCCCCGTAGGAGACGATGTGAGGAGACTCTGACTTTCTCCTTTTTTAGAAGCGAGCCTCCTTACGTCGTCTCCTACATGGGCACGGAGATCGGCTGTCAAATACTTCTGCCAGTGTTCACAAACCCGCTCAAAGGCGCGAATAAGGAAAGAGCCGGAACCGCAGGCCGGATCAAGTAACCGCAGCGCGGCGGTCTTCTGCTCAAATTCCTTCAACGTAGGAGACGAGGTAACGAGACTCTGACTCCCTCCTTTCAACGTAGGAGACGACGTAAGGAGACTTTGACTTTCCTTTTTTTGCGATTTGAGTCTCGTTACCTCGTCTCCTACGGGAATGGATTTTGATTTGAGTCTCCTCACGTCGTCTCCTACGGAGATTTCATCCAGCAATTTCCCGGCGGTTTGCTCGACAATGTAATCCACAATGTAGCGCGGGGTGTAATAGACACCCCCGGCTTTGCGAACTTCGGGTTTCTCATCAATGCTGATGCCCCGGCCTTTGAGCACAACGACTTTGCCGAGGAAACGTTCATAGACGCTGCCAAGGATTTCCACCGGGATTTCACTGAAAAGATAAGGCGTTTCGTCATCACTCAATTCGCCGATGAATCCAGCCAGCCATTCGTCGCTGAGAATGAGCGATTCGGTAAAATGCGGCTTAAAAAGATTGCCGTTAAAAAATGGAACGTGCGTGGGAGGGCGACGATCCAGTGCGCGGAAATGACGAACGACAGCGCGCCAGAGAGAATTTTTCGGCGCACGAATGCCACTCGCACCGTAATCAGTCGGTGGCTCCTCCCGCAATTCAAACGGTTGCTGATGCGCCCGGCGCCCGGTGTCGTTGTCGCCTGTGTTCTTGCGCCACGTCTCGACAATGCTTTGCAGGGTCGTGCCAGTGTCAATATCGCGATCTTCGCAAATGCGGATGAAAAGAATGCGGTCAATGATGCGCTGGACGGCGTCCGTCAGTTTATTGCCCTCAGCCAACTCATCGTGGTCGTTGTTTTTGTAAATGTCGGAAGCCAGGTCGCGCCGGGTTTCGTCGAGAAATTCCAGAAAATCATTATCCAGGGAACGGGTGCGGTCGGGTTTGATCAGCCATTGCTGGCGGGCCTTGCCGGTGCCGGTGGCGCGTTTGGGCAGCGCGTCAATCGCCTGGTCAATGCTGCCAGCGGCAATCTTATCACGCGAGAGCAAATCCCAGAGCTCGCGGGCGATGAGCGGATATTGCCGAAAGTGCCAGCTTTTCCATTCCCCGACCTGAGGTTCGTCCAAGTGGGGCTTGCCGCCAACCAGATAAACTTTCAATTCCTCAAAATCGGTCAGGACCGCCAGCGGCACGCCTTTGTTCCAGGCATAGCGTTTGGCTTGGAAAGCGTATTTGGCGTGAAGTTCCTCGGCGGGTTTTTTCGCCTCGCAAACAAAACGATCGCGCTTGTCGGTGCGGAAAAGATAATCAGCGCGTTTGCGTCCGCCGCCGATCTGAGTGGCGCTTTCGATCTCCACTTCGCGCTCCTTCTGAATCAACCCGGCGCGGTTTTCCATGTCCCAGCCGAGGGCGCGGAAGAAAGGATTGAGAAAATCGTCGCGGAGTTGGGCCTCGGCATAACCGGGCTTCTTGAGTTCCGCAAGACGCTGGCCAAAAGATTCCACCAACCGATTCAATTCCTTCTCAAATTGGATATAGTTTTGGTCAGCAGCCATGGCGGAGAATGTAATGATTACGGAGCTGAACCTTCAAGCGTGGAATTCAAGGATGATATTTGAAGTTTTAAAAATCCGCCAAATTTTTAAAAATGAATGAAAGGGCCCGCCTGACGTCGCTTACACCTTTTCACCAAACTGAGCCATTGCCGCCACCCTTTTCCCTGCGTAAACTCCCGGCGTGATCCGAAATATCATCT
The DNA here is from genome assembly GCA_903927905.1 of uncultured Verrucomicrobiales bacterium. Lineage (GTDB taxonomy): Bacteria > Verrucomicrobiota > Verrucomicrobiia > Limisphaerales > Palsa-1400 > CAIYOY01. Next base: position 2,024 of record CAIYOY010000366.1, on the reverse strand, counting down.
TTGATTGGTCCGGGACGTTGGTCGATGATTTGCCGGCGGTTTTGGCGGCGACCAATCACGTCTTCGCGCAAGCGGGCAAAGAAGCCATGTCGCTGGACACGTTTCGCGCGGAGTTCTGCCTGCCTTTCAAAAATTTCTACGACCGTTTTCTCCCGGAGATTCCGTTGGCCCAGCTCGAGCGCGATTTTCACGGGCATTTCCCCACGGTCCAGCATACCGTCACCGCCTTGCCGCACGCGCGCGAATTTCTGCTTTTTTGTCAGCAGCACAAAATCCGCACCTTTCTCCTCAGCACCGTGCAGCAGGACTATTATCATATCCAGGCGGCGGCGACCGGTTTCACGCCCTACATCCAGACGCCTTATACCGGGGTCTGGGACAAGCGCGAGAAAATTAAAGATATTCTGGAAGAAAACAGCCTGGCCAAAAACGAAACGTTGTTCATCGGTGATATGCAGCATGACGTGGATACAGCCAAGCACGGAGGTATTTTTTCCTGCGCGGTTTTGACCGGCTATAATCGCCTCGAACAACTCCGCGCCAGCGAGCCGGATTTGATCGTGGAACATCTCGGCGAATTACAGGAGATCCTCGCGCAAAATCACTTTTCGTATCCGCATCGTGAACATGGCGCGGAAGGTTCGCCGATGACTCATCCCATCAGCACCGTCGGCGCGTTGATCGCCGATGGCCACGGCAAAGTCCTGATGATCCGCACGCAAAAATGGTCGAACCTCTGGGGCATTCCGGGCGGCAAAATAAAATTTGGCGAAACCTCCCCGGACGCTTTGCGCCGCGAGATCATGGAGGAAACCAACCTGAAAATCCGCGACATCGAATTTGTCCTGGTTCAGGATTGCATTCATTCCAAGGAATTCTACCGCGAAGCCCATTTCGTCCTGCTCAATTACACCTGCTTGGTGGATGGCCCGTGTGACGTGAAACTGAATGAAGAAGCGCAGGAATTCAAATGGGTTCCAATCGCCGAAGCCTTGAAGATGGATCTGAACAAGCCAACCCGCGTTCTCCTTGACCGCTTATGGACCAAATAATCATTGCCGATCTTACCGTTGCCTACTATGTTGGTGTTCCCGAGCGGGAACGTTCGAGTTTGCAAAAACTTCTGCTTACCGTGGAAATGTCGCATGATTTCACCAAATCCGCCAAGGGTGATGATTTAAACCAAACCATTGATTATTATGCCGTTACACAGCGATTACTGCACTTCGGCGATGGAAAAGAATGGAAACTGATCGAAAAACTGGCGGTGGACATCGCTTCAATGATTTTAAAGGAATTCAAACCGAAATCGGTCACGGTTGAGGTCAAAAAATTTATCATTCCCGAAGCCCGCCACGTCGCCGTGCGGGTGACCCGGAGAAGCAGAACTTGAAATAAAATGACATTACCATGAACTGGCCCCTTTTTCGCAGATTGGTCCATGATCGAGCCGCAGGGGGCACGGCCAGATTGGCCGGGGCAACCCTTTGGGTCCTGCTCTTGTGTTCTTGCGCGACTTCCCCGCCCCTGCCACCCCCGGTCCAAAAGGATATCGAGTATGGAGGGGCAGGCGAGGTTAGTCTTAAATTGGACGCCTGCATCCCGGGTGGTAGGGGCCTGCATCCGGCGGTCATCATTGTTCATGGCGGAGGTTTCATGCATGGTAGCAAAGAGCAATATATCACTCCGGTATTCGAGCCCTTGAGCCGGGCCGGCATCGCCTGGTTCAGCATTGACTATCGTCTCGCGCCGCAATTTCCGTTCCCGGCAGCCATCGAGGACGTGGATCGAGCGATCGAGTATGTCAGGGCCAACGCATCCAGATTCAAGGTGGATCCGGACCGGATCGCGCTGCTGGGGGAATCCGCAGGCGGCCACCTGGTTTCCTACGTCGGGACGCAAGCCGACCCCCGTTGGCGTATCGCTGCCGTGATCTCATTTTACGGAGCGCACGATCTGATGGGAGAATATGAAATGCGGAAAAAACAGGGTCAACCGCCCAACGCCCTGGAGGCCTTCCTGGC
>CAIYOY010000365.1 GCA_903927905.1 uncultured Verrucomicrobiales bacterium | reverse complement strand
TCGCTTTCCATCCTGATCATGGGCCTTTCCAGCGGCACCTTGAGCACAGCCATCGAACAAGGTTCCATCCTTGCCGCCAATCATGAAACCGGTGCGGTCAAAAACTCGCCAGTGGATTGGGTTTTAATGCCATTTTTCAAAGGCGCTCTTAAGGTCATCAATTTGGTGGAAAGCTTTTCGCCGATTGATTCGCTGAGCACCGGTCGCAGCATCACCTGGGGCCAGCTTGGTCTGGCTGTGTCTCAAATCGTTTTTCTCCTGGGCGGCATCTTCGCCGTCTTCGGCATCGTTGCGTTCACTCGTCGCGAATTGGCGGCGGTGCAAAGCAATTCCTGAGCTCCCGTTCGATTACGCTTGCGGCACCAAAAGCAGTGGCGTGTTACATATGTAACACGTTTCTGCAAAGCAATTTTATGTTACATATGTAACATTTTACCGCTCGCGATGATTGACTGGCCTTTGTCAGCCAAATGAAAAAAATCCCCCGGTCAACTGTGAACACAGCCGACCGAGGGTAAAAAGGATGGTGGAGCCGACAGGGATCGAACCTGCGACCCCCACAATGCCATTGTGGTGCTCTACCAACTGAGCTACGACCCCATCCAAAGTGCGTTAATGTAGAGAAAGAATCCTCTGCTCCGCAAGTATAAATTTAGGCTCACCAATTTGGCCTACTCCAAACCCAAAATCCGCCGGCCTTCGGCGGTGATCATGGATTGATGCCAGGGCGGGTCCCAAACGATGTCCACGGCGGCGTCTTCCACACCGTTGAGGTACATGAGCTTTTGTTGAGCGTCGGAGGCGATCACTGTGCCCATGCCGCAACCGGGAGCGGTCAGGGTCATTTTGACGAGAATTTTGCTGTTGCCGCTGGGCAATGGCTCCACGTTCATGTCATACACCAGCCCAAGATCAACGATGTTAACGGGAATTTCTGGATCAAAACAGGTTTTCAATGTGTCCCAGACCTGTTGTTCATCCACCGGTCCGATGTGGCCTTCGGGCTTTTTGGCGACTTCTTCGGCCAGACTGGTCGGTTCAATGCCCAGCGCGTCCAGATCTTTGGTCGCAATCCGGTACAAACCGCCCGAGGAATGGACGGTGTAGGTTCCGCCCAAAGTTTGGGTGATGTCCACCGGGGTACCGGCGGGCAATGTGACCGTGGTTCCGGCTGGAATCTGCACCGCTTCGCAATCCCGCTTCAATTCCACTGAGTTGTTCATTATTGAAATATCATACTGCGGTGGAATAGTTTGTCCAAGTGCCAAGTGCAAATAAACCGATCCGGATCGCGTTGATCACGCATGAGCCGTTCTATCCTCCCTCGGGCGGTGGTTCGGCGGAGGCGGTTTATTTGGTGGAGGAAATGGTGGCGCGCGGGCATGAGGTGCATGTTTTTTCGCCCAAAGTGCCGGACGCGGAGATGGTGCGGCAGAAATTTAAAATCCAGTTGCACGAATTCACTCTTTGGGAAATGGGCCGCTACACCAGCCTGCGCAATTTTAAATATCTGTTGTATCCGGGGTTTCTGGCGCGCATGGTGGCGAAGGCAGCCAAGGCGACGCCGTTTGATGTCATCATGTCGCAGCACGCCATTTCTGCGGTGGCTGCGGGCTGGTTGAAGAAGCGGCTGGGCGTTCCGGTGGTGACCAATTTTCTCGATTATCTTACAGCTTTCATGGAAACGTGGCCCTCCTATCTTGCACCGCGCCCGATGATCAATGCGCTGAAACGTTATGAACTGGGCATTCCGCTCAAAAATAATGTGGATGCGGTTTTGACAGTGTCGGATTATCTGGCGGATTTATTTGTTGGAGCCGGTTATCCGCGCGAGAAAATTTTACCGATTTATTTTGGTTACGATTCCGAGATTTTTAAATTGCAACCACGCCCGCCGCGCAGCCCAGATCGTCCGCCGCTGGTGGTGATGCACGGGTCGCTGGATTTTCACCACGTTGGCGCAACGGCGTTTGAGGCGGTGAAATACATTCACCACGCTCGCCCGGATGTGCAGTTTCGTTTCGTCGGCCATCGAACAGCGGCGGTCGAAAAACTCTTGCAACGCGCGGCGGCGGAAACGCCCAAGGCCAAAGTGGAATGCACCGGTTTCGTTCCTTACGCGGATGTCCCGAAATATCTGGCGGATGCGGATGTGGGCATTGTCCCTTACGAAGAATCCGTCGGAACGCATTGCGCGTTCGCGGCCAAGCCGGTGGAATATTCCGCCGTGGGCGTGCCGATTGTTTGCACGCCGTTGAAAAGCGTGATGAGCTATTTCAAGGATGTTCCGTTGATCCGTTTTTCGAAATTTGACGGGGCGGATTTTGGTCGGACGGTTCTCAGTTGGTTGGACGAATCGCCCGAGCGGATCGCGGCCTTCGGGAAGTCGGCCAGCGAAAAGGTGAAGGCTGATTTGGACTGGCGCTCGATCAGCCGCAAAGCGGTGGATCGATTGGAACAAGTCGTGGCTATTTCCCCAAAAGTCCCTTGAGCCGCCGCATGATGTGTTTCACTGGATGCGCCCGGCGAAAATAAAGTTCGGGATGGACGACTGACAGCAACGTCGCGGGCAAAATATTTCGTTCCTTTAATTTTGCCTCCAGGGCATTTCCTTTGCGCACGTAGAGCAGGACGTTTTGCGAATAATAAAAACTGACCTGCGGCATCGGCCATGTTTTGGGCCGGATATAATCGTAACATTCAAAACCGCGCGCCCGGAATTTCTCGGCCCAATAATCTTGGAACTGCTCATTGACGTGCTGGAAGCCGCGCTGATCGGGAATGGCCGCCGAAAAAAGTATCACATCGCCCAGAGAGGTCAGCGAATCCACGAAGGTTTCCGCCGAAGTCGCGACCAGGTGTTCCGCCACTTCCAAGCTGACGACCAGATCATATTTGCGTGAGGCGGCCAGTGGCTTGGTCAAATCCGTCACCTGAAAATTTTCCTTCGGCACATGCAATTTATCCTGCGGCACCCAGGCGCCGTCCATGCCGAGAATATCTTTGACGCCCTGTTCCTGAAAAACATGCAGCCAGCGGCCCGGCCCGCAACCGACATCCACCACGCTTTTCGGTTGGACCAATTCCAGGATCAGGGGAACGATCACCCCGGCGGAATTGTCCGCCTTGTCGTCCCAGCCGCCGAGGGCGCCGTAGCCATAAGTCTTGATTTGCATGGCGCAGACTAACAAACCTGTCGCGATGGAGAAAGCGGAGAATTTTTAGGACTGATCGGGTCCGGGTTTGTTGGGGTGCACCGTGATCTGGCCGGTGTTTTCCAAAATGGCGCAATGCACTTCGTCGATCGTGTTGCAACCCTCCGCGCGCAGGGCCGACATCAATTCATGGTGGGTGATCTTTTCCTTCTGCATGATGTCTTCGTAGAGCTTGCCGTTGTGAATGAGGATCTCCGCGCGGCCTTCGATGATGCGCTCCAGGCGTTTATTTTTGTAGGTCAGACGACCAACGAAAGCATTCAACAGAATCAGCGTGGTCGCCGAAATCATTCCGCCGATCACGGAATTATCGCCGCCGTTCATGGCATTTTGCACCGAGTTGCTCAAGACCAAGAGCAGGACCAGATCAAAGGGGGCGAGTTGACCGATCTGACGCTTGCCGGTCACGCGCAGCAGGATGATGAGAAAAATATAAACGATGACACCGCGCAGGATCAACTCCGTCCAAGGATGGTCTGGTTTCCACATGGAACCACTCTGACCACATGCGCGGGGAGTTCTCAAGCGTGAATTATGCCGCGAATAAAATTGGTTCCAGAGCCTGTCTCTACTATTTTTCACCTCCATGCCGACATTATTTGATCCGGTTCGTATTGGGGATTGGGAATTGCCCAATCGAATCATTCTTGCGCCCTTGACTCGCTGCCGCGCCGGCGCGGGGCGGGTGCCGAATGATTTGATGGTGGAATATTATCGCCAACGCGCGGGTGCTGGAATGATTTTGAGCGAGGCGACTTCAATTTGTCCGATGGGTGTCGGTTATCCAGATACGCCGGGGATCTGGTCGGACGAACAGGTGGCCGGTTGGAAAAAAATTACTTCTGCCGTGCATGCAGCGGGCGGGCGAATGTTGCTGCAACTCTGGCATGTTGGCCGCGTGTCTGATCCTTATTTTTTGAACGGCGAGATTCCCGTGGCCCCGAGTGCAATCGCAGACAAGAGCATGATGACGCGGGTCAAGCCGCCGCATCCCTACGTGACACCGCGCGCGCTGCTCCTCGACGAACTGCCGGGCGTCATCGCGGATTATCGCAAAGCTGCGGAGAACGCCATGTTGGCGGGTTTTGACGGGGTGGAAATTCACGGGGCCAACGGCTATTTGCTGGACCAATTTTTACAGGACAGCACCAATAAACGGACGGATGATTATGGCGGTTCGATCGAAAACCGCGCCCGCCTGATGCTCGAAGCGGTGGATGCCGCAGTGGCTGTTTGGGGTCCGCGCCGCGTCGGGTTGCATCTCGCGCCGCGCGGTGATGCACACGGCATGGGGGACTCGAATCCGGCGGCGACGTTCGGTTATGTCGCCCGTGAAATGGGCCGGCGAAACATCGCTTTTCTATGCGCGCGAGAATCCATTGGTCCCGGGCGTCTCGGCCCGGCGTTGCAGAAGGAATTTAGCGGAGCGTACATTGCCAATGAGGGTTTCAATTTTGCAACCGGAACTGAGGTCGTGCAAAAGGGCGAAGCCGATGCGGTGGCTTTTGGCCGGTTATATTTGGCCAATCCTGATTTGCCGCGCCGTTTCGCTTCGGGCGCTCCGCTGAATGTGCCTGATCCGGAAACATTTTATGCACCGGGCGCGAAGGGCTATACCGATTATCCGGTGTGGCCGGGAAAGACGTAGCATCTTTTCCGGTTTTTTTCTGGCGCAGGATTGGAGGGCCTGTCAAAGTCGCCGTTACTTTTAGAAATGCAGATCATCCAAAATCTGGTTTGTTTTGTGATCACGGCGATCGTTCTGCTCAGCGATTCCCAACTGGAATGGCGGCACGTGCAGTTGCAGTCGTCCGGCGCCAATTGGATGGTCACAGCCGCCATCGTCTGGATATTGGCTGTCCTGCTTTTTCTGAATCACATCCCGGTCTTCCGTCGCTGGTTCCAACAGCTTTTTCCCGGAAAAAAATCCCGCGCGGAAATTCCGCCTCGAGACGATGCCAAGCATTTGCCGTGTTTACTGGTGTTTATTTTTCTCATTCTCCTGTCCCATGTTTTGGATGCGCCGCAATCAGCGCAGGGGCTCCGGGTTCGGACCCTTTTCGGGAGCATGATGTTTGGCCAGTTGGCATTGCTGACCATGAAGGATGCCAGGACGGGTAATTTTTTTCGGCCAAAATTCATTTGGATGTTTTCCATCGGTTTGGCCATCGCGGTTCTCAGTCAATTTAGTAACCAGGCCGCCTTCTCCTATCGCGGACACGCCCGGTGGACGGGCCTCTGGCAGAATCCAAACACCTTTGGGCTGATGATGGCCGCCGGGCTGTTGCTGGCGCTCGGCCAGATCATGGCGATGGATCTAAATCAAAAAAATGCTGCCGGAAAAAAAATCGGGCTGGGTTTGATAGCCCTGCTGACCACGATTGGCCTTCTGGAAAGTTACAGTCGCGGCGCCTGGGTAGGCACGGTGGTGGGTTTGATTTATTTTCTTTACCTCTCCCGGGATTATTTGGCCCGACGGTTTCCCGTATTCTATCCGTGGATTCAGCGCAACCGGATTACTCTTGGCCTCGTGGGTGTATCGGTGGCAGCATTAGCCTGGTGGGGTTTTCACGAGGTGGATTGGGGCGCCGCGCGGCGGGTGGTTTCGGTCAGTAATCCGAATGACTTTTCCTGGCGCAACCGGGTCAACTCCTGGATCGGCGGCTTACAGATGATGGCGGACAAACCGTTGCTCGGTTATGGGTGGCGGGAGCCGGATTCGGTTTATGCGCAATTCTATCGCACAACGGCCAGCGGGGAACGCGATCCTTCTATTTTGTTTAATGACTACATCGTGCTGGGACTGATTTTTGGGATGTTGGCGTTGTTCAGTTTTCTGGCTTATTTTTGCGATTATTTTTCGGCAGCGCCGATTCAGCAACAGACTGATACAGCGGAATTTTCCTTAACGTCGTCTGCCGTGCTGCAAAATGTTTCGCGGGTGATGGTGGTGGTAATGTTGATCGGGTTTTTCTTTGATGGCGGTTTGTTCAAGATTGGTCCGGCGGTCACGTTTTGGGTTTTGGTGGAAATGGGGAGAAAGTCATGAAGCGTCTTCTTTGCCACCTTCTGCTTTTGGTGCCGTTGGTTGTCTCGGCGGCGCGGCCGAATGTACTGGTGATTTTGGCGGATGATCAGGGATATGGCGACCTCGGGCTGCATGGGAATCCCTATATCAAAACGCCGAATCTGGACCGTTTTGCCACGAATAATATCCAGTTTGAACATTTCTATGTCAGTCCGGTGTGTGCGCCGACGCGAGCGAGTTTTTTGACAGGACGTTATTCTTTGCGCACGGGCGTAGAAGGAGTGGCGCGCGGCGAGGAACGGATGCGAACGGAGGAGGTCACGATCGCGGAAGCGTTACACGGCGCGGGTTATCGCACTGGCATTTTTGGCAAGTGGCACAATGGCGGTTATTTTCCCGACATCGCGGAGGCGCAAGGTTTTGATGACGTGTTTGGGTTTAATTGCGGGCATTGGAATAATTATTTCAACTCCACCCTGACGCACAACGGCCAGCCGGTGACGCCGAAGGGTTACACCGCCGATGTCTTCACCGATGCGGCTTTGGATTTTATCAAGGCCAATCGGAAACAACCGTTCTTCTGTTATCTGGCGTTCAATACGCCGCACTCGCCGTTTCAGGTGGCGGACAAATATTTTGATCATTACAAAGGGCTGGGTCTGCCGGACTGGGTGGCGTGCGTTTATGGGATGTGCGAAAACATTGACGCCAACGTCGGGCGCGTACTGGCGAAATTGGACGAATGGAAATTGCGCACGAACACGATCGTGATTTATTTCTCGGACAACGGCCCGGCGGGTGCGCGTTACAATGCAGGGATGCGCGGTTTGAAAGGGACCTTCCACGAAGGCGGCACGCGCGAGCCGTTTTTTCTGAGCTGGCCGGCGCGGTTCAAGGCCCCGCGCAAAGTCAGCCAGATCGCCGCGCACATTGATCTGTTTCCGACGCTGCTGGAACTGTGCGATGTGGCAAAACCAAAAACACGGCCCTTGGATGGCGTCAGTCTGGTTCCGCTGTTGGAGGGGCGAACGAATGATTGGCCTGACCGTCCGCTTTTTTGCCAGCATCTGTTTTCCGGTCCGCGCAGCAAAAAATCGGGCGCGGTCCGCACACAGCAATATCGTTTGGTCAACGATGGCCCTGGTTGGAAGCTTTTCGACATGGTGCATGATCCCGGCGAAACCACCGATGTCACCGCGCAACAGCCCGAGACGGCGCAGAAGCTCATCGCCGCTTATAAAAATTGGTGGGCCGATGTTTTGCCCGAAGCGCAAAAGCCCAAAGACT
>CAIYOY010000364.1 GCA_903927905.1 uncultured Verrucomicrobiales bacterium | reverse complement strand
TGTGAGGCGCAGCAGATGATGAGCGAAATGATATTCGTTAATTCGGCGTCTCCTCCGTTTCAATCTGCTGCGCCTCACAGAGGCGCGCTCCGCCTTCGCATCCTTCGTGTCCTTCGCGCGACAATTTTTTGTAGAGACGCGTCTCTAATCTTCTGTTACATAAAAGCCCAAAATCCGATGGGCCAACTCCTAAATCTTAACCTCGAAATGATTCGCCACAATCCATGGCTGGTCATCATGGGGATTTTTCAGCTCTGGATGCTGATTGATGCCATCCGACGGGAGGAATGGTATTGGGCCATGTTCATTTTCTTTTTCCCGGGACTCGGCGCGTTCTGGTATTTCTGGAGTATTTTCCGTGATGGTTCATCCCCCACCCAGGGCTTCGAGCTCCCCGGCACCGCCCGGCGTCAACGCATCAAAGAACTCGAAAACCAAATCCATCACCTCGACAAGGCCCACCATCACCTCGCCTTGGGCGACATCTATTTCCAAAAGGGAAAACTGGATAAAGCCGAAGCCTGCTACCGCGCATCGTTGGAACGCGACCCGCAGGACATTGATGCCCGCGCTCATATGGGCCAATGCCTGCTTCGCCAGAAAAAACCACAGGAAGCCCGCGTCTTTCTGCAACAGGTCTGTGTCGAAAACATAAAGCACGACTATGGCTACACCCTCATGGCCTACGCCGAAACACTCATGGCCCTGGGCGATACTCCGAATGCCATCGCCGCCTGGAAAATCGTCCTGGAAAATCACAGCTACGCCCGCGCCCGCGTTCAGGTCGCCGAACTTTACCTCGCCACCGGCCAAAAAGACCTCGCCCTCGGCGAACTCCGCACCACGCTTACCGACGACGCCCATGCCCCGAGCTTCCAACGCAAACGCGAGCGGGTTTGGATCAGCAAAGCCAAACAATTGTTGCGTCAGGCTAAATCGGCATAACCTTAGTGTGGTCATGATAAATTTTATTTTTCGTCAAATTTTTCCGTTACAAGTTGCGCTTTTGATTCTGGGTCTGGCAGCAGAGGGCGGCGAGTTTCCGACGCCATATAACACGGAAAAATCCACCAAGGTGCCGCTGACGCCGGAAGATGCGGTGAAACGGATTGCGCTGCCGCCGGGATTCAAGGCGACTTTGTTCGCGGGTGAACCCAATGTGCAACAGCCGATCGCCATGACGACCGACAGCCGGGGACGTTTGTGGGTGGTGGAAAATTATACTTATATGGAAGGCGGACGTGGATTTGAAAACAAGCTGCGCGATCGCATCATTATTTTGGAGGACACCAATCATGACGGGCGCTTTGACAAGCGCACGGTGTTTTGGGACCAGGGGCAACGGGTGACGAGCGTGGCCTGCGGTTTTGGCGGAGTATGGGTTTTGGCCGCGCCGAATCTGTTGTTCATCCCGGATCGAAATGGCGACGATGTTCCTGACGGTGAGCCGGAGATCATTTTGAACGGCTGGGAGGGAGACAATGCGCATCATACGATCGTGAACGGCCTGAAGTGGGGGCCGGATGGTTGGTTGTATGGGAGGCACGGCATTTTGGCCACCTCCAAAGTGGGCCGTCCCGGTGCGCCGGACAGCGAGCGCATCCCAATCAATGCCGGAATCTGGCGGTATCATCCGACGCGAAAAGTTTTCGAAGCCGTGGCGCATGGGACGACGAATCCGTGGGGGATGGATTGGACTGACATGGGTGAGCCGTTTTTTATCAATACGGTGATCGGCCACTTGTGGCATGTAATTCCCGGAGCGCATTACCGGCGGATGTTCGGGGAAGATTTTGACCGGCACACCTATGAATTGATTGACCAACACGCCGATCATTATCATTGGGACACCGGCCAGGCTTGGCAGGAATCGCGTTCGGCGCGGGGCCTCAATGATATTCTCGGCGGTGGTCATGCGCACACGGGCTTGATGTTTTACCTCGGGAATAATTGGCCGGCCCGCTATCGCGATACTTTGTTCACGCTCAATCTGCATGGCCATCGGTTGAACAATGATTTCGTGGTCCGCTCCGGGTCGGGTTACGTCGGAAAGCACGGCGAAGACATGATGAAGGATGATGACGAATGGTTTCGGCCCATTGATCTGACTTATGGCTCGGACGGCGGCGTATTCATCGCCGATTGGTCGGACGTGGGCGAATGTCACGAAAATGACGGGGTGCATCGAACATCGGGGCGGATTTACAAGATCACTTACGGTGAGCCATCGGAGAGTGGGATTAAGGATCTGGCGCGTCTAAGCGATGGCGAACTGGTCCGATTGCAATTGAATCCGAACGAGTGGTTTGTGCGACAAGCTCGGGTAATCTTGCAGGAACGCGCCGCGCAAGGCCGGGAGATGAAAGCTGTTCATGCCGATCTGTTGAAGATGTTTGGCGAACAGAAAGAACCGGCGCGGAAGTTGCGGGCGCTTTGGGCGCTCTATGTGACAGGCGGAACGACGGAATCGTGGCTGCGAAGGCAACTGTCGCACGCGAATGAAAATGTTCGCGCCTCGACGGTGCGATTGCTATTTGATGAAGGCAAGGTCAGCGAGGTGACGCGTAAAGAGTTTATTACGTTGGCCAAGAAAGAAAAATCCGGGCTGGTACGGCTTTATCTCGCCGCCGCCTTGCAAAAAGTGGACGCGGACAAACGGTGGGATTTAGCCGCCGCCCTTGTGGCGCACGGCGAAGATGCGACAGATCACAATATGCCCTTGATGGACTGGTATGGCATTGAGCCTTTGCCGGTCCTAAATTCGATGCGTTCGATTGACTTGGTCAAACAAAGCCGGATTCCATTGGTGCGGAAATTTGTCGCGCGGCGATTGACTGAGGATCTGGAAAAAAATCCCGGACCGATCGACGCTTTACTGGAGATGGCGGGCAACAGTTCCGAGACGATTCAGATGGATGTGCTGGATGGAATGACGGAAGCGATGAATGGATGGCGAAAGGCGGCGTGTCCGACGGCGTGGAGTGATTTTGCGCGCAAAATAAATGCGAGATCAAATAAAGTTTTGATCACCAAAGCGCGGAATCTGGGGTTGATCTTTGGCGATCCAAACGCCGTCGCGATTTTGGAGAAGCTTGTCCTGGACGTTTCGGCGAGCGAAACCGAGCGGCGGGAGAGTTTGGAAAAACTGATTGAAAAACGCCCGCCAGGGCTGCCTGAACTGCTGCAAGCAGCGTTACCTGACAAGCAATTGGCGGTGACGGCGGTGCGCGGTTTGATGGCTTACGATGATCCGAAAACGCCGGGCTTGATCATCGAACGCTATAAAAGTTTTACGGAGAAGGAACGACCGGAGGTGATCAGCGCGCTGATTTCCCGCCTTGGTTCAGCCCGCGCTTTGCTGGAGGCAGTTGCGCAAAACAAAATTGATCGCCGGGATATTTCACCCTTTCATGCTCGCCAGATTTCCAGTCTCAAAAACGCGGAATTGAGCGAGCAGTTAAAAGAAGTCTGGGGAGAAATTCGCGGCACCGGCGAAGACAAGAAACCGCTTATTGCCAATTACAAATCCGAGCTGACTCCGGAACGACTTAAAAAAGCTGACCTCCCGCATGGACGCGCGGTGTTCAATCAAACTTGTGCGCCGTGCCACACGCTTTACGGGCAAGGTGCCAAAATCGGGCCTGACCTGACCGGCTCCGGTCGAAGCGACTTAAGCTATTTGCTGGAGAACGTGGTGGATCCCAGCGCGATTGTCGGCGTGGATTTCAGAGTCGCGACAGTGACGCTGAAGGACGGTCGAGTGTTGAATGGAATCATCAAAGACAAAACGGAGCGCACGCTGACGATCCAGGGAATGACCGAGAAGACGACAATGGAGCGGAGCGAAATTGAGGAGATAAAAAATTCTTCGCTCTCACTCATGCCTGAGGGTTTGCTGGCCGCGTTGTCCGAGGCGCAAAGGGCGGATTTGATCGCCTACTTGATGTCACCGCGACAGATTGCTCTTCCACCATAAAAAATTAGTGTCCATTCGGGCCTATTCGTGGTTAGCTTTTTCCCAAGATGTCATCAGCCACCAAAGATAAAAAACTGGCCGCGCAAGTCGAAAAAATCGTCGCTGTCACACCGATTCACGACGTGCATACCCATCTTTATGCGCCCGCGTTCGGCGAACTGTTGCTCTACGGCATTGATGAATTGCTTACCTACCATTATCTCATCGCCGAGGGGTTTCGGTATTTTGATCTGCCTTATAAAAAATTCTGGGCACTGACCAAAACACAACAGGCGGATTTGATCTGGGACGAGCTTTTTATTCAACACTCGCCGGTTTCGGAATCCTGTCGCGGGGTTTTAACCACGCTTAATGCGCTGGGGCTGGATGTGAAAAAGCGTGATTTGAAGGGTGTTCGGAAATGGTTCGCCACCCAAAAACCTGACGCCTACACCACCCGCTGCATGGAATTGGCGGGGGTTAAATCCATCTGCATGACCAACTCGCCCTTCGACGACCTCGAACGACCTGTTTGGGAAAAGGGTTTTAGCGGCGATTCGCGGTTTGTCACGGCGTTGCGGATTGATCCGCTGCTCCTTGATTGGAGCAACACCGCGCCAAAACTGGCGCAATGGGGTTATAATGTGACCTCGGAGATTTCTGCAAAGACGGTCGAGGAAGTGCGGCGATTCCTGCGTGAATGGAGCAAACGCATGGGCGCGCGGTATGTCATGGTTTCATTGCCGCCTGATTTTAAATACCCCGCGCAGACGGTTTGCAATCAATTGATTGAAGGCGCGGTGCTGCCCCATTGTCGCGAGACGGGTTTGCCTTTCGCGCTGATGCCGGGCGTCACGCGTGCGGTAAATCCGCAACTCAAACTGGCCGGCGACGGTGTTGGCCTGACCGATTTGAAATTCCTGACGAACCTTTGCGCGCAATATCCCGACAATAAATTTCTCGTCACCATCCTAGCCCGTGAAAACCAGCACGAACTCTGTGTCCTCGCCCGCAAATTTCGCAATCTGCACGTCTTTGGCTGCTGGTGGTTCAACAACATTCCCCTGCTCATCGAAGAAAATACCCGGATGCGCCTGGAACTCCTCGGTCTCAGTGTCACCCCGCAACATTCCGACGCCCGCGTCCTCGACCAATTGATCTACAAATGGCGTCATTCGCGCGAAGTCATCACGAATGTATTGGTGGACAAGTATGCCGATCTTGCGCGAACGGGTTGGGAGCCGACGAAGGTGGAGATTGAGCGGGATGTCGCGTTGTTGTTCGGCGGGGCGTTTGAAAAGTTTTTAAAGGGTTGATTAACGGCTTGAAATAGAGTGAATGAAAGGTCACATTAAAGCATGACTCAAGCGGTAGATGCCATATTTGAAGACGGAGTTTTCAAGCCTTTGACCCGGCTGGAAATTTTGGAGCATCAAAAGGTCCATCTTCTGGTCGAATTGCCTTCTACCCAAACTGAAGCCCCCCCTTCGCCCGTTGATTCAAAAGCAGCCGGCCAGCAATTGTTAAAGACTTTGCATGAGGCCAGTCGTCCGATGGGCGGAAAGTCGTGGAAAAGCCGGGACGAGCTTTATGAGCGTTAAAAAGTTTTTGGATACAAACGTCCTTTTCTACGCTTGCGATTCTTCTGATCCACACAAACAGGCGATCGCCCTTCAACTCATAGCAGATCTTTCCGCAAAGAGAACCGGTGTTCTTTCAACTCAGGTTCTCGGGGAATTTTTTCATTCAACAGTCGTTCGTCGAAAATTATTGTCGGCCGCAACAGCGGAAAAAATCGTCCAAGATTACAATAAGACATTTTCGTCCGTTCCGATTCATTTTGACCTTGTTCGTCTGGCGATGAACATCCATCAAAAATATCAAACAAGTTATTGGGACTCACTCATCGTCGCGGCTGCCTCCGATCAAGGTTGCGCGGAAATATTGAGCGAAGACCTGAACGATAATCAGATCTACAACGGAGTTCGCGTCGTCAATCCTTTCCTGGTCAAAACAAAATCGTAACTATCAAAAGGCCGGTTCTACATTGAAGCGTTACGTTTGAGTCGGTTCCTTCTTCGCCACTTTCAATTCCAGATGTAAATCGCGCAGTTGACGGGCTTCCACCGGTGCAGGTGAATCCGTCATCAGGTCGGTGCCTTTGGCCGTTTTCGGGAAGGCGATGACGTCGCGGATGCTCGGGGTGTTGCACAGGATGGCAATCAGTCGGTCGAAGCCGAGGGCGATGCCACCGTGCGGGGGCGCGCCATAACGGAAGGCCTCGAGCATGTAGCCAAAGCGGGCCTGGACCATGTCGGGCGGAATTTGCAGGACTTCCTCAAAAACTTTTTTCTGCACGTCAGGCCGATGGATACGAATGGAACCACCGCCGAGTTCGACGCCGTTGACGACAATGTCGTAATGCTGGCCGCGAACTTTCTTCGGGTCGCTGGTCAAGAACGGGATGTCCTCGGTCACCGGCGCGGTGAACGGATGATGGCTGGAATACCAGCGGTTCTGTTCCTTGTCGAAGGCGAGCAAGGGGAAATCTATCACCCACAGGAAATCGTAGCGATCGGCGGGAATGGTCATCTTGCCCTGCGTCTTAAGGACGTCCGCGCAATAGCCGCGAATTTTGCCGAGGATTTCGCAGGCATTGAGCCATTGGTCCGCAGCGAAAAGAATCAAGTCGCCTTCTTCGATTTTGAGCTTTGCTGTCAGCGCGGCTTTTTCGGCGTCGTTGAAAAATTTGACGATAGGCGATTTCCATTCGCCTTTTTCCACTTTGATGAAGGCCAGCCCTTTCGCGCCAAAGCTCTTGGCGTATTCGGTCATGGTCTCGATCTGGCCTTGCGTCGCATCGGCGAGTCCCTTGGCGTTGAGCGCCTTGACCACGCCGCCATTGGCGATGGCACCGCTGAAAACTTTGAACGTGCTGGCGCGGAATTCCTCGGTGAAATCAACCAGCTCCATGCCGTAACGGGTATCGGGCTTGTCAATGCCATAGCGATTGAGCGCTTCGTTAAAAGTCAGGCGCTTGAAGGGCGTGGGAATGTCCACATTCAACGCCGTCTTCCAAATCCGTTTCAACAATCCTTCGATCAACGCGTAAATGTCTTCGCGCTCAATGAACGACATCTCGATATCCACCTGGGTGAATTCGGGCTGACGATCGGCGCGGAGATCTTCATCGCGATAACAGCGGGCGAGTTGGAAATATTTTTCCACGCCGCCGACCATCAAGATCTGTTTGAATTGCTGCGGCGATTGCGGCAGCGCGTAAAATTTTCCGGCATGAACGCGGCTGGGCACGAGGAATTCGCGCGCACCTTCGGGGGTGGACTTGAACAACGTCGGCGTCTCCACTTCCAGGAAACCCTGCTCATCAAAAAACACACGGGACGCCGTGGCCACTTTGCTGCGGAGACGCAGATTGCGGGCCATTTCGGGACGGCGCAAATCAAGGTAACGATATTGCAACCGCAATTCTTCATTCACGCTCTTAGCCACTTCCGGATCATCCACGGGGAACGGCAGGACTTCGGCCATGTTCAGCACTTCCAATTCCTTCACGCCCACTTCCACTTCGCCGGTGGGAATCTTGGCGTTGCTGGTGCCAGCGGGACGGGCGCGGACTTTGCCGGTGATGCTGACGACACATTCACTGCGCAACGACGCGGCCTGCTCGAACAATTCCTTCGACAAATCCGACGGATCAAACACCGTCTGCGTGCGGCCTTCGCGATCGCGGATGTCAATGAAGATGAGGCCGCCCAAGTCGCGGCGGGAATGGACCCAGCCCGACAAGGTGACGGTCTGGCCGATTTGCGGGGGGCGCAATTCGTTGCAATGATGTGTGCGTTTCATGGGGACGTTGGAGTTCACGCTTCAGCGTGTTCTCATCGCGCCAAAGCTCAAGTTCAGCTTAAACTTCAAAATCAAACACGGTGACGGTTTCCAGCAGCGGCATGGCCGAGGCCTTGAACTTTTCGTGTTCGGGATTGGTCAGATAAGCATCGCGGGCGGCGGCATCGGAGAAAGTCATGATCGCGCCGTGGGTCAGGCTCTGATTGAGGCCTTCGGCACTGATATTGGCGCCGGAAACATAATCATCCACGCCGGGGATCGTTTCCGTCAAATCGAGCAGATCATCGAACAGCTTTGTGATCTGTTCTTCGCTCGTACCATCTTTAAATTTCAACAAGATAATGTGTTTAACCTTAGACATGGGGTAAACAGTAGTTTTTTTTATCCCCGGCTCAAGCATTATTCTCGAAAATAATGCTCTTTTTCACCTTGCCAAAGGGTGGATTGGTGTGCCCGGCATTTGTGAGCTGGTGGGGCGAG
>CAIYOY010000363.1 GCA_903927905.1 uncultured Verrucomicrobiales bacterium | reverse complement strand
CGCCCGGATGGCGATGTCTTCTTTCTCCGTCACGCTCCCAATCTCAAGGCCAAACCCGTCGTTTTACTCCATGTCCCCGTGTTCTAACTTTTTTCCGCTTTTGACCGCACACTCTTTTCCGCTTTTGAAAACTACACGACAAGTGGTTGGTTTTGCCTTGCCCGCTTCGGCCCTCGGTTCGGCCACAGTGCAGATTGGCTTTACCAATAAAAACGGCGGCATTGCTCCCGCCACCAATTTTTGGACGGATAATTTCTACTACTCCTATTCGCCCGACGGTTCCGGCGCGCAATTCATCGGCAGCTATCCGCACTCCGGTTCGCTGGCGGTGGGCGCGACCTATTCCCGTAATGTTAGCTTGACACTCCCGTCCACCCCCGGCCATGTCTATCTGCTGGTCAACGCCGATTCCATCAACACCGTGGCCGAAGGCGATGAGAATAATAATTACATCATTTCGACCAACTACATCAACGTCCAGCCCGCTTATCGCGCGGTGGTCAATACCGACGTCAACACCGGCCTCAGCGGCCAGGCCATCCCGATGTATGGCCACGCTTACAGTGCCAACAATCCTGCGATCAGCATGCCCAATGTTCAGGTGACCATCCGCGTCCTGGTCAAAGGCACGCGCCGCCTGTTCTCCGTGTTCACCGATGCCAGCGGCAACTTCACCTATGCCTTCCAACCGCTGGCCACTGAGGCCGGGTTCTTCCAGATTTGCGCCGATCACCCTGATGTTGACACCGACACGATCCAGGATTCCTTCCATCTTTACGGTTTGCGCTTTGAGGACAGCGGCATTTCGCAAAGCCTCTACCCGACCGCCAGCGTCACCGGCTCGGTGACTTTGGATAATCTCGGTGATTTGCCGCTGACCGGGCTGAATGCCATTATCGAAGACAGTTCGGCTTACTTTGGCGCAACCTTGTCCTTTGCCACCAATCTCGATGGCGGGGCCAGCACCACTATCAACTACAGCCTGACCGCGAGCAATGTTCCCTCCATCTACACCTATAATTCCCGCATCCGGGTCACCAGCACCGAAGGCGCGGTCGCTTATTTGCCGTTGCATCTGACCATCGCTCCGCTGACCCCATCGCTGATTGCCGACCCCGGCTTCCTTTCCGCTTCCATGGTTCGCGGCCATCAAAGTTCGATCAGCTTTGATGTGAAAAACGTCGGCGGCACCGGCACCGGTCCGATGCAACTACTCCTGCCGCCGGGAATTCCATGGCTCCAGCCCGGCTCGGCCACGAACATCCCGAGTCTTGATCCCGGGCAAACCACCCGCATCACACTCTCGCTGAATCCTGCGTCCGACCTCGACCTTAATCTTTATGCCGGGAGCATTGTGGTCGCGGCAGGCAACGCCGGGGTGACTATTCCCTACCAATTCCGCGCCATCTCTGATGCGTTGGGCGATTTGAAAGTGACCGTGGATGATGATTACACCTTTGCCGTCGCCGGCGCGCCCAAGGTGACCAATGCGCTCGTGCTGGTGACTGATCCGGTTTCCGGCGCGACGGTGGCCAGCAATCGCACGGATTTAAGCGGCACGGTTCTTTTCCATAATATTCCCGAAGGCACTTATCAAATGACCATTTCGGCGGATAAGCACGGCAACTTCGCCGCGCCCGTCCACATCATGCCGGGCACGACCAATGTGGTTTCGCCCGACCCGTTCATCGTCCGCCAAACCGTCAGCTATCAATGGACGGTGGTCCCGACCGAAATTGTTGACAACTACCGCGTGGTGCTGGAAGCGGTCTTTGAAACCGAAGTCCCCATTCCGGTCGTCACCATTGATAATCCGCAAATGATGCCGCTGGTTTTTGAAGGCGAGGACACCCAGGTCGAAGTTAAACTGTCCAACCACGGTTTGATCGAGGCCGAATTGGTTTCCCTGATCGTGCCCACGGACGATCCCAATTATGAGTTTGTCCCGTTGGTCTCGGTCTTGGACACCCTCCCCGCGCAAAGCACGATCAGCATCCCCATGCTCATCCGCCTCAAATCCAACACGACCCTGTCGTTGCACGGAAAAACCGGCAAAAAAGGCGTGGTCAGCAAAACGGATTTTGTCCAGTGCGCGCCCATCCCTCAGATCCAGGCCCAATGGTCTTACGTCGCGGGCACGCAGCGCATTTGGCATATACTTGACGCCACGGTCATTCCCATTCCGGTGGCCAGCACCTGCGTGCCGGGCATCAAGGACGAGTTGAAGGCGATCTTTGGCCAGATGAGCGGTCCGACCAAACCCGCCAGTTGGGAAGGATTGAAGGACATTCTTCAGACCGGGCCGTATGCGTGCGCCATTGTCAGTTCCATTGCAAGTTGCCTGGATGATCAATGCCTGATTTCCGTGGTCAACACCGCTTGTGGAATTTCCACGTCCAATCCGACGGCCGCCATTCTTAACGCCATTAATATCTATGGGAATTGTCTGTGCCGGACAGTCTCGGTGCCGACTCCATCCAGCGGTTCGCCTTGCACGACCTGCGGTGGCGGTGGCGGTGGTGGTGGTATCATTAGCGGCGGCGGCGGTGGTGGGTTTACTGGTGGCAGCGGCGGTGGCGGTGGGGCTGTGCCCGGTGGCTACGTTGTTCCGACCTCCTGGAACTATGCCGGCTGCTCGCCGGGCGAAGGCGTTAGTGCGGGCGCGGTCTGCGCCCAGGTCCGCATCCGCATTGAACAACGCATTGCCATTACCCGCGCCGCGTTCCTTGGCACTCTGGAAATTGACAACGGCGATCCGGCCAATAATTTGACCGATGTTCAAGTGGATCTTGATTTCCGCGATCCAAACAATGTCTCGGCCAACGACCGCTTTGCCATTCGCGGCCCGTCGCTCAATGGCCTGACGGCGGTGGATGGCACCGGCGTCATTTCCGCCGGAGCCAACGGCTCGGCTCAATACACCTTCATCCCCACGCATGATGCCGCGCCGGATCAACCGGTCCATTATCAGGTTGGCGGCACGCTCAAATATCATATCGGCACGGAAACGGTCACCGTCCCGTTGCTGCCGGCGGACATCACGGTTTATCCCGATCCCATTCTGCATTTGAAATACTTCCAGCAACGCGATGTTTACGGCGATGATCCGTTCACGCCGCAAGTCGAGCCGTCGGAACCGTTTGATCTTGGCTTGATGGTCAATAATACCGGTCATGGCTCGGCCATCAACTTCACCATCACCTCTGGCCAGCCGCAGATTATTGACAACCAAAAGGGACTGCTGATTGATTTCAAAATCATCGGCACCCAGGTCGGCACCAATGCGCTGACCCCGTCGCTGACCGCCAACATGGGCCAGATTGATCCCGGCCAGACCGCCGAAACCATCTGGCAAATGACCAGCACGCTCCAGGGCAAATTCATTTCTTACTCCGCCACGTTTGAACACGTGGACGCCATGGGTAACACCAATATTTCCCTGATTGACGACATCTCCATCCACGAACTCATCCACACCGTCCAGGCCAATCGTGCCGGCGACGATGCCGTGCCTGATTTTCTGGTCAACGACATTCCTGACCCGGACAATCTGCCGGACACGCTTCATCTCAGCGATGGCACGGTTGCTCCCGTGTCTGTCATCACCGGCGCCACCACGGACGGACCGGCGGGACCCGGCCACTTGCAGGCGCACCTGACCGCCAGCATGACCGGCGGCTGGAATTACTTGACTGTGCCTGATCCCGGCGCGGGCTATCATCTCTATCGCGTGGTCCGTTCCGACGGCCAGGAAATGCTCGTCCCCCGAAACGTTTGGACCACCGATCGCAGCTTCCCCGCGTCCACGTCCGCCGTGGTCCACGAAAACCTGGTGCATTTGCTCGACTTCAACGGCACCGGTTCCTACACGCTCTATTATCATATTGATGACAACATCCCGCCCACCTTCCTGCAATTGGTGGACGTGAGTCCCTTCCTCCAGACCGGCCCGGTTTCCTCGGTGAATATTGTTTTCTCCGAACCGATTGATCTCACCACCTTCGACTACAACGCCATCACCTTGACCCGTGATGGTGGCCCGAACCTGATGAATAACAGCGTCACCATCAGCCCCGTCTCTGATGCCACCTACGCCATCAGCGGCCTTGATTCTCTGACTGCCGCCAATGGCAATTACACCCTCACCGTTCACGGCGATCACATCCAGGACTTTGGCGGCAATCCCGTCGGCTCCGCCACGGTTTCGACCAGTTGGGCCTTGGGCAACGTCGCGCCCGTCATTCAAAACTTCCAGGCCATCACGCCCAACCCGCGCAACTATCCGCTTGACACTGTGGATGTCACCTTCTCCAAGCCGATTGATCCGTCCACTTTTGATTTCAACGACCTCGTTCTGACCCAAAACGGCGGGGCGAACTTGAGCAGTGCCACGCTTACGGTGACGCAATTGTCGCCCGCCGTCTTCCGCATCGGCGGTCTCGGCACCCTCGCTGCCACCGATGGCGATTACAGCCTCACCGTCAATGCCACCGGCATTCAGGACACCGGCGCGCTGGCTGGCGCAGGATCAAAGTCTGTCACTTGGACGGTAAATCGCCAGGGGCCGACTTTGACGGTCGAACACCTCGCCACCAATCCGCGCAACATCGTGGTGCAATCGCTCGACGTGACTTTCTCCGAGCCGATTGACGGTTCCACCTTTGATTACAACGACATCACGCTCACCCTCAACGGCGGTCCCAATCTCATCACCCCTGATGTGACGGTGACCAAACTCAGCCCGACCCAATATCAAATCCGCAACTTCAATTGGGTGGTCGGCTACGAAGGGACTTACACCCTGACCGTCAACGCCCTCGGCATTTCTGACTTGGCCGGCAACGCCGGAGTCGGCTCCGACCATGAAACCTGGGTCATGGCGACCACCCGTCCAGACGCGCCGGCCAACATCATTATTTCGCCCGACCTTGGTGTTTCCACGAACGACGCAGTGACCTCCACCAACGCCATCACCTTGAGCGGCACCATCGGCGCGCCCAATCTGACGGTGCGCATCGTGGATCAGACCACAGGGATTGACCTCGGCACGGCCAATGTCAGCGGCGCCAGCTTCTCCGCGCCGCTGCAATTCACCCAATCCGGCGTCCATCATCTCAAGATTAATGCTGTTGACAGTGCGGCCAACGTTTCGTCCGACACCTTCTTTGTTCTCTACCTCGATCTGGTTCCGCCGACCGCCAATATCAATCAGGTCCTCCCCAACCCGCGCGCGACCGCCGTCACCAATATCAGCGTGGCCTTCTCCGAGGACATCCGGCCGGAAACCGTCAGCGCGTCGAACTTCACCGTCACCCGCGATGTGACTAACAGCTTGACTCCGTCCCTTTCAGAAAATGCCAGCAACTCGTTCACCCTGGGCAACCTCGCCGCCTTTACCGCTTTGCCGGGCAATTACCAAGTCACCGTTGATTTGACCGGCATTCAGGACACCGCCGGCGGCCAAAGCACCAACCGCGTCACCATGAGCTGGACGCGCGCTCTGACCCATGATCCATCCATCACCATCCAGCCGCAGGATGCGGTGGTCCTTGCCGGGCACTCCAATGTTTTGTCGGTGATCGCCGGCGGGACGCCGAACCTGAAATATCAATGGTATTTCATCAGCAACAACCTCGCGCACACCGTGATCAAGCTGGCGGGCAAGACCAACACCACCCTGACCGTGAGCGGCATGACCGCCGCCAAAGCGGGCGGTTACTACGTGAT
>CAIYOY010000362.1 GCA_903927905.1 uncultured Verrucomicrobiales bacterium | reverse complement strand
TTTCTATAGACAGACCGCCCCTCTGGGGCTGGGGAGTTGGCCAGATTTTGCTCCACCCTATATATCACACCCCTACTTCGATTTCCCCGCCGCCAACTGGTTCAACAAGTCCACCGCGACCTCCACCAGCTTCTCACCCGTCCCCGGCGCCAGCCGTGAATTCACCGTTTCGTAGCTTCCTTCTTTGAAGGCTTTCAGCGTCGGAATGTAACAGGGCCGGTCGTTATTCAGCGCGATGACCAGGGTTTTCTTGAAGGGCGACCGCTGTTTGATCGCCAGGCCGAATTCCACAAAAATTTCCGCTGGCAACCCAACAATCGCCGTTTCGTTGTCCAACCGGTACACCTGCACTTCCATCGGCCATTCTTTGCCCCGCGCAGCCAAATCGACGTCTTTGGTGATCTGCACTTTTTCGTAAAAATTCATCTGGTCACTGTTCAACAACGGGAACTTGGCCTTGGCCGCCGCTGCTTTCTCGGGAGTGGTGGATTGCAGCGGCATGATCGGACGCTCGTCCCGAACGGCGAGCCGTGGTTTTTCAATCTGTTGCAGATGATCCACATTTTTCAAGACCGTTTGTCCGATGGCTTCGCCCAGTCCCTTGGCCACTTCCTGGCCTTTGGTCTCGCCTTTGATTGTCACATCAATCTGGTTTAAATCCCCGCAAGTGCCCGCGCCGAACATGGAAATATAATTCGGGCCCATTTTTCCCCGCAAAGTTTGTTCGATGTAATACGGATAATCCGCGCTCAACTCCGTCCCGCCTACTGTATCCGCGTGCATGGCAAAAACCGTCAGGCCACCAACAAATTCGCCCGGCCCGCGCCCGACCAGCAATATCCCGACGTCATGATCCACCGGCCCGGCCGGGCCGATGATATTTGGATTCAATTGCCCCGGATTAAACGCCACCCGGCTATTCTTCATGTGATACCGCCGGTTGAACGGCAGCCCTTCCTGTTGCCCGATGCCGACCCATAATTCCGAGGGTTTCAACTTTGCGTTCGCCTCCCCGATCACCGCGACCAATCGTTCGATCAAAACTGCGGGGTAATCCATCGTGAAATGGGGATCGCGACCATATTTGGCGATGGCGTCCTCGTGAAAAAAAGTGCTGCGGACATCATGGAACTGCGGCCCGGTATGGCTGTGGGTGGCAAAAATGGAGATGTTGGAAACTTTTATTCCAAAACGTTTGCTGGCCTGGGCGCGGGCGTTGGTGGTCACCGGCAGCGACATTCCAACCAGATCACAAAACACCAGCGCGATTTTTTCTTTGCCTTGCTGGAGGACCAGCGCTTTGGCCTTGAGGGGATCGTGGATGCCGGTGCTAAACCGTTCTTCATAATATCCTGCCATGCGATAACCGACCGGCGGCGTGATGTCCACCTCCGCCACCCCGGCCAGCAATTTGCCTTTATCCGCCGGTTTGGCTGCCGCGCCAATAGCCATCAGATAAGCGGCCCCGAGGATGATGAGAAATAAAGATCGCATGGAAAATTTCATAAGCATTTAACCATGCGGAACACTCGCCATCCCCGCAAGTAGAAATACACGCCTGAAATCTCATTGCGAATCCGTTCAACATTTCGCACCATGAAGCTCGCATGAAACTTTCTCATTTCGCGACTCTTCTCCTGCCGTGCATATCCTCCTTCGCCGCCGCCCCCGTCGAACAAATCAATCAGGCCGCCGAAGCGCTCCGTCCTAAATTGATCGAGATGCGCCGCGATTTTCACATGCACCCGGAGCTTTCCAATCGCGAAGTCCGCACCTCGGCCATCGTCGCCGAACGCTGCCGTGAACTTGGCCTCGAAGACATCCGCACCAACGTCGCGTTTCATGGCGTCGTCGCCCTCCTCAAAGGCGGCAAACCCGGCCCGGTCGTCGCCTATCGCGGGGACATGGATGCTTTACCCTTCAACGAAGTCATGGATGTTCCATACAAATCCCTCAACCCCGGAGTCAAACACGCCTGCGGTCATGACGCCCATACCACCATCGAACTTGGCGTGGCTGAAGTCTTGAGCAAAATGCGCGACCAGCTTTCCGGCACGATAAAATTTATTTTCCAACCGGCCGAAGAAGGCCCGCCCGCCGGTGAAGACGGCGGCGCTCCCTTGATGATCAAAGAAGGTGCGCTGGAAAATCCCAAGCCCGCCGCCATTTTCGGCATGCACACCACCACCGAAATTGAAGTCGGCAAACTCGGCATCCGCGCCGGCGCGGCCCAGGCTGCGTCCGATATGTTTGACATCACCATCCACGGCAAAAACGCCCACGCCGCCAGTCCCGAGAAGGGCATTGATACCATGGTGGTCACCGCCGAGTGCATCACCGCCCTGCAATCCATCAAGAGCCGCCGCATAGACACTTTCGAGCCGATCATCCTCACCATCGGCACCATTCACGGCGGCAACCGGCGCAACGTCGTTTCCCAGGAAATCAAGATGGAAGGCACCATCCGCACCTTCAGCGAAGTCACCCGCGCCCGCGTCAAGGAACTTATGCGCCAAACCCTCGACGGCGTCTGTAACGCCTATGGCGCGACCTTTGAACTCAAGATCATCGAAGGCACCCGTGTAGTTTACAACGAACCTTCCCTCGTTGAAGAAACCGCCCCCGCCCTGCGCCAGGCCATCGGCGCGACCAACGTCATTGAAGCCCCCATGCGCATGGGCGCGGAAGATTTCTCCTACTATCAACAGGTCGTGCCCGGTTTTTATTTCCGCCTCGGTTCCGGCAACAAAGCCAAAGGCATCATCGCCGACGCCCACACGCCGGAATTTGACATAGATGAAGAATGTTTGGTCGTCGGCACCAAAGGCATGGCAGTGCTTTTGTTTGATTATCTTGATCGTCACGCGAAATAGCCCAGAGGGGCGGCCTGTCTATAGAAACAGACCCAATTAGAACCTAAAATCTCCCACGGCGCGGTTGGGGCCTCCCTAGAGCAAATTAAATAAAACTGTAGCCGCAATGGGCAAACCAATTGACGGCGTCTTGGCGGGTGATGGTGGCCAACGCCCGGCCAATCGCCTGGGTTAAATCAGCCGGCGTTCGGGCTTCGGCACTGCGCAGGAAGGTTT
>CAIYOY010000361.1 GCA_903927905.1 uncultured Verrucomicrobiales bacterium | reverse complement strand
TTTTTAAATGTAGGAGACGAGGTGACGAGGCTCTAATATTTGCCTTGTTCCGATCGAATTAGAGTCTCGTCACCTCGCCTCCTACGAAAAAAGAAAATGAAAAACGGCACAATCCAAATTGAAGGCGTGGAATACGAGTGGAGCGTCTATCGCCAGCCCAGGTGGACTGGTGACGGCATCCCGTTGGGCTTGGCCATTTTAGTCAAAGCGGTCAAAGCCAGCGGACGCGAATTGGTTTTGGAATTCGTGCTCGATCCCAAGCGGCCTGGCGATATGCAACAGCATCAGCAAGGCCGGGTGGCTAATCGCCGATTGACCGTGTGCATTCAAAATGCCATGACAGCGGGCTGGGACCCGGAATCACGCGGAAAACCTTTTTTCTTCACGGCCGGCCCGGTGCATCCGAATAGCAACGGAATGCCGTCCAATCCGGCTCGAAAGGTGTGAACATTGGAGCGCCGAGCATTGCTCGGCGTGTAGAATAAACAGAAGCTGGCCGAGCAATGCTCGGCGCTCCGAAAATGAACATTCTCGACAAAATCGTAGCGCAGAAAAAAATCGAAGTGGCCAAGCTGCCACCGTTGACCGCCGCCTTGTCCACGCGCGCCGACCGCCGCGATTTTTTCGCCGCCCTGCAACATCCGAAGCGCGGCCAGGTGGCCTTGATCGCCGAAGTCAAAAAGGCCTCGCCCAGCGCCGGAATCATCTGCGCCGATTTCGATCCCGTTCGCATCGCCAAGGAATACGAAGCCGCCGGGGCCTCCTGCCTTTCCATCCTGACCGACGAACAATTTTTCCAAGGCTCGCTCGAATATCTGAAACAGATCCGCGCCGCCGTCAAACTCCCGCTGCTGCGCAAAGATTTCATCATAGATTCCCGCCAAATCCTCGAAGCCATCGAATGGGGCGCAGACGCCATCTTATTGATTGTGGCCATCCTGACCGATGAGCAATTAAAAACATTTCACGACCAAGCTACGGCAGCAGGCCTGACCGTGTTGGTCGAAGTCCACGACGAAGCCGAAATGGATCGTGCCCTGACCATCGGCGCAAAACTCATCGGCGTGAACAACCGCAACCTGAAAGATTTTAAAGTGGATCTGGCGACAACGGAACGACTCGCCGCAAAAATTTTCAGCGGCGGAGCCAATAAGAAAAAACTCCTCGTGGCCGAAAGCGGAATTCATACGCGGGCGGATGTGGAACGCTTGGAAAAGTGTGGAGCAAGGGCCGTTTTGGTTGGCGAATCATTGATGAAAAATCCAGGTGGCATTGGAAAGAAGATCAATGATTTGCTGCGCGGTAATGGGGCCTCATGATCAGATGTGAAATTATTGATGGCAGGTCTTTTGGCCGACTTCGAACTCGTGCATTGTTAGAAGCTGAAGCCGGTTTGCGCGAAGTTTGTGGAATTCTGATTCGTCACGCTAACGGAACAATTCATCTGCGTTTTCTGCCCAATCTGGCTACCCAGCCAGCAAAATGGTTGATTCAATGGAATTGGTTGACTCAAATTCGTGCTGAACTGAAAGGCACGCCACAAAAACTCGTCGGCACATTTCATTCCCACGTCGGAGGATACGCTTATCCTAGTCAAAGCGATTTGGATTATTATCCCTCAGGATTTCTTATGATGATTTACGATATAGCAACTGAACGTGTTGGCCTTTGGAGGCCGTATATCCGAAAAGGAAGAGGAAAGCTATTTCCCGTAGCAGTCTGTTGTAAATCTCCGCTTTGGGAAAAAGATGATGCGATTTCCCATGCGCTGCATCTTAAAGAGCTTTTTAAAAAAAAGGCAAAGCGAAACAGATCATAGAGGTGTCTAGGACTTGGATACAGTGCGTGATTCCAGCCATCGCTGAAAAGACTTCTGACTTTCGCCTGACGACCTTCCTGCCAGAATTCCTTCCACGCTGATATCCTCATCCAAATCAGGCCAGTGAACACCGCCACCATCGCCGATCAGACGAAAATTATTTCTTTCGGCGATCAAACCTTGCAAGAGCCGGGGATACCAATCGAGTGGCGCTGACACGGAACGACCGTCAGCCAAATCAGCTACGAGCGCATCATCGGTGATGCGCACGGCCACTGCCTTGCGTGCAGAGCTATCAATCGTCAAAGTAGTCATGCCACTTCTCTAAGAATAATTCCTGATGCTCCAAAATCAACCGATTTGCCGCAAATGCGCGGCTTGCCTCGCCCGCACAGATCAGGCTATATTAAAGCCCATGGGCACATTTTATGTTGGCTGCAAACTGGAGAATCATACGGATCGCGAACAGGCGGTCATTGTTCCTCGCGCCTTGGTTGATACCGGCAGCGAGTACACCTGGATTCCTGCCAAAACGCTTGAGAAAATTGGAGTCACTCGGGAGAAAAAAGATTTAATGTTCACCATGGCCAACGGCCAGACCATCACCCGAAGCGTAGGCTTCGCGATTCTCCGGGTTAACCAACATTTTACCATTGATGAGGTTGTTTTTGGAGAGCAAGGAGACATGACCCTGCTCGGCGCACGGACTCTTGAAGGGTTATCTTTGGTGGTTGATCCTCGGAAGAAGAAGTTGGTTGCTGCTGGCCCGCTCCCTGCGGCCTGCAACCTTAAATGATCCGCTGATTTGTTCCGCGTAAAAAAATAAACATATATGAAAACGACAATGGTTGAGCCCTATCTGTTTTTTGGCGGGCGCTGCGAAGAAGCGCTGGAATTTTATAAAGGCGCGATCGGCGCGAAGGTGCTGTACCTCATTCGCTATAAGGAAAGTCCGGAAAAACTGCCCGTCGGAATGCTTGCGCCCGAGTATGAAGACAAGGTCATGCACTCCACGATCAGCGTTGGTGGTTCTCAATTTATGATGTCCGATGGCTGCGGGGAAAAATTAAACTTTGCCGGGTTCTCCCTTTCGCTGGCAGTTCCAGATAAAGCGGTGGCGGAGAAAGTTTTTGCCGCGCTGGCGGTTGGTGGAGCGGTAAAGATGCCGTTGACCAAAACATTCTGGTCGCCGTGTTTCGGCATGTTGACCGACAAGTTTGGGATGGGCTGGATGATCAGTGTGGAAGCGTAATCATTTCACTCGACCTCACGGCAAACTCAGGAATAGGGTGATTCTTTTTCGAAAAAAACGGGCGGAAAGCACGCCTTTTGTAGCCGGATGGGTTTTAATGAAAATGCGATGGTAACTCCGGCTCAGGAAGAGGAGAAGTTTTTTCCAGTTCATCCAGGATTTTAAGCACCTTGTTCCCTTTTTCGATGGATTCATCGAGGATGAAGCGGAGTTTGGGAGTGTATTTTAAAACCACGGCCTGGCCCACCAAACCCTGGATGCGGATGCGTTTGGACAGGAGCAGATCAAAACCCTTTTTTTTCTGCGCGTCACTGCCGAAGATGCCGACGAAAACGGTGGCGTTGTGCAGGTTGCTGGCGATCACCACGTTATTGACGTTGATCAAACCAGCTTCGGCCACCGGCAATTCGCGCCGGATGACTTCGCCGATCTCGCGCTTCAACAGTTCGCGCACCCGTTCCAATCTGAGGGACATAAGGGCCTCTCTCTTTGCTTAAAGTTTCTGAGCCGTCTTCTCGATGGTGAACGATTCAATGACGTCACCCACCTGAAATTCGCCAAAGCCATCAATGCGGATGCCACATTCCATACCGGCCCGGACTTCGTTGACTTCATCCTGGAAACGGCGCAGGGAGGAGATGCCGCCTTCGTAAATAAGTCCTTTGCGGCGCATGACACGGGCTTTGCCACGAATGATGCGACCGCTGGCCACCATGCAACCGGCGATGTTGCCGCCCTTGGTCAGTTTGAAAAGCTGACGGACTTCGGCAGAACCGATGACCACGTCTTTAATGATCGGTTCGAGCAAGCCGACCATGGCTTCTTTCACTTCGTCAATAAGTTCGTAGATGATGGAATAAAGTTTGATCTGAACGCCTTCGCGTTTGGCGAGATCGGCCACGCCGACATCAATACGGGTGTGGAAACCGAGAATGATCGCCGATGAAGCGGAGCCAAGCAGGACGTCGGATTCGGTGATCGTGCCGACGGCGCTGTGGATGACTTCGAGGGTAACGACGGAAGCTTCCACCTTTTTCAAGGCTTCGACGATGGCTTCGACGGAACCCTGAGTATCCGCCTTGACCACGACTTTGAGTACTTTGGCCGAGCTGGCATCAAGCGTTTGGAAAAGTGTTTCCAAGGTGACTTTGGCGCGGGCTTCATTCTGCACGTTGCGGGCGTCCATGGAGCGTTGTTCGCCGAGGGCGCGCGCTTCTTTTTCGTCTTCCAACACGCTGAATTCCAAACCGGCTTCAGGCACGCCATTGAGACCGAGAATTCTGACGGCGACCGAGGGACCGGCTTCTTTCTGGCGGGTGCCTTCTTCACTGATGAGGGCGCGGACCTTGCCCCAATACGGTCCGCAAATGACCACATCACCGACGCGCAAAGTGCCTTTACGGACGAGAACGGTGGCGGTCGGGCCGCCGGGTTCCAGGCCGGATTCGATCACGTTGCCTTTGGCGCGGCGATCGGGATTGGCTTTCAATTCCAAGAGATCGGATTGAAGCAAAATCATTTCCAACAATTTATCCACGCCGACCTTGGTCAGGGCCGAGACATCCACAAAAATGGTTTCACCGCCCCAATCGTCCGGCACGAGGCCTTTTTCCTGGAGCTGCTGCCGCACCTTCATGGGATTGGCGTTGGGATGGTCAATTTTATTGACTGCAACCAGGATGGGGACTTTGGCCTGCTGCGCGTGACTGAGCGCTTCCAACGTTTGCGGCATCACGCCGTCGTTGGCCGCGACCACCAAGACCACGAGGTCGGTGACATTCGCGCCGCGCGCGCGCATGGCGCTGAAGGCCGCATGGCCGGGGGTGTCAAGAAAAGTGATCTGCTGGAGGTCTTTTTTCCGCTCGGGATGCGGGAAAGAAATGGTGTAAGCGCCGATGTGCTGGGTGATCCCCCCGGCTTCACCGGCCGCAACGTCAGCTTTGCGGATGACGTCAAGCAAACTCGTCTTGCCGTTGTCAACGTGGCCCATGATGGTCACGACCGGGGCGCGTGGCTTCATCTGCTCCGGCTTGTCCTCGGTGTCGAGCTCGACTTTTTTCTCAACTTTATGGACCGTGCCGCCGCCTTTTTTGTCGCGTTTTTCCACTTCGAAGCGGAAACCATATTTGGCGCAGACTTTTTGCGCAACGGCTTCATCAATGGACTGATTGACGCTGGCGAAAACACCGGCTTCCATCAAATCGGCAATGATTTGGAAAGGCTTGCGCTTAAGCTGTTCGGCCAAATCGCGGACGATGATGGGTGGCTTGAGAATGATGAGCGCGCTGTCCGCTGGCAGAACCAATTTGTCCGCCGGCTTGGGGGCTGGAGCTTGTTGGCCACGTTGGATGGGCTGAAATCTTTGGCCGCCTTGTTGCTGTTGGAAACCGGGCGCACCCGGGCCGCGGACATTTCGAACATCGCCACCGCGCCGCTGAAAATCTTGACGACCTCCCTGTTGCTGCTGGGCACCACCACGGGCTGGAGTTTTCTCCTGAGAGCGCGGGGCCGCTTTGGTGGGTAATTGAATGAAACCGACTTTATCACCCAAACGCGGGCCGGGCGGAGGCGCAGGCGGCGCGGGCGGAGGGGGAGGTAATTTTGCCACTGGCGGTTCAGGCGCAGGAGCGGCGACGGGTTGAGCTTCCACCGGCGCGACTTTGGCGGCAATCGCCGGGGCAGGGGAAATTTCAGGAGCGGGTGCAGGCACAACTTCCGGAGCAGGGGTGATAGCCTCAACTGGCGCGGGAGCAGGAATTTCAACCGGAGGCGGTGGTGGCGGTGCCTCGATAATCTTTATGATGGGAACAGCGGGCGCGGGCGGTTCGACAGGAGCGGCGGGCGGTTTGACTCCACCCAGGCTTTCTTCCAAAAACTCAGCGGTGATTTTATCGAGGGAGCTGGACGGGACTTTCGCTTGGGTAATGCCCAATTCCTTGGCCTTGGCAAGGACGTCCTTGCTTTCGAGACCAAGTTTCTTTGCTAAATCGTAAATACGAACGGGCATAGTTTTCTTTTAACCTATGGAACCACAAAGTCTTCATACTACCCTGCTTTGACTGTTGTTTCCAATCCCATAACTCAAGCTACATCTTTTTTCTCAGCCGCCGGAGCCGCTCCGCCATCGGACGCGCGCCGTGCAGCTTCGGCCTTGACCGCTTCCACAATGGCGGGGGCCTGCTCTTTAATTTGCTCGATCTGCTCCAGGTCGGCTAATTCCGCCTGCAACAAATCATCGAGACTCAAAAATCCGGCGTGCACCAGCACGTTGGCCTGTTCCGCAGTCAATCCGGGAACGGCCGCCAAAGTTTCCACCGCGCACGCCACTTTTTCCTCGAAGCCAACGGTGACGATGGTTTCGGGTTCGATATCAATCTGCCAGCCGGTTAGCTTGGAAGTTAGCCGCGCGTTTTGTCCGCGCTTGCCGATGGCCAGGGAAAGCTGATCTTCCGCGACCATGATTCTCACGCGACGACGGGCTTCATCCACTTCAAAGGCTTTCAATTGCGCCGGCGCGAGAGCGTTGGCGATGTAAGTCTTTGGGTTGGCGTCCCACTTGATGATATCCACTTTTTCGTTGTTGAGTTCGCGGACGATGTTTTTCACGCGTTGACCACGCAAACCCACACAAGCCCCAACAGGATCAACCTTCGGATCGCGCGTATAAACGGCGAGCTTGGTGCGAAAACCGGGTTCACGGGCAACACCTTTGATTTCAATGGTGCCATCGTTGATCTCAGAGACTTCCAACTGGAAAAGTTTAATGACGAATTGCGGGTCAGCCCGCGACAAAATGATTTCCGGTCCGTGGGTGCCGCTTTCAACAGCTTTAACGTAACAGCGGATGCGTTCGCCGATCTGGTATTCTTCGGTCGGAACCCGTTCACGGTTAGGCAATAACGCCTCATATTTGCCCAAATCAACCGTCACATCCGAGCGTTCAAACCGGCGGACAACGCCGCTGATGATGTCGCCGACGCGGTCTTTGAACTCGGTAAAAATCAAATCTTTTTCAGCCCGGCGGATCTGCTGCATCAGGGCCTGTTTGGCATATTGGGAAGCAATGCGGCCAAAACCGGCGGGGGTGACTTCTTTTTCGATCTCTTCCCCCAATTGGGCATCGGGCTTGATGCGTCGGGCGTCGAAGACGGAAATCTGGTCGTGTTTCGATATAACTTTCTCAGAAACAACGAGTTTTGCGTAAGCTTTGATATCGCCGTTTTTGGTGTCAATGGCGCAACGAAGTTCGCGAGCGGGGCCGACCGCCTTTTTGGCAGCAGACACGAGGGCTTCCTCCACAGCCTTGACCAAAACGTCACGGCTGATGCCTTTCTCGCGTTCCCAAAATTCCAGTACTGCTAAAAAATCCGCGTTCATAACTCGTATATTTTCCCCACTCGGGGAACAAAAAAGTCGGTAGAATTGAAAATCTCCGACTTTGCGCGCTGGTACAACCCAGCAAAAGTTAAACTAACGGGGGAAAGAATACCTAAAAGCCAAAACCCGTCAAGTCGCAAAAATGGAGAGCTTACGCCTCCGGTCAAATCCATCGGCGCGCAGACCCGTCCTGCGTAATGCCCTCACGCCGCAAATCCCAGCTTGCGCTGCTCGAACTCCCGCAATTCCACCGGACTGCCAGCATACACTTCAGCAATGCTGTAATCATCCTGTTCAGGAATTTGCAACCCTTTGACTGTAGCCAGAGCCTGTGCCTGGCTACGCGACATTCGCGAGAAATTGCGATAGGCCAGCAGCCGTCCGGGCCGAGTGATCGCGGGATCCAACCTTTGAACCGGACAGTTGATGGTGGCGAGCGATCTTGATAAACCGCTCATGACTGCCGCTAACCCCATAAAATAAAAGCATCAAATCGCGTTGGGCCTTTCGTTCGCTTGGTTTTAACCGCGCCCAAACCTGCTCAACCCGTTCCACCCAACTCGCTTGATCAGTAGTCGCCCAAAGAAGCACATTCACTGCCTCCGAGAACGCAACCCCTGTAATGTCCATCTGGTCCAAAAGCCAGCCAGCCAGCAACAAAGCTTTCTCTTTATCATCGGCCATAAAATGCTGGCACAGGAGCAGCTTGTAACCGGCATCATCTTCTGCATCAAAAATATCTGAGCCTGCTTTCATCCGTGTCTATTTTAACTGCCTGTCATGGTTCTCTTCATTTATCCCCAAACCAGCGGCAAGGCGCCCTGACCACTCGCCTTGCCACTGATCAACCCGGGCCGGTTGCACGCCCTTGGACCCTTCGTTTAGCTGCCGGCCAAAAAAGGAATATTAATCCGTTCGCCGGCAACCTTAACTCCAGGGGTATGACAACCGCTGGCATAAGGTAAAAATTCCTTAAAAAATATTCCCAACGAGGGGTTTGACAACCGATGTCATAGGGGGCAAAACTAGCCGGTAAATCTGGCCCAATTCTTATGTCAAAAAACGTCAAAGAAATGTTTTCCCGACCTCCTTGGGAGCGAATGATGCGCATCCATGAAGAAATCAAACAGGGACGTTTTCCAAATTGCACCCGCCTGGCCCAGGCGCTTGAGGTTTCCGGACGCACCGTCCAGCGCGATGTAGATTTCATGAAGGATCGGCTACAGTTGCCGATTGAATATGACAGCCGCCGTTACGGCTTTACTTACTCCCGACCGGTGGACAAATTCCCAAGCGTCTCCCTGACCGAGTCGGAAATTTTTGCCTTGCTGGTGGCCCATAAATCCATTGCTCAATATCAGGGAACCGAATTTTATCAGCCGCTGCAAACAGCGTTTGGAAAATTGACCGGACAATTGGACGGAGAAGCTCATTATACCCTCAGTGATTTGGATCAGGCACTCTCTTTTCGCCCTTTTGCGCCGCAGGATACGGATTTAGAGGTGTTTTCCTTACTGAGTCGGGCTTTGCAGCAACGGCGTGGGTTAAAATTTGACTACAAGAATCTGGGCGTAAAAAAATCCCGCGAACGACAGGTGCATCCTTACCATTTGGCCTGTGTTGAAAATCAATGGTATCTGTTTGCCTATGACCTTGAATCCAAAGCGATGCGAACATTCATCCTCACTCGCCTAAGCAACCCAAACATGACCGCAGACCGATTTACCCGGCCCAAGGACTTTAATCCCGACGAATATTTGAAGGGCAGCTTCAAAATCTTCAAGGGGCAGGATGACTATGAAGTTGTGATCGAGTTTGACCCTTGGGCAACCGCTTTCATCCGGGAACGGAACTGGCACCCGACTCAGGAGCTTATAGAACCGCCCAGCGGTAACTCCCGAGTCAGAATGCGACTGAATAACATCGTAGAAATCGAACGCTGGCTGCTGAGTTGGGGGACACATGCCACCGTCATTAGACCCCATGCATTGGTGCAGCGGATAATAAAAACAGCCAAAGACTTGGTGCAAAAATACGAAAATGAGAGATAACCCGATAATATTCATTTTTTTTGGTGGCTTCCGACGCACCCGTGTCCGTCTTTACTGTTTGCACTTTATAGCTCCCTCTCGACATCTTTCTGCCATTATGATTTTGCCCTCAATCATTTTGCCGCATCTCCGTGTCTGTGGCTCAATTTCTTCCTCCTTCATACCCAGTTGCTTTCACCACCCATCCTGCTATCCTTGCCCCGTCCCATTGAACCCATTTTAAACCATGTCCCCTGACGAATCTAACGAAGTCCAGAAGGCCATCAAACAACTTCAGCGCCTCAACGCTGAAGTGGAGGGGCCGGATCATCAACACACTCAACGATTGGTGAAGGCCTATCATCGGCTGGCGGAGGAGATGACGGAACACCAGCGATCCGAACAGGCGCGGCAGCATTTGGCGGCGATCGTGGATTCGGCCAATGACGCCATTTTCAGCAAAGACTTGAACGGCATGGTGCAAAGCTGGAACCCCGGCGCGGAAAGGCTGTTTGGGCATCGCGCCCACGAAATCATCGGGAAATCTGTCACCGTCCTGCTGCCGACCGGTCGGGTGAAAGAGGAAACGGTTATTTTGAAGAAGTTGAAAGGCGAGGGACGGGTGGAACATTTCGAAGCCCTGCGGCAACATCAGGATGGCCGGCTGATCCCGGTGTCCTTGACGATTTCGCCGGTAAAAAATGGCGAGGGGAAAATCATCGGCGAATCCCAGATCGCCCGGGACATCAGTGAACGAAAACAGATCGAGGCGCAAGCGGCGGTCATTGCGCAATTAAAACATGCGCTGGCGGAGATCAAGACGTTGCGCGGCATGATCCCGATCTGTTCGCATTGCAAAAAAATTCGGGAGGACGCCAATTCCTGGTTGCAGATGGAAAAATATATTTTACAGCACACCGACGCGCAATTCACCCACGGCATCTGTCCGGAGTGCATGGATAAGCATTATGCGGATTATGCGACGAAGCGGGTGGATAAGACGGGGAAG
>CAIYOY010000360.1 GCA_903927905.1 uncultured Verrucomicrobiales bacterium | reverse complement strand
CGGGTCTGTGACCCGCAGCAGCGTGAAACGGAAAAGACGCGTTAAATAATTCTACCACCTTCTTCCTGTGAAGCTGCTGCGGGTCACAGACCCGCGCTCCGTTAAAGGGGCTGCTATTGGATTTTTTTTACCCTTGGACAGCGAATGTCCAACCGACTGGTTTAAAGTCAGCGCATGAATAACAAAAATAATGCGCAGCCGGTAAAAAAACAGAAGTTCCAGACCATCGCCACCTTTGGCCGTGCCGTCCTATTGAGCGGCAGGCCCGGTGAATATGACATTCAAGGCGGTACCCGCGCCGACCTCTTCGAAGCCCGCGAATGGTCTTCCCTCTTCCTCCACGAAGCCGTCTTCGGCGCCAACTTCGGCCCGCACGAAGGGTCTTGTTAATGCCAGTTCGACGTAGTCAGAGCTTGGTCTTTTCTTTGAATAAATCGAGCACGCTATCGGTGATGTCCACGACATCACCGGAGGCATGATACAGTATGGGTGAAGAGTAATGGCTCATGCCAGCATCAACCACCAGATCAAAGCGGCCCTTCGCATACTCTGCGATCAGCTTTTCGGTCTGATACTGTTCACGAAGCTTTGCGCTCTGTTGGTCGCGGCGGTCCACAATATCCGCGACCGGCGCTTTTGCTTCAGCCACTTGTTTGGAAAGGGCCTCATATTCCTGATCGGATTGAGGCTTGGCCGGTCTTTCCCGCTTCGGTGCTGGCTCTCCTGAAGGCGGAAAAGGCGGCGGGATGTGCTGTATTCGCGGGGGCAAACCAAACTGTTTTTGCATCAACTGGTTATTCAACATTTCGTAATGGCGGATTTTCGCCTCGATTTCCGGAGGCAGAGATTCGGCCTTTTTCGTCTCTTCCATTTTGGCGCGCGTCCAGCTGAAGATGGCTGTGTCTATTTTATGTTTGTCAGCGAGCGCCCACCGAAATTTTTCCACCGTGCCTGGCTCGGCGGCATTGGTCATCTGGAATAAAGGCCCGGCCAAAAGCAGGGAGGCGGCTAAAAGGAAAAATTTTTTCATAATGATAATACCCGACTTGATTCTTTTGTTTTCCTGAGACTGGGCGAATCAGAATTTTTGTCAAGAAGGTTGATGTTCCAGCGCCGTCCGCATTTAACGAGTCTTTGCATCGCCATGGATTTAGCCTACCTTGCCGCAAATGAAATCAGCCGATGCAGTTCAAGTTTACCACGCGCGCGTGACTGATTTGCCATTGGATTCGACCACGCTGTCTCCCGATGAACGACAGCGTGCCGCCCGGTTTAAATTCGATCGTGACCGGGAGAATTTCATTGTCCGCCGCGTTTTGCTTCGGAAAATTCTAGGCCACTACTTAAAAATGGACCCGGAAAAAATCATTTTTAAATACGGCCCAAACGGCAAACCGGAATTGCCCGGCTTGCATTTCAACGCCTCCCATTCCAACGGTCATATCCTGATCGCCATTGCGCCGTGTGTTGTTGGGGTGGACCTGGAATACATCCGTCCGATGGAGGATATGGAGCAGATCGCGAAAAGATTTTTTTCTCCGCCGGAGCGATTGCTGGTGAAGGATGCGGCCAGTTTTTTTCGCATCTGGTCCCGCAAAGAAGCTTTTCTCAAGACCACGGGCGAAGGTCTTTCGGATCGTTTGACCAAAATTGATGTGACCGGCGCATCCTTCGAGGGCATTCATCTGCACGATCTTTCCATTGCGCCGGATTTTTCCGCCGCTTTGGGGGTGCAAGGCGCGATCACAAAAATTATTTGCGAGCCGTGGCCGGGCGTCCGGTAAAGCCCGGTGTTTTTATTTCGCCAAAACCTTGTCCAAGGCACACGCTGCAAACCGGCTGATGACAATCAGCGTCGGCAAATCCGCCGGACCAAAAACTTTTTCTTTCCGTTCCAGACAAATGACGCCCAGCTTCCGGCCCTGCCATTGCATGGCGACATATAATCCGCATCTGGGTCCTTCGTTCATCCGCCAGGCCAGGCCAATAGTTTGTGCGATGGCCCGTCGCGCCAGCGGTTCGCTCAAAGTCGGTTCGCCAACCAAAGTAGTCAAATGCAGCGCGTCGTTATTCCGACTGTTCAACAAAATCGCCCCGGCATCGGCTGGAATCACGGCCAGTGTTTTTTCCAAAATCAACGGCAACAGATCGGGCAAAGTGGCGGCGGAGAAAAATTGCAGCGGCAATTCCAAAACCTTGACCAGATTTTGCAACGCAGCGATCGAATCCGGCGCGACCAATTTTTCCGCCGACAAATCCGCCGACATTTCCAGATTCACCGAAGTCTCCATGGCCTTGGCCGGTGGCAGCAATAAAAATGAATGAATCGGATCCGCAGGGATTTCCACGCGGATCTTGGTGTTGCCGACTTCGACCACCGCGCCAACTGACGGCAAAGGCCGTTGGCCCAGACCTTTGATCTCGATGCCGTTGACCAGGGTGCCGCCTTTGCTGCCGAGGTCTTCCACCCAGTGCGTTCCATTTTCCAACCAGATGCGGGCGTGGCGGCGGGAAACATTGGTGTCCAGCGAGAGATCAATGTCCGCCGGGGACTCCGGCGAGGAACGGCCGATGACCGCCTCCTGTTTTTGCACGGTGCGCACTTTCTCCTGGCCTGCGTGCGAGACGACGAAGCGAAGCAAGGATGCCAGTTGGACTTTGGGTTGATCCATGGTTGGACGTTAGACAGGGCTTTGGGGGGTGTCAATTGTATCTATCGGAGCGGGGACGGCTCGTCCCCGCAATGCCGGGCCATGATGTGGGGACGGGCCGTCCCCACTCCTTACTTTCCATTCAACTCCACCACATTCCGATGATCCGCCTCATCCACCGTTTGAAAACTGCCGCTGGCCATGATTTTTCCGTTGCGTTGGACGGCGACGGATCGCACCACGGCCCCGGAAATTTTTGGCACAAAGGAACGATCCAGCGTCCCGTTCCGGTTGAGCCGCGCCAAGCGCCCTTGTTCCGTGCCGTCCACCGTGTTGAAAACTCCGCCGATAATAATTTTCCCATCGGGTTGAAGCGCGATGGCCTGGACGGCGGCGGGCGGGTTTCCGGCCATGATGGGATCGAAGCTGGCATCCAGCGAGCCGTCCGGATTGAGCCGGGCCAGTGCTTTATGCCGGACGCTATTCACTTTGTTGAAAACGCCGCCGATGATGATTCTTCGGTCCGCCTGGACCGCGACGACATAAATCAGCCCATCAATTCTGGACGTGAAATACGGATCAAGTTTTCCGAGGGCATTGATCCGTGCCAGATGCTCCTGTCTGACCGCGCCGAATTTTTTGAATTCGCCGCCGATCAGGATCAACCCATCGCTCTGGAGGGCCGATCCCCAGATTTTTTTATCCACTCCGTCGGCGGAACTAAAACTGGGATCAATATGCCCCGTGATATCCAGCAGCACGACATGAGGGGCCTTGCCGCCATTGAAGCGCCAAAATGTTCCAGCAGCGAAAATTTTTCCATGATCGAACAGCAACGTCCGGATCTCTTTATTCCCGCCCTCGCCGGGATTGAAACTCAGATCCACCGAGAGATCACGATTCAGCCGGACCAGAGTTTTTCGGGTCACGCCGTTGACTGTGGAAAATTCTCCACCCGCGAGAATTTTCCCGTCCGGTTGCAAGGCCAGCGCGAAGATGTCTCCATCGAAGCTCGGCATCGCTCCGTCCAAGCTCCCGTCCGGGCGAAGCCGGGCGAAGGCGCGATGCGCTTCTCCATTCACCTCGGTGAACATTCCGCCGATCACTATTTTCCCGTCCGATTGCACCACGACTGCTTTGGTGTCTTTGTCCGTGCCGGAATTGAAATCGGTGTCCACGAACAAAACAGATTCGGGCGAAGAATTGGTTGATTCGATGGCATTCGCAACCGTCGGCTCGACGGGCGCAGGCAGGGGAACCGGCATGGGATTGAACGCGGTATTATTGCTCCACGTTTCGGGCGCGGGTTCAGCCGGGTTTGCCTCCCCGGATTTTTTGCCGGACCGATGCCAAAAGAAAATGCTGATCAGCACAAAAACGATAAGGCTGATGGCAGCGAGCAGCCCGCTGCTTTTCTTCGGGGCCGGTACAGGAATGATTTCTTCAGTTTCAATCGCGTCGGTCGTTGGCGGCGCGGGCGGCGGAACCGCCGTTTTTGCCGCCCCGGCCTTTGGTTCCGCCGTCGGCGGGATTGTGATTTGATTGACGGTGCCGGTCAGCCCGATCCACTCCGCCACCAGTCGCGCCGAGTGCGGCCGTTTCTCCGGATCTTTCGACAGGCAAGCCATGATCATCGCCGCCACGTCTGGTGGAACATCGCCGCGCAAACCGAGTTTCGCGAGCCGTTCGGCCAACGACTGGGCCGCTTTATTTTTCACCTGCTGCGCAATATTGCCTTCAAAAAATGGCGGTTGGCCGCAAAGCAATTCATAGAGGGTTGCGCCCAAAGCATAAATATCGTCTGAGACCTGCGGTGGTTTTCCCTCCAGTTGCTGCGGACTCATGTAATTCAGAGTTCCGCTCAAGGCATGGCGTCCGGCCACTTCGTCCACGGAGGCGATGCCAAAGTCCGCCAGTTTCAACCGCTCCTTTTTATCCAGCATCATGTTCGCTGGTTTGAGGTCGCGATGAATCACGCCTTCGTTATGGGCGTAATCCATTGCTTCGCAGAGTTGTTTCACCAAGGGCCGGAGATAAGTCCAGCCGAAGAAACCCTTGAGCTGTTGGTGCTTCAACTCATGCAAGGTTGGCCCCTCAATATATTCCATCGAGAAAAATGCCGCTTCTCCGGGGGCTTCGTAGAGATCGTATATGCGGATGATGTTGGGATGGGTGAGCTTCCGGCTTTTCTGCATTTCCTGCCGAAGATCGGCGAGGGCGGCGGCATCGCTGCGGATCGCATCCGGCAAAAACTTCAGCGCGACCGATTCATTCAATCGTTCGTCGTGCGCCAGCCAGATCACGCTCATGCCCCCCGAGCCAAGTTGTTTGACCAGCGTGAAGCGTCCGCCCCCGACGAGAAAACCACTCGTCAAAGTGTGCGTGGCGCCGTCCATTCCTTCCTCGGATGAATGGGCCGCTGGATCATGGTCAGACATTGAAGCGTGGCATCATATCGCCGACACTTTTGCCCGCACAAGCCAAACTATTTTGCGGTAGTGGGCTACTTTGAAGAATGGAGCATACTTTAGCGGGGCCGGAGCGTGGGTCTGTGACCCGCAGCAGCGTGAAATGGTAAAGATGCTTTGAATAACTCCACACCTTCTGCCCG
>CAIYOY010000359.1 GCA_903927905.1 uncultured Verrucomicrobiales bacterium | reverse complement strand
TACCTCGAAAAATTCATCGCCACCTGTCATCCCACTCAACTGAGCTACGACCATTATGCGCTCTATGACAATGGCAATCTCGGTGACGGTTATTGGAACAATCTGGAACAGATGCGAACGGCGGCGAAGAAACATGATCTGCCTTTTTGGAATATTGTCCTCAGCGTGGGTCATTTTTCCTTTCGCGAACCCAGTCTGGCCGATTTGCGGTTTGAGGTGTTCAGCAGTCTGGCCTATGGCGCGCGGGGAATCGCTTACTTCACTTATTTTGCGTCGGAGACGGGTAATTATCGCGGCGCGGCCATTGACCAGTTCGGCCATCCAACCGCCACTTGGGCCAATCTGCAAAATGTGAATCTGCAGATCCAAAAACTCGCGCCCACCTTGCTCGATCTGACCTCGGATGAAACTTATCATTTCGGTTCCATTCCGCCCGGTTGCCACGGGCCAGACACCAACAGCCTGGTCGCGGCCATCGGCGGAGAATTTGCGGCGGGCGATTTCACCCATCGGAACGGGACGCGCTACGTGATGCTGGTGAACAGGAATCTGAGCAAATCCATTCCCTGTCAACCGCAATTTCGGCATCCGCCGAAAAACGTGAAACGGATCTCGACTTATTCCGGAGCTGAAACCGCGTTTGAAGGCGAAAACATTTGGCTCGCGCCGGGCCACGGAGCGTTGCTCAAATTGGAAAATTAAATTCCTTTCCCCTCGTAGCAGCCGATGTGAATCGGCTC
Organism: uncultured Verrucomicrobiales bacterium; assembly: GCA_903927905.1. Classification (GTDB taxonomy): domain Bacteria; phylum Verrucomicrobiota; class Verrucomicrobiia; order Limisphaerales; family Palsa-1400; genus CAIYOY01. The sequence continues at coordinate 8,886 of CAIYOY010000359.1, read as the reverse complement.
TAATTCGATTTCCAAGCGCTCAATGAGTTAGAGTCGATTCACATCGGCTGCTACGGTTGTGCGGATTACGCTGGCCGGATCATTTCAAAGCGATCGCGCGTGCGACAATACCAGTGCGGCGACGCCATTCGCCCGATCACTTGCAACTTCTCCGTGTGAATCCGCCCTTTTTCCGCGTCAAACAATTCTTCCCGCAAATGCATCCGTTTGATCACGCCGATGACCAGACGGTTGCCACCGATTTGCAGTGTGCCCCACTCGACACATTCCAGACTGACCGGCGATTCCGCAATGCGCGGCGGCTTCACCAGCGACGATGCCACCGAGTGTAAACCCGCCGGCTCCAATTCATTCACCCCATACGGCAGCGACGCTGCGCACTTGTTCATCGCTTCCGCAATCCCTTCATCCACCAGATTCACCACAAACTCATGGGTGGCGCGAATGTTCAGCACCGTATCCTTGGGCGTGCCATCCGGGCGGTCTCCGGGCGCAAAACCCAAAATCGGCGGATCATCACCGAACAAGTTGAAAAAGCTGAACGGGGCCGCGTTGATCTTGCCCTCGGGACTGATGGTGGTGACGAACGCAATGGGGCGTGGCGTGACCACACTGGCCAAGAGTTGATAAGCGCGGTCAGCATATTGCCCTTCGAGATCAAGTTCCATAGGCGGCAAACCTATGGCAAAAAGACAAGGAGCGCAAACAGCCTTTCGCCGTTGTTTTGAGCGGTCACTCATTGATTTTTGATATTTCGTAACCAACCCGGACCTTTTACCCTCTAAAACAAAAGCATGTTTTTAAAACGGCACAAATGGGTCATCGCGGTGATTTTCCTGCTGGCAGGATTCTGCCTTCGCGCCGCTGTGCCCAAAACCCCCGCGCCGGATGGCATCGAGTTTTTTGAGAAGAAAATTCGGCCCGTCCTCGTGGTCAAATGTTATAAATGTCACAACAGCAAACTGGAGAAGCCAAAGGGCGGCTTGCTGCTCGATTCGCGCGATGGTCTGCGCAAAGGCGGGGAATCCGGCCCGGCCATTGTGCCGGGCTCGACCAAAAAAAGTTTGTTGGTCAAGGCGATTCGTTACACCGATCCCGATTTACAGATGCCGCCCAAAGGCCAGCTCACGGCGGCGCAGATCAAAGATTTTGAAACGTGGATCCATCTCGGCGCGCCTGATCCGCGCGATGGCAAGGTGGTGATCAGCAAGGCGCGATTTCAAACCTCACCGCACTGGTCGTTCCACGCCATTTCCAATTCCCCTCCCCCGCAGATCACCAACACGACTTGGATCAAAACGGACGTGGACCGTTTTATTTTGGCGGAATTGGAAGAGAAAAAAATGTCGCCGGTCGGTCCGGCGGACAAACGGACTTTGATTCGACGGGCGACGTTTGATTTGATCGGATTGCCGCCGACGCCAGAGGAGATCAATGCGTTTCTAAAGGACAACTCGCCAAACGCTTTTGAGAAAGTAGTGGATCGCTTGCTGGCGTCGCCGCATTACGGAGAAAGATGGGGACGGCATTGGCTGGATCTGGTGCGGTATGCGGACACCTCCGGTTGTAATTCAGATTTTCCCGTGCCAACCGCTTACAAGTACCGGAATTACGTCATCAATTCGTTCAATACGGACAAGCCTTACGATGAATTTCTGCGCGAACAGATCGCCGGAGATTTATTACCTTCGAAAACGGACGAGGAAAAAAAGGAGCATATCATCGCCACCGGTTACCTGGCGATTTCGCGGCGGTTCGGGTCGCGCGCAATGGAGTTTCATCTGACCGTGGATGACACGATTGATAATCTGGGAAAAACGATGCTGGGCTTGAGCATCGGCTGCGCGCGCTGCCATGACCACAAGTTTGATCCGATACCGACCAGCGATTACTACGCGCTTTACGGGATTTTCAGCAGCACCAAGTATGCGTTCCCCGGCACGGAAGTTTACAAACATCCAAAGGATTTTGTGCCGTTGGTTTTTGGGACCAATGCGGCGGGCCTGTCCGAGTATCAGGCGGAGTTGGCGGAACTGGATGATCAGGCGGAAAAATTGACCGATGAAAAACGGAAGTATAAGCGGTTTGACAAGCGCAAGGGGGCGGTCAAGGGAGTGGCGGACGAAATGCCCACCCCGGAGCAGGAGCAAAAGTTGCTGGAGATAAAAGCCGCGCTGGAAGATGTGCTGACGCGCCAAAAGTCGTTGGAAGCCGAAGCGCCGGTGGTGGAACGGGCCTATGCCGTCAGCGAAGGAAAACCGGCCGATGCGCCCATTCATTTTCGTGGCGAGCCAGCCAATCTGGGGGACATAGTTCCGCGCGGTTTCTTGCAGATTCTTGGCGGGCAAAAATTGCCCCCGGAAGAGAAAGGCAGCGGCCGGTTGGAATTGGCGCAATGGTTGACTGCTCCCAAGAATCCGCTCACCGCTCGCGTCATGGCCAATCGCCTCTGGCAATTTCATTTCGGCCACGGACTGGTGCAGACGCCGAATGATTTCGGCATACGCGGCAAATTGCCGACGCATCCGGAGTTATTGGATTTTCTGGCCACCAAATTTATGGAAGGCGGATGGTCGGTGAAGAAAATGCACAAGTTGCTGATGCTGTCGCAGGTTTATCAACTGGCCAGCAGCGACGACGTCAAAAACGCGGGCAACGATCCCAATAATGAATTGCTCTGGCGTTTTAACCGGCAGCGATTGGAGGCGGAAGAAATCCGGGACGCCATGCTGTCCATTAGTGGGGCACTGGACCCGTCCATGGGCGGGGCGCATCCTTTCCCTCCGGAGTCCGAATGGAAATATTCGCAGCATAAGCCGTTTATCGCGACCTATGATACGAACCGTCGAAGCGTTTATCTGATGCAGCAACGAATCAAGCAGCAGCCGTTTCTGGAGGTTTTCGATGGCGCCGACCCGAACGCGCCGACCGGTGAACGCCCCGTCAATATCTCACCCACTCAGGCGTTGTTCATGATGAACGACCCCTTCGCGCATGAACAGGCGGACAAATTTGCCGTTCGTCTCGGGCTGTCGCAATTAAAGGAACCGGGGCGGATCAATTACGCTTATCAACTGGCGTTTGGCCGGCCCGCGACCAAGGAGGAAATCAATATCGGCCGGGAATACCTCAAAAAATGCAGTGAAGAAATGAAGCGAACAAAGGTGCCGCCGGACTTGCAGGCCCGCGCGGCATTGGCCAGTTACGCCCGGGTGCTTTTTAGCAGCAATGAATTTTTCTTTATCGACTGAGTCCAATGAACGTCTGAAACATGAGCCGAATTATCCATCCCAATTATGGTTGCAGCCGACGCCAGGCGATCCGCTCGCTGGTCAGCGGGTCTATTCTCCTGCCGGGGATTTTTTCGCAACTTTTGGCCGATGAATCGGGCGACGAAGAAAATCCACTGGCCCCGCGCGCACCCCATTTCCCCGGCAAAGCCAAACGGGTGATTTTTCTTTATATGTCGGGCGGCGTTTCGCATTTGGACACGTTTGACCCCAAACCCAAGCTGATGGCCGACGCGTGGAAGCCCGAATCGTCCGCCAAACCGACCAATTCGCGCTATCTGGCTCCACTCTGGGAATTCAAACGCGGTGGCAAATGTGGCACCGAAGTGAGCGATTTGTTTCCCTTTGTACGGGAATGTATGGATGACATCTGTTTGGTCCGCTCCATGTACGGCGACAATAACGACCATTTCCAGGCCACCCTCGGCATTCATACCGGATCCGTCTCGTTCAAACGTCCGAGCCTGGGTTCTTGGGTGAGCTATGGCTTGGGAACAGAGAACCAAAACCTACCCTCCTACGCCGTCCTCGCGCCGGAATTGCCCTATGCGGGCAGCCAGGTGTGGAGCGCGGATTTTTTACCGGGCTGCCATCAAGGAACGCGCGTGGTGGCCGGGCCGGAACCGATTCCTGATTTGATTCGGCGATCACAATCGCCCGAGATCCAGAATCTGGAATTGGGCTTGCTCGACCGTTTCAATCGTAAACATCTGCAGCAACGATCCACCGATTCGGCGCTGGCGGCGCGCATTAAATCCTTTGAAACCGCCTTCGGCATGCAGCGCGAAATGCCCGAGGTGCTGGACCTGTCCAAAGAAACAGACGCAACGCTGGCGTTATACGGGCTTGAACGTGGCAGCAACAAAGGCTTCGCCTGGCAATGCCTGGTGGCCCGCCGGATGGCGGAGCGTGGCGTGCGGTTCATCGAGTTGATTGACATCGGCTCGCACGATAATTGGGACGCGCACGCCGACATGAAAACACACATTCCGCTGGCCAAAAATGTGGATCAGGCGATCGCTGGTTTACTGAAAGATCTGAAATCACGCGGGATGCTGGATGACACGCTGGTGGTTTGGACCACGGAATTTGGCCGCAGTCCGGTGGGCGAAGGACGCGGTCGTGGGCATCATAATTCAGCCTACTCATCGTGGATGGCGGGCGGGGGAGTGAAAGGCGGGACGGTATATGGGGCGTCGGACGAATACGGCAACACCATCGCGGAAAATCCGGTGCATGTGCATGATTTCCACGCGACCATTTTGCACCTGCTCGGATTTGATCACAAAAAGCTCACCTTCCGGCACGGAGGACGGGATTTTCGGTTGACTGATGTGGCGGGGAAAGTGATCCCGGCCTTGCTGGCATAAACAGACCAGCAATCAAACCTGCGGCGCAGCGGGAGCGGCCTTCTTAGCTCGCGGTTTCCGGGCCGGTTTGGCGGCGTCGGATGTTTTGGGACGCAACTCGGCTTCGGCTTTCAACCAATGTTCCGTGTGGCAACCGTCGGGGCGTCCGTCTTTTTCCCACAGTTCGTAGGCTCGTTTGGCGATGTCATCGTTCGTTGTCATAAAATAGTTCCAACGACTTTCTGGCAGGATAGGAGGTTTGAAATTACCCTGCCGGTATTACTTATCGCACAGGCTTTAAAATATTGCACTAAAAAAGACGGTGACAAATCAGCGTCGCAGCATGGTTGCCCGTTGCCAGGAATTAGCCGTCCCCATACACTCCGTCCCATGCCTGAATTAGCGGAAGTTGAATTTAATCGCAAACAATGGAACTGCGGCCTCAAACAAAAAATCCTTGCCGTGGAATTGCACGGGGAAAAGCGGATTTTTCGCGGCTACAAAAGCGACGAGTTGAAGAAAACGCTGACCGGTTCCAAGCTGGTGGAGTCCATGGCTCACGGCAAACAGATGCTATTCCATTTTTCCAGGGATGCGTGGCTGGGAATCCACTTGGGCATGACGGGAGAATTGAGCGCGGAAAAAACTTCGGCCTTCGTCGGCGGAAAACATGATCACCTCGTCTTGCGGCAGAAGAAGCAAACCCTGGTCTTCAATGATCCGCGACAGTTTGGCCGGGTTCGATTCAATATTGGAAAAAATCCACCGGACTGGTGGGCCTCGCAGCCGGTCGCAATTCTATCAAAAGAATTCTCAATCTCTGTCATGCAGCAATTTCTCAAGCGTCGCGGCAAAGCACCGATCAAAGCGGTGTTGCTGATGCAAAACCGTTTTCCCGGCGTGGGCAATTGGATGGCGGATGAGATTCTTTGGCAGGCGCAGATCAGCCCGCGCCGGGCCGCAGGAAAAATCAATGCCGTGGAATCAAAACGACTTTATCGGAGTCTGCAATTTGTCTGCCGTCACGCGTTGCGGATTGTGGGAACGAATGACGGGGATTTGCCGAAGTCGTGGTTCTTTCATCGCCGATGGAAGCGCGGCGGCCATTGTTCGAGGGACGGAACAGCTTTGCGTCATGCGCAGATTGGCGGACGCACGACGTGTTGGTGTCCGGGTTGCCAAAAGTGACTTAATTTGTTTTGCTTTCAGCATGAGTGCGTTTTTTTTAACCGGCACCGTCAGCCGAATAACCACCGGAGCATCGTCCATGGTTTGCCTCATCGGGACCGGCGCGAATGAAGCGGACGCGATGACGTGGTATCATAAATGGCTGGAGGAAGGTTATCTGGACGGCACCGGCACGCTGACGATTGAGAACATCGGGGCAACGCCGGTATTCGAGCAACTGGTCACCGAAAACGGACTGGCCCCGCTGGATTGGGCCGCGTTGGTGCAAAGCCAATCGCTGCCGGAAGGAAGCGAACCGGATGATTTTGATGCGGGTTATTGGTTGGATTGCCAGCAACTGGTGCCGGCGGATAATTTGGCGGCGGATGCGGAGGCGTTTCGCCGCAGTCTTTCGGACACGGACGCGGCGGATTTAAATTGGAGCGCGGAGAAGAACCATCTTTTTGTCATCAAGGTGACGCACGAAACGATGGAACTGGTCGTCGTGGCGCGAGCACGTAACGCTCTGATGGCGGCGTGGAGCTGGCGGCATCATGGGTGGGAGAAGGCGGTTTCACGGTATCGAATCATTGTGGAACCGTGCTGTCAAATTGTGCAGATGTGTGCTTAATTGATGATATGGAGACGAAGGTTAAAATTTGCGGGATCACGAACCTGGACGACGCGCTGGCAGCGGTGGAAGCTGGGGCGGATGCGTTGGGGTTCATGCTTTATGAGGCCAGCCCTCGGTGCGTTTCCATTGAAGCGGCCCAGGCCATCGCGGCCAAACTGCCGCCACACATTCTGCGCGTGGGGGTGTTCGTTAATCCGGAACCGGAATTGGTGATGCTGGCGATGCGGCGATGCGATCTGAGCCTGCTGCAATTTCACGGCAACGAAACGCCGGATTTTTGCACCCAATTCGGCGTGATGAGCATGAAGGCATTTCGGATCAAGGACGCGGACTCGCTAAACCAGCTCTCAGATTTTCCCACCGATGCCTTTTTGCTCGATAGCTTCGTGGCGGGAAAACAGGGCGGCACTGGGGAAAAATTTAATTGGGAATTGGCGGTGGAAGCGAAAAAGTTTGGTAAACCGATTTTTTTGGCGGGCGGATTGACGCCGCAAAATGTGGCGGAAGCCGTGCGTCAAGTGCAGCCGTTTGGCGTGGATGTTTCCAGCGGGGTGGAAGCATCGCCGGGGAAGAAGGATCATGACAAGGTTCGGGCATTTATTCAGGCAGTGCGATCAGTTCAATAGTTTTAATATCTCGCGAAGCGTCTTGGACTGCGCCAGTCCTCTGGCGCTTTTGCGTGATCAGTCCAAAAGACGTGGAATCCATCCCCCCTTCCGAATGAGTGATTAAAATCACCTCTGCTGGGCACAGGTTGCACTTAACCACGCGCCAAAAGCGGTAGAGGACAACCGCAGTCCAAGACTGCTGGCGCGAATATGGACGACCTTGGCAATTGCCTGGTCTCACCACTTAATCACCCCATGCGCCGTGCAAATAACAATCAACAATCGTCTGGCATTCTCGCATGAAAAATATATCGTAACGTTATGCGTGGCATAAGCTTTGTCATTAATCCTCCTGGTGAAAAGACGGCAGTCATAATTGATCTGCGCAAACATGGCCGAACCTGGGAGTCTTTCTATCAAGCTTTGCTCGCTGAAAAACAGGTTCCCGCAAAACGCACACCGCTGGGAGAGTCCCGTCTGTTACGCAAAATCAAAACCCTTCGTTGGAAAACATCCCTCACGCCCAAAGAGGCTGATCAAGCCAGGAAACATGGCCGGAAATAAATTTCAATCCACGAATTCATGCCTACCAAAATCCGCAATCCGAAATCTGAAATCCGCAATATCACCCGCTGTCCCTGGCCCACCGACGATCTCTACGTCGCCTATCACGACACTGAATGGGGCGTGCCGCTGCATGACGACCAGAAGTTGTTTGAGTTTGTGATTCTGGAAGGCGCACAGGCGGGCCTGAGTTGGCACACGGTTTTGAAGAAGCGCGAGAATTATCGGAAGGCTTTCGACAATTTTGACCCGCAAAAAGTCGCCCGCTACAACGCGGCGAAAATTGCGAAGCTGCTGGCCGATCCCGGCATCATCCGCAACCGGCTCAAGGTCGCCTCCGCCGTGCAAAACGCCAAAGCCTTCCTCAAGATTCAGGAAGAATTCGGCACCTTCGACGCTTACATCTGGCGTTTCGTGGATGGCAAACCGATTAACAACAATTGCAAGACGATGAAGGACGTCCACGCCAGCACGAAAGAATCCGATGCCATGAGCAAAGATTTGAAACAGCGCGGCTTCAACTTTGTCGGCTCAACCATCTGCTACGCGCACATGCAGGCGACAGGAATGGTGAATGATCATTTGGTGACGTGTTTCCGGCACAAGCAGATCAAATGAGCGAAAGGCTTAAATCTCAAAATCTGTGGTTAATTCCGGCTGCGATTATTGCGCTTGTGATTCTGGGTGCGATCGCCTTGCCCAATTTTATTCGAGCCCGCACCTGTAGTTGCCAGAACGCCTGCATTAACAACCTCCGATTGATTGATGGTGCCAAGCAGCAATGGTCTTTGGAAAATAAAAAAAGCTCCACCGACATTGCAACCATAAGCGACCTTCAGACTTACTTGGGCCGTGGCACAAACGGCACATTGCCATTCTGCCCCAACGACACCAAACACACCTTCAACACCAGCTACCAAATCAATGCGGTTGGCAAGCCGCCCACATGTAAAGCTCGCCCCGATTCTGATGTCCTGCCGTGAAATTTATTTCTCCGATACGCCGCCCCATCCTTGCGCGGAGTACGGGCGGGAAAGTGGTGCGCTCCAAGGGCCAGGGTGATGAAATTGTAGTGATGGTCTTTGGAACAGACCACGGTTTTATCCGCCGGGCGGGACGCACCGGCTTTACGTCAGGCGAGAGGTATGGTGCAAGGACATGGGTGAGGGTTCAGGCATGGACATAGGTGAGGGTTAAGTTTTGGGGAAGGGGCTGCGAGCGTGGTGGGCGGGACGTAATCCGCCGTGGTCAGAGTCAACTAGAATGCCAATGAG
>CAIYOY010000358.1 GCA_903927905.1 uncultured Verrucomicrobiales bacterium | reverse complement strand
GAGAAACGACGAATCAGTTGTTTTTCATAGTCGCCAGTATGGCAGAAGAGTATGGATTTTTCGCTTTAGAACTGGCACCGGCGGGGGCTAGCCGGGCCACCCGAAAGTGACCCAGCCGACGTCTGCCAGGCTTTGCACGGCGCTCAGGTTGCGTCCCCGCAGAGCCTTATCTTCCGGCAAAGCAGCCACGGATTATAGAGATGAATAATACCCTGACAATGGGGTCCAAGCATTATTCCGCTTTTGACCGCACAGATCTGTCCGGTTTTGATCGCACCACGACAGTTTTCAATGGCACTGGTGGTTGGTGCCCACATTTAAGCATTTTTTTCCGATCAAAAGTGCTCTTAATCAATGGCTTCGGTATTATAATCATAAGCGGTGAACGCCGGGTAAGGGTACCCGGCCTACAGGATTTGATGTGAAAGAACTCATGTACCCCTTACCCCCCCCAAAGGTCATAATAGCTCATATTTGGCCACAATTGCTCATAATTACCGATTATTTTCAGGATAAATATGGTGCTAATTGATGTGAATATGACGATGGGAAGGAAAACCATGGGGAGATCAGGGCGGTTTTTTGATTCCCGGCCCGGTCCGGCGCAGTGTGCAAATGTCCCATTTCCCTATTCATCTTGAAGATAAGAGTAATACAGTGACTACATTTTGTCAATTAGAATTGACTGTCCGCGAATTTTGCGAATTTACACGAATTATTTGAAAGGGGAACAAAGAGGACGAAATGCTAACCTTCCGGCATCGAGAGAATGATGCAATTAACTTCTCTTTTTACCTGTTCCTCAGACCAGTCGGGATGTTGTGCGCGCATGTCGGCCAGTCTTAAATTCCGATCATCCCGATAGAGCTTGTGTATCATTATCCACTTCTCATCCCATGTCATCCGCCGCAAAATGGCGATATATTCAGGTCTCATTTGCTCGTCGGCCAACATGAAAATAATATGACCTTTCCAGCCGGATTGGGCAAGACGCTGTTTCCGCTGGTTATGTCGTAATTTGACACAACCCCGTTGGGGTTGATGGATTTGGATGTACGATACCCAGGGTAGCGCGAAACGCGCAACCGCTGGGCTGAATGACACAATCCCTTTGGGATTGGGAAATTGCGCGCTACCTTCCCGATCATTCCACAGTCAATCCGACCAGGAATGGAGCGGTGTCCCGGGCCATGGTGGAGACGTAGTCCACGCTGGTGATGGATTCGGCGGGGCGGGGATTGGTGAAGGTGGTTCGGTAAAGGCGCAGGCTGAATTGGGGAAGCCATTTTTTGACCCATGGATTGGTGCCGCTCCAGGCGAGTTCGGTGCCGGGGGAGGGTTTGATTGCGGGTTTATCGCGCAGGCCGTAGCTTTGGAGAGGACCCCAAAAATCGAAGGCTTGTTCGCCAGCGATGAGGTTCAATTCTTCGTCGGAACCCGAAGCGTAATGCAGAACGAGTTTGGCCACGGACATGCCGGATTGCTCCCAAGGAATGTCGCTTTCACCGTGCAACAGATGAATCTTCGCGCAGTCGCGACCGATGGGAATGTTTTCGGCTTTGAGCGGGTATGTTTTTCCGTATTTCTTTTTGAAGCAGAGGCCCATGAGTTGAATGGTGCCTTCGACATCGAACGGCACACCGGCGTAGAGGTTTGTGCCGATGGGTAATTGGGCCAGATTATTCGCTTTGATGTTTTTCGGTGAGGATGGGGAATCGGTCAGGGCGGTGTTGATGAAGGGTTTCAGATCTATCATAGTCGCGCCTTGGGTGTGATTGACACGTTGTCCGGTGGCGATCTTGTTTTGGGTATTGCTGATTTGCGAGTGCATGCGCCATTTCATGAATAACAGGGAGGATCCCACGAGGGTGCCGAGTCCCAGCAGTGTGGACAGCGTAATGATAACGGCGGTTTTTATTTTTGTGCGAGCCATAATTTTTAAGGTGGTGATGATGATTTTTGTGGTGGACGCGGTCAGGACGGTTCCTTTGGCGGCGGTGGTGATGGACGTGGCCAGGCCGACAGGCGCGGCTTGAATGGAATTGGCGGAGAGCGCGGCGACGATGACGGTGGCGGAAAGGGCCTTGCCACGGCGCAGGAAAAATTTGCGCAATTTTTCCACGGCGCGACTGACCCGGGTTTTCGCGGTGTTTTCGCTGACGCCCAAAGCGGCGCCGATTTCGTTCATGGATTTGCCATCGAAAAAACGCAGGACCACGGCGTCGTGATCTTCCGCGCCGAGTTGTTCCAAACCGGCGCTCAAGAGCGGGGCGATTTGGGTCCAGGCTTCTTCGCCATCGGATTCGTTCAAGGTGGATCGCATATAGGCTTCCTGTTCGCGGCGTTGGCGGCGTTGCTGCATTTTCAGGGCGTTGAAGGCGGCATTGCGCGCCGTGCGACAAAGCCAGCCGGAGAGAATGGTCCTGGAATTGAGCGATCCGGCTTTGCGCGCCAAAATGATAAAGACCGCCTGGGTGATTTCTTCGGCCAGATGCGGGTCGCGGACTTGATTCAGCGAGACGGAATAGACCAAGTTGACATGACGCGACACGAGGGTGGCAAACGCCTCCTCGGAATTGCGCTCGGCATAGTCGCGCACCAATGTCATGTCGTCGTTCATCATCTACCTATACATTTACGCCGATGGGGAAAGGTTACAGGCTTTTTTCGTGGAGGGGGAAGTTGGTGTTCAGCCTTCAGGCTGTCTGGGTTTCGATTGCGAGAGTCAGGTACCCGGACAGCCTGAAGGCTGGACACCAACGGGCTGCGTCAACCTTTGTAAAATTGAATTCCAAACCGATCGCTATTCATGGCCAATCGTCGCCATGTTGAAATTGTGCAAGGTCACTGGTGCGAAAGATAGAAATAAAATCGAGGACAAATTCATCCTGAGGTTTTTGTGGTAAAATCACGCGTAATAATTTGAAATTGGCCGGGGTCTGGCCTTGGCGAACGTTGTGGGCAAAACCGAAATCGCGCGTGAAACAAATATCAAAGTTTTGAATCGCAAATTGGTAAAGTCGGCCATTATCCAAACCTTGCATTCGCAGCGTATGCACTGACGCTACTTCGTGCCCCTCGGCGCTCAATGCGGCCACCAACTTACGGGGAAGATTTTCGTCCAGCAGAATCCTCACGCTGGTTGCAGTTCCTGTTGATGGGCCAATTCCTGCATTGCTCCACGCACTGATTCTTCGGTCAAACTCGGATAGGCATCAACGATTTCCATCACGGTCATGCCAGCCGCGAATGATTCCAAGAGAAGAGAGACAGAAATGCGCGTATCACGCACACGCGGACTTCCACCCAGATGTTCCGGGTCAGCGACAATCCAGTTCTTCATGTTGATAATGTAACGTTTTTGGCCAAATGCTCAAGGCGGAAAACGATTAGGCTTTTTGGATCTCATTAAATTTCAACTTTATCAATTGAATCGTCTCACAACCGCTTGGAATTAAATTTATAATATATATAGCGATGCGCAAATCTGCCGTGAGAAGCGGCATCGGCAAATTCTGAAACAACCGATTCGGGGACATTCTCGTATGAATAAACAATATCCCCTTCAAATTTGAGATACAGAGTTTGGCTGCCACGCTCATAACCATACGAAATAATATGAGACGATTTGATAAAAACCTCTACTACGCTTGCGGCTGGAAATCCGGGTTTAAATGGCTTTTGACGATAAGCATGGCGAGTTTGGTATCGATTAGATTTTGGTGGTTGTTGCGACCTTAAACCAACCAAATCGCCTAATTCAATCAATTCGGAAAAGTATTCAAAAGCCGCGTTAATCAGCTTGGCACGTTCTGTTGCCTTAGCGTACATAACTTTGTCATCTTGAAAAAAATCAGGATGCCATTTTTTCATCTCGCTCCTGTACGCTTCCTTGAGTTGTGATTCCGAATCACACGAATCCAACCCAAGAATAGATAAATGATCTGCGATATTAGGCATTACTGTCTTGTCTTTCAAAGTCCTTGGAACACCTTTAATTTAAATATAATAAAAACGGAACAACAAGAGTGTCATATGCCAAAATATAGCCCGACAAAAACTGAACTTGCCAATGGCTGGCTTAAGCTTAAGGGATGCATGCTACAAACGTTCGCACATCATCTTTGGCTTAAGCATTTTAAACCTGCGGATGGGGATATTAAAGATAATCCTTTTCACGAAGATTGTCATATCGTCGAGCGAGGAATTCTTGCATCGGTATTGATGAACATTCGGATAATCAATGATTTCTTTGATGATAAAGGTTACGACACCGACATTAAAGCTTCACATTATTTAACCTTTAAGAACCCTGGTAGGTTTCTCTTAGAAGAAGAAGATCGCTCAATAAACAAACACATTGCACACCTTACAAAAGAGAGAGTTTCGGTGCCGAGTGCTGGCTGGTCACCCAGAGACCTTATAATTCGCGCCAATAAACCATTTCAAACATTTGGCTCCTTCATTGAAGGTCATTTTTTGAAGGGGCAAATTCAAATCAAGGCGTTGGCAACTCATGATTTTCAAAAAATTAAAACTCTTGTAAGCGAAGTAGAAGATGATTACGGAGCTAAATAGCTTCATCTCTACTTTGCATCGCCATCCAAATCGCCTCACACGTCGCGGGTGAAGCTAGTGGGACTTCTCCTTTTTTGGAACCGAAGGCGGCTACGGCGTCGCGCAGGGCTTCGCGGACGGAGATGCCCAGCATCAGCGGCGGTTCTCCGACGGCTTTGGAACCATAGACCACGGTTTTTTGCGCGGCGTTTTTCAGGAGGTTGACGTTGAAAATTTTTGGGGCGTCGCCAATGGCGGGAATTTTGTAGGTGTCGGGGGAATGGGTCAGGAGTCGGCCTTTGTCGTCCCATTTGAGTTCTTCGGTGGTCAGCCAGCCCATGCCTTGGATGAAACCACCTTCGACCTGGCCGCGGCTGATGCCTTCGTTGATGGCTTCGCCGACATCGTGCAAAATATCCGCGCGCAACATTTTGTGCATCCCGGTGAAGCCGTCCACTTCGACTTCGGCGACGGCGGCACCACAGGCGAAGTAATGGAAGGGTTTGCCCCGGCCAGCGGCGCGATCCCAATGGATGTTCGGGGTGGCGTAATAGCCGGTGGCGGAAAGGCTGATGCGTTCGATGTAGGCGGCGCGAAGGAGGTCGGCGAATTTGAGTTGGACGTCGGGGCGCGTGCGGTCGAAGACGAGGCCGTTGGTGAAGATGATGTTTTCTGCGGCGGTCGTGGATGAAGCGGTCGCGGGTAAATTATTTGGCGGGCTGGTCTGGTTCGGGCTGCTGCGGGTCACAGACCCGCGCTCCGTCAGCAAACGCTGCGCCACGGGGAGCAGGCGGGCGCGGAGGATTTCGCAGGCGTTTTTGACGGCGGCACCGTTGATGTCGGTGCCGACGGACGCGGCGGTGGCGGAGGTGTTGGGCACTTTGTCGGTGCTGGTGGTCATGACGCGGACGGATTCCAGCGGGGCACCCAATTCGCGCGCGGCGATCATGCGCATATTGGTGTGCAAGCCCTGACCCATTTCGGTGCCGCCGTGGTTCACTTGGACGGTGCCGTCTTGATAGAGGTGGACGAGTGCGCCGGCCTGATTGAGATGCGTGACGGTGAAACTGATGCCAAACTTTACAGGGGTGATGGCGAGGCCGCGCTTGCGATTCGGCTGGGTCGCGTTCCAAGCGGTGATTTCTTTTCGGCGCTTTTCCAATTCGCTGGATTTTTTCAGTTCGTGCCAGATGGTTTGGATGCGGTTGTCTTCGATCTCCTGGCCGTAATGGGTGGTGTTGGTCTCGCCGGTGCCTTGGTAGAGGTTTCGTTCGCGAATCACTTCGGGGAGAACGCCGAGTTTTCGCGCAACGCGATCCATGATTTCTTCGATGACCAACATGCCTTGGGGACCACCGAATCCACGGAAGGCGGTGTTCGACGTGATGTTGGTTTTGGCGACTTGGCCGCTGAATTCGACGTTAGGGATGTAGTATGAATTGTCCAGGTGAAACAACGCGCGGTCGGTCACAGATTGTGAAAGGTCGAGGGCCCAGCCGCCATTCGACCACAGGTGGATTTTGGCCGAGGTCAATTTTCCGGTGTGATCAAAGCCGACTTTGAATCGCGCCAAAAACGGATGGCGATGGCCGGTCAGGATCATGTCCTGATCGCGGTTCCAATGGACGCGGACAACTTTGCCGGTTTTCTGCGCGGCGAGTGCGGCGAGCGCGGCGAGGGTCGCGGCCTGAGTTTCTTTGCCGCCGAAACCGCCGCCCATGCGCGGGCATTGCACGACGATTTTGTTGATTGGCAAATGCAGTACTTCGGAAACGACGAGTTGCACCTCGGAGGGATGTTGCGTGGAAGAGGTGACGAGCATGGTGCCGTCTTCGCCGGGTTCGGCCCAGGCTGCGTGCATCTCGAGGTAAAAATGTTCCTGACCGCCAAGTTCGAATTCGCCTTCGATGATGTGTTCGGAAGCGGCGAAGGCGGCGGGCGCATCGCCGCGTCGGATGTAATTAGGTTCGTTGTGGAAGCTTTTGGCGGCGATGGCTTCCTGGAGGGTGATGATGGGTTTGAGTTCTTCGTATTCGACGACGACTTTGGCGGCGGCATCGCGACAGGCGTCGAGGGTTTCGCCGACGACGAGGGCGATGATGTGGTTGTGGAAAAGGGCTTCTTTGTCGGCGAGGAGGATTTCGGATTTGCCGGGCATGCCGACGTCGTTGAGCCCGGGGACGTCTTCGGCCAATAGCACGACGTGGATGCCGGACATTTGGCGGGCGGCGGTGGCGTCGCGCTTCAGGATTTTGGCGTAAGCGAACGGCGAGCAGACGGGCCAGACTTCGAGGGAGCGGCGTTTGACAGCCTGGTCGTCGGAGTAAAGGGCGTTGCCGGTGACGTGGAGATGGGCGCTCTCATGCGGAGTGGGGAGTGATGAGTGATGAGTGGAGAGTGAAGGAAGAGCGCTCCCCTGAGTGCTTGATGATTTTTTGGTCGTATCAAAATAAAATTTTTCGAGGAGACCGGAAATTAAGCCACTACGATATTTGGCGGTGCCTCGGGCGTCGGAGATGGGGGTGAATTCGGATTCTAAAAGGGTCAATACGTTGTTGACTGTTTCTTGGTTCCAAATTTTTCCCAATAACGCGGCTTCGGTTTTTTTGGCGCGGGCGGGGGTGGCGGCGACGCCGCCGAAGGCGAGGCGGATGAAGCGAACAGTGTTTTGGGCGTCGAGTTCCAGGGAGAAACAGCCGGCGACGGTGCTGATGTCCATTTCGCGGCGTTTGGAAACTTTGTGCCAGGAAGTTTTTCGCGTCAGGGAAGGTGCGGCGGTGGTTTTGGCTGGCGACGCTGCTGCGACCGAGGACGGTCGCACTCCGGGGCGGGGGATGATGATGGTTTTGAGGATTTCGCCGGGTTGCAAAGCGGTTTTGCGGTAGGCGAGGAAGAAGTCGTCTATCGGCACGGTGCGCTCCCCTGCTCCACCAGCCAAAACTATTTTTGCTTCCAAGGCGAGGAGGACGGGCGCGCTGTCACCAATCGGCGAGGCGGTGACGATGTTGCCACCCATGGTCGCGCGATTGCGGATTTGGCGGGAACCGAACACGCGCAACATGTCGCCGAGCGCGGGGAATTCCGCGCCGAGCTTTTCTTCGATCTGGGTCAAGGTGACGGCTCCTCCGATGTGCCATTCGGTGTCGGTGGCTTTCAGGGTTTTTAATCCTGCAACGGCCTCGGTGGAAATAAGGATGGGAAGTTTTTTGAAACGCTTGGTGACGTCCAATCCAATTTCGGTGGCGCCGGCGATGAGGCGGCCTTCGGGGAATTTCGCGCGAAGTTGCAGAAGGTCGGCCAGGGTTTTGGGACGGAAGAATTTTTCCCCGGCAAATTCGTATTCGGATGCGCCCAATTCGGTGGCGGCGGATTTTTGCAAACGCTCGGTGAAGGCGTCGTTTTTCTGACGGTCTTTAAAGGCCTGGATGGCGGCGGTTAGGATGGGGCGATAGCCGGTGCAACGACAGAGGTTGCCGCAGAGTTGGTCATCGAGTTTGTCGGCGGTGGAAATATCGTCGCGATAGTAGCCTTCAAAAAGCGAAAGGATAAAGCCGGGCGTGCAGTAGCCACATTGGGAACCGAAATTTTGCACCATCGCGTCCTGCACGGGGTGAAGTTTCGACGGGCAGCCGACGCCTTCGACAGTGACGAGTTCGCGTCCGTCCATCAGGCAAACGGGGACGAGGCAACTGTTGAAGGCGCGATAGGCGGGCTGGCCATCGGCATCGCGATCAATCATGGCGACGGAGCAGGCGCCGCAATCGCCTTCGGCGCAACCTTCCTTGGAGCCGGTGCGACCGCTGTTCCGGAGATATTCAAGCAGGGTCAGGCTGGTGGAACAATCGGCCAATTGGACTGGCTCGCCGTTGAGAACAAATTGGATGCTGCGCGAATTCAAAGTCGCGGAAGAATATGATTTAATTGCCGGAATTTAAAGGTTAAAAATGCCGTTGATGCGCCGATTTAAACTATTGCTCTGTTACTGCTTTCCCTTGCTTTTGTTGCTGTTTACTTCTTGCGCTTCGTACAAGCACCCGACGAGCGCTTATCTGCCGGATAAAAATGATCCCACCTTCGCCGCGCAGGAAAAGGCCCTGGCGCGACCGGTCTATAAATATATTCCGCGCAAACGGGAGCAGATCCGCTGGTATGATCTCGGCCACCGGGTCAGTTCCGATTTCCTTGGCAATGATGAAGACGGTGTTTACGGCGAACGCGCGGGCTTTTCCACCAATATCAACGTCCGCACTTTCTGGAAATGGCAGGCGCGCAATCCGCTGCACAACTTCACCTTTCACGTCGTCGGCAGCGCGGGTTGGAAGCATCATCGGCATTGGGCGGTGATCAAAGCCGATCGTGAGGGGGCGAAATTTTTCACGACAAAATATCCGGAGACATTCGGCGAAGGGAAGAGGACTTTTTTGTTCACGTTCAATGATTACAAGCCGTTCCTGTCGTTTCGGATTTTTGGGATGGAAAGTTATCTGGGATGGCGGGCGACGGGGAATTTTGGGGCGGCATTTAGAAAGCGGCATCCGCTAACTGGATCTTCTCAAGGCGAAGTTTATCAATTGAGTTCTCCGGATAAACGGATTCAGCTTTCGGCGACTGTGCCCGAGACTGCTTCGAAGGGGCCGTCCTGGTCAGCCACCTTTCGCGGTAAAGCAGTCCTCACCGATTGCCACCTTGGCTTGCAAACCTTGGCCAGTGGCGATCTCTTGACTGGAGCGCGCGTGGTGGGCGAGCACGAACGGTCAAGTAACGAGCAGGTGCGTGTTCCATTCGGCAAAGTAGATCACGCGGAAGATCATTTCTCGGAAATACGGTTGACACTGGAAACGCGAAAACAGGAGCGCGTGGAAGTGGTGTTTCGCTGTTACAACGACGCCATCACCTTTCGTTATGAACTGCCGGGCGGCACCAACGCCAGCAATGTGACCATCACCGACGAGACGACTTCCTTTCACCTCGAAGGAGATCCCATCGCCTACACGCAAACACTGGAAAATTTCAAAACCTCACATGAACACGACGTGGTGCCGGTTCGCAATCATGCGCTCAAGCCCGGCGCGTTGCTTGATCTCCCGCTGACCTTCTCCTGGGAGGATGGTTCCTACGCCGCCATCACAGAGGCGGCGCTGCGAAATTATGCCGGCATGGCGTTGATGCGACCAAAAGGCACCAATTCAGCCAATGAATTGGTTTGCTCACTCTCGCCACGAGCTGACGGCACAAAAGTTGTCCGAACATTGCCGATGCAAACGCCGTGGCGCGTTGTCCTGCTTGGCGACCGTCCTGGAGCGTTGCTCGAATCTGAAACGATTTATTGCCTGAACGAACCTTCCGCCATCAAGGACACCGCGTGGATCAAGCCCGGCAAAATCACGTTTCATTGGTGGAATGGCGACACTTACGATGGCCAGCCCGGTCCTCCGATGTTGTCGTTCGAGATGAACAAAAAGTATATAGACTTCTGCGCGCGCACCGGCATTCCAACTCACGCCATCACTTCGACCGATGGGGTCACCTCGCCGTGGTATCAACAAACCAGGAAAGGCACCGCCCCCGGCCCGGACACGGACGTAACGCGCCCGCGACCGGGCTTCGACCTCGCGGCCATTCACGATTACGCCGAATCGAAGCATGTGCGGCTCTGGACTTGGGTGCATCAGGCGGCCTTGCGCGGACGCGTGGAGGAAGCTTTCGCTGCTTTTGAGCGCCAGGGTTGGAGCGGTTTGATGGTGGATTTCTTTGACCACGACGACCAGGAGCATGTGGAGTTTGCCGAGGAAATTTTACAGGCGGCGGCGCGACACCATTTACTGGTGCATTTGCACGGCGTCTGGAAACCGACGGGGCTGGAGCGCACGTATCCGAATTTGATGAATCACGAAGGCGCGCTGAATCTGGAATATCTGAAATGGAGCAATCGTTGCACGCCGGAACATGATTTGATGATGGCCTTCACGCGCTTGATCGCGGGGCCGATGGATTACCATCTCGGCGGTTTCCGCGCGGTACCGCGCGGGGAATTCAAACCGCACCGAGTCGCGCCGAACGTGCTCGGCACCCGCGGTCATCAACTAGCGATGTACGTTTGCTTCGATAATCCGAACCCCCATGCTCGCCGATTATCCTGCCGCCTATGAAAATCAGCCCGGCTTCGACTTCCTTCAGCTTGTCCCAACCTGGTGGGATGAAACCCGTGTGCTCGTCGGCGAAGTGGGGCAAGCGCTCGTCACCGCCAGGCGTAAAGGGAAGACATGGTATGTCGGCGGCCTGTTCGCTGGTCGTTTGCGCCAGGTGGATTTGCCATTAAGTTTTCTGGGCAAGAGGCATTACACAATTAAAATTTGGAAAGATGCCAACGACAGCGAAGCCAACCCGAATCATCTCTCCGTCGAAACACAATCAGTCACTGCTCGCGATGTTTTAAAAATAAAAATTGCGCCGGACGGCGGTTTCGTCGCGCAAGTGACGGCTGAATAAAAACGTGGTTGTCAAATATTCGGAATCGGAAGAACTTCCCCCAACGCTCGCCATAAGGCATCAACGGCCTGATCGAGTTGCGGCTCGGTGATGCAGTAAGGGGGCATCAGGACAAGGACGTTGCCGATGGGGCGAGTCAAAAGGCCGTATTTCCTGGCGGCTTCGCAGATGCGGGCGCCGAGGCGGTCTTCCATCGGGAATGGCTTTCGTGTCGCAAAATCTGCCACTAATTCTATGGCACAGATGAGCCCTTCCTGGCGGACATCGCCGACGTTGGGATGGGTCCAGAAGAGTTGGGTTTTCTCGCGCAGACGATTGGCGCGGTGGACAATCGTTTGCTGCACCTTTTCATCGGCTAGAAGTTCGAGGCTGGCAATGGCGGCGGCGCATCCGAGGGGATTGCCGGAATAACTGTGACCGTGGAAAAAGGTTTTGAACTCGGAGTAATCGCCGAGGAAGGCGTCGAAAATCTCGCCGGTGGCGATGGTGGCGGCAAGAGGCAGATAACCGCCGGTCAGGCTTTTGGCCAGTGCAATGACATCGGGTTGCACTTGCTCGCGTTCGCAGGCGAACATCGCGCCGGTGCGGCCAAAGCCGGTCATGACTTCATCAAGCATCAGCCAGATACCGCGTTCGGCGCACATCGCGGCGGCTTGCTTGAGATAACCGGACGGGTGCATCAACATTCCGGCTGCGCCTTGCACGAGGGGTTCGAGGACGAAGGCAGCGGTGGTTTCGGGTTGTTGATCGAGGACAGTGCGGAGGTCATTGAGACATTCCCAATTGCATTTACGCGTGGTGCGGGCATCGGCGCCGCGCTCGGGTTTGGCACGATTGTGCGGACAGCGGTAACAGGCGGGCGCAGGGACTTCGCGCGTGGGAAACAAGACGCTGGAAAAAGGACGGTGAAAAAATTTACTGTGGCCGAGGCTCATCGCACCAATCGTGTCGCCATGGTAACCTTGACTGAGGCTGACGAAGTTTTTGCGGTGAGTTTCGCCGCGTTGGTCGCGGGCTTGCAGGATCATTTTCAAGCCGGCTTCGATGGCGGTGGAGCCGTCGTCGGAGAGGAAGACGCGGTAGTTTTTATCGTCGGCCTGCATTAGCTCGACCAGCATTTTAGCGAGGAGCGGGGCGACCTCGTTGGTCAGGCCGAGGAAGGAGCTGTGGGCGATCTTGTCAAGTTGCGCGCGCAAGGCAGCATCCATTTTTGGATGACGATGGCCGTGGAGATTGGTCCAGATGCTGGAATTGCCGTCCACGTATTCACGGCCCTGGTCGTCGCGGAGGATTGCCCCCTGCCCTTCGACGATGACAATGGGTTCGGCACCGGGAGCGCACCAGTCCTGCATCTGGGTGAACGGATGCCAGAGATATTTTTTATCGAGATCAGCGGGCGTCATGGGACGAAGCGGAACACGGCGCGAGAATGGCGGTGCTCATGCCGTGGATGATTTTTTTGTCCGCCGGACAAATGGTGGCGAGGACGCCACCAAGGTTGGCGCGGGCCGCGTCGCCATCACCGCTAACGAAATAATATGGGCATAGACGCACGCGACCGGGCATCGGCACTACTTCGTTTTTGTCGAAATCAAACCATTCGGACTCGACCAGGCGCGGCTTGAGATAGCGCTGGAGAACACTCGGTGAAGCGGAGAAGGAATTGATGGCGGTATCAACGGCTTCGCTCCAATCGGCAGTGGAAAGATCGCTGCCGAGGTGGACACCGCGCGCGCCCCAGGCTTTGTCGGAAAAGCCGGAGACTTTTAAAATCAGATTGCGTTCTTTTTGCGAAAGCGCTTTGAGCTGCTGCCAGTCGGTCAGGTCAAGACCGGGGAAGGCGGCTTGCGGCGGCAGCGGAGTTGGCTCGATGACCCAGGTGTAGGGCACAAGTTTTTGCAGGCGATCGAGAAAGCCCTCGCCCAATTCCTGCCGCCAGAACGGGCGGAGGTTGCGATTCCACAAGAGCGCGAAAAGCATTTTCTCCTCGAAAATCGGCTTGGGCGTGGGCGTCAGGCGAATTTTCTTCTCGAGGGCGAGTTCGAAAATTTTCTTCGCGCTGGGAATATTCGCCACGTCAAACATCTCGAAGAAACGATATACCGCGTCGCCTTCCTGGAAGCCGGTGAACTTTGCATCCTGAACTTTGAAGCGGTCCCCAAGCTGTTGTGCCATCCATTGCATTTCCGGGCGGTAGGTGGCGGATTCTTCGGAGATGATCAGATGAACATTTTTGGCATCGCCAAAAATGCTGCCAAACCCTTTGATCATTCCGTCAGCTCCGCCCAATACGGGGCCAAGTTCGGAATAAGTTTGGTTCAACCACGCGGTCAAACCAATGCCGCCGGGCACGCTGTCAAGTTCGGTGATGCAAGTTCCGGTTTCATTCAACAGCACATCGGGCCGGATGACGCGGGGAACTTCGTTCTTCAAGGCGGCGGAACGCTGGATTTCCAATAACTCAGCCGGTTTGCCCTGATCAAGCCATTGCGCGACCCAGGCGGGTTGTTTGCCGGCGAGGCTGTGACGGTAAAGCAAATTGACCGCCTTGTTAAATTGCAGGAGGACGCGCCCGAGGGTTTCCAATTCTTTGACAACGGCGGCATCCAGCGGAAAAGCGCGGGGAGAAACGCGCCAGTCGTGCCCGGTGAAAAGACCGTCCTTCGGCCTGTGTTCGCGAATGAACCGGGCGCTTTCTTCGGAAGTTTTAACCTGGGTTGACACAGAAAATTTATCCGCGAATCTGCCCGCTGCCGTAACCCAGCCATTTATAGCTGGTCAATTCTTCCAGACCCATCGGGCCACGCGCGCCGATTTTATCGGTGCTGATGCCGATCTCCGCGCCCATGCCGAATTCGCCGCCGTCGGTGAAGCGCGTGCTGGCGTTCCAATACACGGTGGCGCTGTCCACCTCGGCAAGGAAACGGCGTGCGGCGGACTCGTCGGCGGT
>CAIYOY010000357.1 GCA_903927905.1 uncultured Verrucomicrobiales bacterium | reverse complement strand
CGTGCGGTTGCAAAGTCTTTAAAACTTGGGCCACTTTGCCATGAAGTAATTTATCCTTTTGTTTGTGAAGCCATTTAATTGACTTGGCCCCCGCGATCGCCTGGGCCGCCGCCCCCAAGTATTCACTCACATGGTAAAAATCCACCAGATAGCGGCCTTGCGCCCCAAAATTATCCTGAAACTTCTCCGCGATCCAGGGCGCACCATCCCCGACGCCATGAACCAAGGTTTGGTCGCCCAGTCCGGCCCGTTCGGCCGTCTGCTGCCAAACCCACGAAGCCGTCTCCGCCGAACCCAGGGTCGCCCCATAGAGGCGCTGGCTCTGCCCCTGCTGGCGCGCGCAGCACAAACGCGCCTCGCTCCAGAAGAGGGACTTGCCCTTTCTGGCATCTCCCTCCTGGCCCGCTTGCATCAGCGGAACCATGCTGCCGTCCATTTCCGTAATCAAGGCCTGCGCCGGTGACCTCGGCTTGGCGGGCTTGACCGGTTCGATTTTGCGCGCGTGTTGGTAGGTAATCTGCCGCACGGCCGTCACGGGCACCTCAATCCCATAGTGCTCTTTGACCCGAGCCGCCGCCCGGCCGAACGACGCTTCCGCCCCAAAATCAGTCAACACCCGCTGTAGCGGGCCGGAATAGCCCCGCGGGGTCACGCCCGCCTTGCAACAAAACGGACGGATTTGGCGACCACGCCGACCCTGGCGCAAAATCTGTTCTTCCAGCTCCACCGGCCCAAAGGTCGTCTGCCACTTTAGTTTTTTTTTGAGTCTCGAATCGTGGCCGGAATCTCTTGTTGCAGCTCCGCCACGCTGCGCTCGTGCTTGGCCTTGGCCCAGTCGGTCAGCAGCGCACGCCCCAAACGGTTGATTTGTTCGATGGCCATGGCCTCGGCTTCGTCGGCCGTGGCCCCGTTGGCGATGGCGGCCTCCATCCCATCAACGATTCGTTGCATTTGCTGATAGGTCTGCGGATGTTTGGACAAACGCTCGTCGAGCGTTTGACTTTTATGTGACTGTAGTAGTTCATCTTTCATGAACGCGTACATTATACAGTACTTTTAAAAGTACAAGAGACAAAATGGCACACTTTTCCCCGCGCTACTGACCGGCATTTAAAATCACACCCGAGTTTTCCTCACCATTTGACTTTACCCCATCTCGCGAGTATTCGTACCTCACGATATATGCCGAAAATTACTGTATTACCCGCCAATGTCTCTGCCGAAGTTCCGGTTGGCGAATTGCTCCTTGAAGCTGGCGAGAAGGCTGGCGTCGAAATGGAGGCGGGCTGTTTCAGTTGCGACTGCGGCACCTGCGCGGTGGAAGTCGTCAGCGGCATGGAAAATCTCGAAGACCCCACGCCGGAAGAACTCAACGTCCTCGATTCCTGGAATAAAGATCCCGAAAAATATCGCCTGACCTGTTGCGTCAAAATCAAAAACGGCGATGTCGTCATCAAGGCGGGACATTGAAGAAGTGAAGAGGCGGAGCGCGAGTCTGTGACTCGCAGCACGTCGCCAACCCAGAAGACTTCAAGATTATCCAACGCGTCTTTCGTAATCATCTGCTGCGAGTCACAGACTCGCGCTCCGTAAATCGCTCAAAGAAACCATTGCGATTCATCCCCAACCCTGCATAACTTATCCCCATGTTCGAGACTGCGGAGAGCGTTGCATCTTCTGATGGCGAGCTGTATTTGAAAGCGTTTCGCTTCATGCTTCTCGCGCGCGGTTTAGATGACAAAATGGCGAGTCTGTATCGCGGGGGCAAAATTCATGGTGGCGTTTTTCTTGGCCGTGGCCAGGAAGCCGTCAGCGTGGCCCTCGGCATTGCCCTTAAAAAAGGCGATGTTTTTGCCCCGCTCATCCGTGATGGCGCGGGCCGTTTGGCTTTTGGCGAACCCATTCTCGATTGGATCCGCACCTATCTCGGGTCCGCCCTCGGTCCCATGCGTGGTCGCGATGGCAACGTTCACCGTGGTCGTCCTCGCGAAGGCCTCCTGCCCATGATCAGCCATCTCGGCGCGATGATTTCCGTCGTCAACGGCACTTTGATCGGTCGTCGCTTTAAAGGCGTCAAAGGAATGGTCGGCGCAGCCTGCCTCGGCGAAGGCGGCACCTCCACCGGTGCATTTCACGAAGCGCTCAATCAAGCCGCCGTCGAAAAACTTCCTCTCGTTCTCGTCGTGACCAACAATCAATACGCTTACTCCACGCCGACCGAACGCCAGTTCGCCTGCCGCAATCTCGCCGATAAGGCCATCGGTTACGGTGTCGCTGCCCACACCGTGGATGGCACCGATCTGGAAGCGTGCCTCAAAGTCATCGGCCACGCCGTGGATCAAGCCCGCGCCGGTCACGGGCCGCAACTGGTCGTCGCCAATCTCCTTCGCCTCTGCGGTCACGGTGAGCATGACGATGCCAGCTACGTTGATCCCAAATTAAAAAAAGGCCCCGTGGGCCGCGATTGCCTGAAAGTCGCCGAAGAACATTTATTGCAACAAGGCTGGGCCGATGCCGTGGCCATTGAAACCATGACTCAGGAAAAAACGCGCAAGATCGAAGACGCCGTCGCCATTGTCCAGCGCGAAGCCTCTCCAGATCCGTACAAAGAGATCTGGTGCGCACTTTCCTGCCGTCATTTAAGCGAAGGCTTCGATAATATTTAAATCACCGTGAGCATCACCTACCTCGAAGCCATCCGCGAAGCCCAGGCCAAAGCCCTGAAAGATGATCCGCGCGTATTTATTTACGGCCAGGATGTCGGCCCTTCGGCGGAGCTTTCAAGGCCACAAAAAATTTGTCCGCTGAATTTCCCGGACGCGTCATGGATGCGCCCATCAGCGAAGACGCCATCGTCGGTGCTGCCATCGGTGCTGCCATCGAAGGCATGAGGCCCATCGTCGAAATGCAATTCGCCGATTTTTCCACGCCCGGCTTTAATCAAATCATTAACCACGCCGCGACCCTTTATTGGCGCACCCAGGTTCCGTGTCCCATTACCATTCGTCTGCCCTCGGGCGGAACTTCCGGCAGCGGTCCGTTCCATAGTCAGAGCATGGAAGCGATTTACGCGCATTATCCCGGCCTCATCGTCATGACGCCCGCCACGGTTGAAGACGCTTACAGCATGTTGCTCGAAGCCGTCGCCATTGATGATCCCGTCATTTTCTGCGAGCACAAATATCTCTATTACCATCTGAAAGCCGACAAACTTCCGACCGAAGCCATGCCCGTCGGCAAAGCCCGCATCGCTCGTGCCGGTCGCGATCTGACCATCGTCGCTTACAGCGCGATGGTTCACGAAGCTCTCGCAGTGGCCGAAGAACTTGCAGGGGAGGGGACTGAAATCGAAGTCGTTGACTTGCGTTCCATCAAACCACTTGACACCGACACCGTCATGGCTTCTGTCGCGCGCACGGGCCGGTTGCTCTGCGTAGGCGAAGCCTGGCCCTGGGGTGGTGTGACCGCTGAAGTCATTGCCCGCGTCGCCACCGAAGGCTTCGGCCTCCTCGATGCGCCTCCGCAACGGCTCAACGCCAAAGATACTCCCATTCCCTATCACCCAAATCTTTGGACCGCTCATCGTCCAACCGCCCGCAGCATTGCCGCCGCTGCTCGAAACCTTTTGCGAATGTAATTTATGCCGCAGATCCCCATCATCATGCCGCAGTTGGGCGAGTCCATCGCCGAAGCCACCATCATCAGCCTCCTCATCAAAATCGGCGATGAAGTCGCCGCCGATCAGGATGTCATTGAGGTCGAGACGAACAAAGCCACCATGAACGTCTCCTCGCCCTGTCCCGGACGCGTCCAAAAAATCACGGCCAAACTCAACGAGAGCTACCCGGTCGGCGCTGTTCTCGGTTACTTGGAAGTCAGCGTCGAAGAAACCAAACGCCTCGGCCTCGACCAGCCTGAACCCGAAAACGCTCCTGCCGAAACCAACGTCGGCAACGGCCATAAAT
The DNA here is from genome assembly GCA_903927905.1 of uncultured Verrucomicrobiales bacterium. Taxonomy (GTDB): domain Bacteria; phylum Verrucomicrobiota; class Verrucomicrobiia; order Limisphaerales; family Palsa-1400; genus CAIYOY01. Next base: position 8,419 of record CAIYOY010000357.1, on the reverse strand, counting down.
CTGAGCCGGATAAAAAACGTGGCGTCGAACCCACTGTTCGCGGTCTTCCCGTCCCCGCCCATGCCGCTGGTGCCAGCTACATGTCTCCGCGCATGAAGGCGCGCATGAACGAACTCGGCCTGCACGCCGCCGATCTCGCTGGTATCGCCGGTAGTGGCGCTGCCGGACGGGTCACCATTCAGGACTTTGAGAAATTCATTTCCAATCTCGAAAAACACAAACTTACCAACGCCTCCAGCATGCGCGTGGCTGTTGCCGATGCCATGCGTCGAAGCTGGGCCCGCCCGCTGGCTACCGTCGCTCTTCCCTGTGGACTTGACACCTTGATGGCGCATCGCAAAGCCAGCATAGCCAAAGCCGGTCCCGCCCTTTACGCCTTGCGTGCTCTGGCCTTGGCCCTCGCTGAAAACAGTGCTCCCGCCGGACGTCTTGTCGGAAACAAAATTGTCCATCCGCCGGCCATAGACATCGGCTTCGCGGTTGAAGCCGAAGACGGCGTTCTCGTCCCCGTCTTGCGCGGTGCCGACATCAAGCCCCTGGCTGAACTCGTTGCCCGCTACAACGAACTGGTCGAACTGGCCCGTCAACGCAAACTTCCCACCGACGCCACGGGCGGTTCCATCGCGACCGTGACGAATTTCGGAACCTTCGGCCTGACCTGGGCCACGCCAATTCCCTTGCCTGAACAAACCCTGGTCTTGGGCATGGGTGCAGGTAAAAAAGTCCCAAGCTGGGACGAGAAAAAAGCCCAATTCGTCCCTGTGACCGAAGCCAATCTGACCTTGAGTTTTGATCATCGCGTCTTGGACGGTGGCGGTGCCGGCCGTCTCCTGGCCCGAGTCGCTGCGTTGCTTCAGACACCAGAAAAGCTTTAGGGCGTTAGTTTCCTGGCTTTTATCATTTTGCCATCAATCATTTTGCTTTTCAGTCTTGTTCATTTTGCCTTTGTTTACGGTTATCACTTCGCCGTTTTCAGTTGCCCTCTGAACAGCCCTTGCTAACTTTCTATCGCGCAAATGATTTTTCATAAGCAGTTAAACACAATTTTCTTCAGCCTGATGCTCGCCCGGCTGGCCGTTGGCGCGTCGACCAATAACGTGGCCGGTGCCGACCTCTTTGCCCGGCCTTTGTCCCTGGCTGACGCGATGGACATCGCCCTGCGACAAAACAGTCAAATACTCAAAAGCAAAGCCGACTTGGAAGCCAGTTACGGCGTGGCCATCCAAACCCGCGCCATCCTGATCCCCAAAGTCGTGGCTGGAGGGAACTACGGCGCGCAGGATCCGGGTTCGGTTGAGAAAGTGCATATCCCGGCAATCCCTCCTTTTTTTGCCGGTGCTGACCTTCCCTCTTCCTACCAGCACTGGGCCGCAGACCTGCGCGTGACGCAATCTATCTACGAAGGTGGTCGCATGTCCTCTTCGCGCCGAACTTCGCGGTTGACGAAGGAACAAGCCATTTTGCAACATCAAGCGATCCTGGCTGATTCATTGCTGGCCGTTTACATCGCCTATGAAGACGCTTTGCTGGCCAGCCAACTCATCGCTGTTCAAGAAGCCTCCATCAAACTCCTTTCCGGCGAATTGGATGACGCCAAAAGCCGCTTCAATGCCGGTTCGGTTCCGCGCTTCGATGTGTTGCGGGCAGAAGTCGAACTGGCCAATGCCCGGCCCAATCTTATTTCCGCGCGCAACGCCTTTCGCATCGCCAAAGATAATCTGACCGATGTCCTTGGCGTTGATCTGCCCCGAACCGTGTTGGAAGATATTCCGCTGGAATTGTCCGGCAAATTGGAAGTCCGGCCTTACGAAATCGAATTGCCGGCCGCCGTCGGCCAAGCCATCGCCAAACGACCGGAACTGGCCGCTTTGCGCAAAGCTGAAATGTTACGGGACGAAGCCGTGGTCAACGCCCGGGCCGGTAACCGTCCGAGCGCACAGATTTATGCCGGCTACATGTGGCACAACCCTTACAACCGGAATGACATCGGCGCCGATATTTCGGGTTTGGAAGCCGGCGCGCAATTCACCTGGAATATATTTGACGGTCAATTGACCCGCGGCAAGATCAAGGAAGCCGAAGCGCTCCATGCTCGTTCCAAAACCGAGGTGGCGGAAGCCGCCCGGCACATCGAACTTGAAGTTCGCACGGCCTATTCCCAATTCATCCAGGCCAAAGAAGTTTTGGAATCCCAGAAAAAAGTCCAGGAACAAGCGGAAGAAGCCCTGCGCCTGGCCGAGGCCCGCCTCAAAGCCGGCTCCGGCATCCAACTCGATGTGCTCAATGCCCAAACCTCTTTGACTGCCGCCCGCACCACGCAAATCCAGGCGTTGCATGACCATTCAGTCGCCCGGGTCCGCCTCCAGCGTGCCATCGGTGATTTTCCTGAAACTATTATTGTTAAATGAAGAAACAAGCCTCTGTTGGAATTATTTTCCTGACCGTTCTGATAGACCTGATCGGTTTCGGCCTGATCCTTCCGCTCATTCCCGTCTTCAGCAAAAATTTCGGCGCATCCGGTTTTGTCGTCGGCGCCATCATGGCTTCCTATTCGCTCATGCAGTTTGTTTTTGCGCCCTTGTGGGGCCGCCTCTCGGACCGCATTGGCCGTCGGCCGGTCATTCTCACCAGCACCGCTTGTGCCACCGTTTCCTATCTCATCCTTGGTTTCGGCCTTGGACAAAGCAATCACACACTGGCACTTTGGCTGGTGCTGGCTTCGCGGGTCATTGCGGGCATTTGCGGGGCAAATATTACTGTGGCCCAAGCTTACATCGCCGACATTACACCACCTGAAAAACGTTCCGCCAAAATGGGACTCATCGGCATGGCCTTCGGGCTGGGCTTTATTCTCGGCCCGGCCATTGGGGGATTTGCCAGCAAGTATTTCGGCATCACCGCACCGGGTTGGGTCGCGGCCGGACTGTGCGCGTTCAATTTTGTCACCGCCTTTGCCCGCCTCCCGGAAAGCTGGAAGCCGAGCGCTCATTCCGTCACCCAACGTCCGCACCTCGATCAATGGATTCACGTCATGCGCACGCCAAACCTGAATCTGCTCATCATCGTCTTCACGCTCGCCACTTTTTGTTTCACCTGCTTCGAATCCACCGTCGGCCTGCTCATCATGAAAAACTTCGGCGTGGACACCACCACCGGCGATGGTTTGGCCAAAGTTTCCTGGCTGATCGTTTTTTGCGGAGTGGTTGCGGCGATTGTCAACCAGCGGGGCTTCATCGGTCGTCTGGTTAAAAGTCTTGGCGAACCCAAACTGATCGGGATCAGCCTCGTTCTCGCAGCCATTGGTTTGATGCTGATTTCCTCTGCTAAAACCTGGCCCGTCCTCTACGTTGCGCTCGGTGTTTTTTCCATCGGCTCCAGCCTCACTCGCCCTCCGGTTTTCGGCATGATCTCCATGCTGACCTCCTCGCACGAGCAGGGGACCAATCTCGGTGTGGCCCAGGGTGCCGGCAGCCTCGCGCGCGTTTTCGGACCGCTCTTCGCCGTGCCTCTGTTCGAAATCAATCGTCCTTTGCCGTATATGATTTGCGGCGCGCTTTCCCTCGTCGTCGGTTTGGTCGCGTGGTTTTTCCTTTCGCATGTCAAAGTTGTTCACCCAACCGATCCGGCTGCCCCGCCTCCCGTCGCCGAATAAAATTTTATGAACCCGCTCTCGCGCCGCCAATTCCTGAACACCTCAGTCTTGGCCGCGACCGGCCTGGCTCTCGCTCCATCCGTCCTTGGGGCCAATGACAAAATCCGCCTTGGCCTCATCGGCTCCGGCGGTCGGGGCCGCGATGTCCTCGGCGTTTTCCTCAGTAATAAAGAAGTGGATTGCCCCATCGTCTGCGATGTGGACGATGCCATGAGCGCCAAAGCCGCCCAAATCGTTGAAAAATCCCGGGGCCAGCGCCCGGATACCTGCCGCGACTTCCGTAAAATACTTGACAGAAAAGACATAGACGCCGTTCTCGTCGCCACCCCCGATCATTGGCATGCCTTGCCTACCGTTTTCGCCTGTCAATCCGGCAAGGATATTTACGTCGAAAAACCTTTGGCCAAAACCATTGACGAAGGCCGCGCCATGCTCGAAGCCTCGCTCCGCCATCAGCGCGTTGTCCAGATGGGCACCCAATGGCGCAGTGGCGAGCATTTTAAAAAAGCGGTCGAATTTATCCAGTCGGGCAAGCTCGGCAAAATCGGTCTGGTGCGCGGTTGGGTTTACCTGGATTGGCTTGGCGGGGTGGGGAACCCGCCCGACACCACGCCGCCTCCGACGGTGGATTATGATTTCTGGCTCGGCCCCGCGCCCAAACATCCTTTCAATCAAAACCGTTTCCATTTCAACTTCCGCTGGTTCTGGGATTACGCCGGCGGCCTGATGACCGATTGGGGCGTCCACCTCATCAATGTCATGCTCTGGGCCATGGGTCCCGAACATCCTAAAACCATCAGCTCGACCGGCGGAAAATTTGTTTTACACGATAATTCCGAAACTCCCGACACCCAGGTCACCGTCTATGAATTCCCCAGCTACACCCTGATCTGGGAACACAAAGTCGGCCAGAACAACGGCCTCTACAACCGTCCCTGGGGCATCCTCTTCAGCGGCAGCGAAGGCACGCTGATCATCCACGACGAAGGCTGGGAAATCATTCCTGAGCGAAAGAAGAAAAGTTTTGAAGCCGCGCAATTTCCCAAAGGTCCCGATGAACGCTATCCCCACGTCCGCAACTTCCTCGACTGCGTTAAATCCCGCCAACAACCCGTCGAAAACCTGGCTGTCGGCCACCATGTCTCGAGCGTCGCCCACCTCGGCAACATATCCCTGCGCACCGGTCAAAAGATTATCTGGGATCCTGTGGCCGAAAAAATCACCAACGACAAATTGGCGGATCATTTGGTCGGAGTGAAATATCGCACACCGTGGAAACTGCCATACCGGCGAAGGACGTAAGTAAAAGCCGACGATTCAAATCTTTGTAGGAGACGAGGTAACGAGACTCTAACTTTTAAATTGTGCGCATGATGAAGAAAATATTTCTTGGAATACTCGCGATTCTCGCCGTGGCATTGCTTGTTCTCATTGCGTGGACTTTGAAGTTGAATCAGTCGAAAAAAGATAAAATAGAAGTTATTTCCTGCCATCCTTTCGTGCCAGGAAGTTTTACCAATGATGGCATGCCCTTACCCCCAAGCAAAACTCAAGCATCCAGCCAAGGTAAGTGATCACCGTGCCTTTTACTTCGTTACCGCAATCATATCCACCTTCACCGTCCGTCCCTCCAATCCCACGCCTTTCACCATCGCCTTTGACGCAGCGGGAGGGCGGGTGGGGTCGTAATATTTTGGCCGGAGGACGTTGAGTTGATTGCCGGCGTCGTTGTCGGAAACGTAATAAGTGGCTTTGACCAGATGCTTCATGTCCGTCCCGGCCTTTGCGGCCCAATCCCCCAATCCTTCAAAAATATTCGTGACCTGTTCCGCGCCCGTTCCTTTATTGCCGTAGAAACTGGAAAAATAAATCCGTTTCCCGCGCTCGATTTTCGCCACCTTGCTATAGACATTTGAAGGCTTCATCTCGGGCGGCGTGGAAAAGGAAACGGATTCTGCGGCACCGGGGTTGCTGTCGCCAGCGGCGGCAATCAATTCAATTTCAATCTGCGGCTTGGCGCTGATCCATTCGACAAAAATCGCCGGGGGAATGGACTGGCTGCCGAAAAACTTAGCAAACTCCTTTTTCACCACGCCGATATCCGACATCGGCCGCATAAAGGCCTTCACCTGCACCGTGTCTGATTTCTTCAACTTCAACCATTCCAAAGTCGCCACCAAACTCTCCAGCGTCTTGCGTGTGGAGTCCGCCAGATTGGTTGCTTCCTTCGCCTGGCCGGAAATATAAACCGCGCTGCCCGCTGGTAAAACGGCTGCTTTAGAGTGAAGTGAAACCGCTCCTGGCGAACCAGCCGCCACTGCGTCCATGCCCACCAATGCTCCGGTTTCCGGCAGAGCGCTAACCACGAAACTGATCGCCGGCCGGGGTGATCCGTCGAAAAACTTTGCCACCGCATTCTGCACCGCCGCCACGGCATTCGCCCGGGCGACATAGACATTGAGTTTCACCCATTCCGTTTTTCGGCCAATGACTTCGTTGAGATCCAATAAAACCTGATCCGCCTGCTTGCCTGCGTCATTCAAACCAACCAGTTTCCCCGCCTTATCCACCGGCAATAGCTGTGCCGTATGAACTAAAGGCACCGCTTCCGCAACCACCACCGCCCTGGCTCCGCCGAACTGCGGATCAACTCCAATATATTCCACTGTCGGCTCGGCGAGAGCCGAGAGCGTCATCGCTGCGGTCATTAAACAGAAAATGGTTTTCATAATCTTAATTCGATAAAACCCACATCAAAATCGCCGAAGCCGTTCCATCCATCGTCGGCTCGTTGCTGGAATAATCGTGAACCGTGTCATGATACACGGCGAGTTCGCTTTGAAAAGCCGCGAACGGCTCGTTTTCCGGGGCGCTCACGCCTTTGAGCGCTTTGAAAATCCGCTCATAAACCGGCCCATCTACCAACCCGCCGCGCACCGGTCGCCCCGTGATCTTTGTGGTCATCAAATGCGGATCGTGCGGGAAAATTCCGCCCTCGGGAATTCCCGTGAACATCGAAGTCCCCCACGGATTGCGTCCCAGAAGCCAGTCACGCTGCTTGACAATGAATTCATGATACATGTGATCGCCCGTCATTCGCTCGTAGAGCAATCCTTGTGTGGTCAAAGCGACCAGCAAATTATTTGAGCACCAGATAAATGGCACGCCCGCGCGATAGGGATTCTTTTGGCCCATGGCGATACATCGCTCAATTCCTTCCCGATAATACCCCGCCAATTTCTTTTTGAATTCCCCATCAACAAATCGGGATAACACAAAATGTCCCGTATTATAAAACGGATAATATTGGTAATGCCCCGTCTGTTCCTTTCCCATCCACGATTCCGATCCGGCCATGACCGCATACCGTTTCGCATCCGCCAAATAATCTGGCGCTTTGGTCACCGCAAATAATTCCGCCGCGCCCCATTCCATGTCATCTGCCCAGGTCGTTTCCGCGTAGCGATAGGGTGCGCCGTAAGAATTACCTTGCTGCACTCCCTCCTTCGCACGGCCCATGGCATAAACCTCTTTGCCCGCCTGCAAACATTTCTCCGCAAATGCCGGATCAATCTTCTGAAAGTTTTTATACCCCAACGCCATCGCTGCCGCATAACGCCCTGCCAAATTTGCGATGCCAGTTGATTCACTTTTATATTCTCTTAAGCCCTGTGGTTTTCCGTCCGCAAAATAAACCACCCGATTGCTCCCCGGCCCCCAACCATAATCCGCCGTTTCCTCATGGGGCAAACGCCAGCCTTTGTGATCCCGGTCATCCGCCACCTGATGATAAAGCTGATCCGGCGCAGGGTGGAGCTTCAGCATCCATTCCAATCCCCACCGGGCCTCGTCCAAGATGTCCGGCACACCGTTTGCGCCGACTTTTCCCCGCGCATCGTATTTATCCGCAAACAACGACGCCTTGTCCTTTCCCATTTCATACGCCTGCAACATCTGCGCCGTCGCATTTCCCGAAGTCAGCAAATACTTTAATAAATCCCCGGCATCATGCCAGCCGCCGGTGCAATTCAAATACGATCCATTGGTCAGCGGTCCGTCCGCAGTGCGCCCGTCATACTGATGGCACTCCTTGTTCAAAAACGGATTATACCCGCATTGTTGTTCTCGCATGAATTCCAACAACTCATCGGGCAGGGGAGCATACGCCGTCTCCGCGATGGTGATCGGAATTTCCCCATAATTTTCAGGATGCGCTCCAGTCAGGTGAAGCACATATTTGCCAGGTTTTTTAAGGGCAGAAAAATCCAATTCCACATGATGCTGGAACCTGCCCCAATGAGCCGAAATCACTTTCGCCTTCCCCGAGAAAACTTTGGCCAATCCGAGTCGGCCCCCGACCGCTCCTGTTTCATAAATCTCAAAATGATCGTTCATTGGCTCCTTGCTGAAGGCCACGATAATTTTACTGTCTCCGGGTCGATACCCCATCTGGTTTCCCCGTAGAAATACCGTGCCATTGGTTCCCTCCGCCGAGACCAACGACGCGGAAATAAATAATAAAAACAACCATCCGGTTCGGTGCATGCCCTATTTATTGTCGCCAAATGGTCCTAAATCCAAGCTCCAATCTGAGCGAAAAGCGCGGAAGCGTCTAAAATCCATACATGTCAAACGCAATGTGTCCTATTGAGACACTTTGGGTAATGGGCAGCTTTGACGGAGCGCGGGTCTGTGACCCGCAGAAGCGTGAAATGGTCAAGACGCTTTGCATAATTCTACCACTTTCTGTTTGGCGAAGCTGCTGCG
>CAIYOY010000356.1 GCA_903927905.1 uncultured Verrucomicrobiales bacterium | reverse complement strand
GGCGCGTAAATAACCCGTGCGGCGGAATCCGTGATCAAAGTGTTGTTTGCGCTGACACTCGCCCCCGAATACCTGCGTTATACTGGTAAAGGGTGCCAATAACAGGAAGACGGACAACCCTGATGGATAACGGATCAGCATCTGGATCGGTTGCTGTTAGAGTGATAATCAGGTCGGTGTTAGGAGAAGATGCAGTCACCTGACTTACTGCCAACGGCGTCTCATTGGCTGCGAGCGCCAAACTGTGTAAACTACCACCCGCAATGCACACGACATTTTTCAAGTTGGCCGGAGGCTCCGTCTGGCCAAAAACATCATAGCCCCAGCATACTATTTTCCCATCGTTTTTTAACGCAATACTATGTTCGCCTCCGCAAGCAATCGCTATAACATTGCTCAATCCTGAAGGCACAGCCGTTTTCCCATTATTAGGATCTCCCCAAGCAACCACCGTACCATCACCTTTGAGCGCCACGTTATGGATGTCGCCTCCAGCTATTGCGATGATGTTTGTTAAATTGGCTGGCACCGGGTAACCATCATTATAACCCCATTCCACCACCGTTCCATCAGTTTTGAGTGCTAAACTTGTATCTGCTCCTGCGGAAATAGCGGCCACATTAGTAAGCCCGGATGGCACGCTGACTTGGCCGGAAGTGTTTCGTCCCCAAGCTACAACATTGCCTGAACTGGTCAGCGCAAGGCTGTGATTGCGACCGGTTGCGATTTGCACGACATTGCTCAATCCCAGCGGGATATCCGTTTGGCCGTAGCCATCATAACCCCAACCCGCGACCGTGCCATCGGCTTGGAGTGCGAGGAAGTGCGACTCTCCTCCGGCGAGACTTCTTACCGGTCCCAAACCCGGAGGGATATTTGTTTGAGTCATCCAAATTGCTATATTCCCATCATTTTTTACCGCCAAGCCAGAAAGAGTCCACGGACCACCCGCGACATATTCAACATTGGATAAGCCAGCGGGGACGTACATAGCCTTGTAACCGGTGTCATCTATAGAGGTTCCCCATGCCCAGATCCTCTTATGAAATGCAAAATAGCGATCTCCCCCAACTGCTGTTGCGAAAGCATTGCTCACCACCAAACGATAGTGATAAAAATTAGCGGAAAGCCCGATAATTTGATTGGTGAATAGAATCGGGTTGCTTCCATTGGTCAGAATCACAGGGACACTTCGGTATCCGTAGGCTGTGTTCGTGCCCCATTCAAACCACGCAGTTGAGTCCAATTCGTTCGGTGTTACGGCCCCGGTTAGTAATACGCTGTTACCAGACACGATGGTGGCTGATTGGGTGTTGGCCTGCGGCGGCTGACTGGCAATAATATTAATCGTCATTGTTGCCGGGACCGAATCCGTAATTGAATCATTGGCGACAAATTGGAATGTTGCGCAAGGTGTCCCGAACGAATTTCCGGGCGCGAAGAATAGCCCGCCATTATTCGTAACTGATCCGTCAGGAGGAACGATTGGGACCCCGGGGATTCCATTGTTGTTTTGGTAAAGAGTTCCAGTGGTTGGGAAAGCAGTGATTTTAAAATTCAAAGTATCGTCGTTAGCATCTGTTGCCGACAAACCAATTGGCAAATATTGATTGGGAACACCATAATTAGTTTGATTGACAGATATGGGCTGTTGCTCTGCGGCCAGGGCAATGTTGTGTTGACCGCGAGCGCCGATTTCGGTGATGTCACTCAAGCCTGAAGAAGCAACAGCGGAACCGCCTCCCCAAGCTTCAGTTGTTCCGTCATTTTTAAGAACGATACTGTGATAATCCCCCCCTGCTATGGCAACGACATTGGATACGTCAGACGGCATATTCAATTGCCCATTTGGATTACTTCCCCAGACAAAAACTGTGCCATCACTTTTTAAGGCAAGGCTGTGTACATCCCCTGCAGCAATCGCAATAATATTGGTTGCACCACTTGGCACATTTGTTTGGATTTTGCCATTGCTGCCCCAAGGGATTACTGTTCCGTCAGCTTTAAGAGCAAGGAAATGACTGCCTGCCGCAGCGATGGCGACGATGTTGCTTAATCCAGCAGGTACGTTTGTTGAACTCAAACCAAAAATCTTTACAGTGCCATCGTTCTTAAGAGTCATTGAATAAGAATTGGCACAGGAAATCGCAATGATGTTGCTTAAACCGCTGGGAACGTTGGTCTGCGTAGAAGCGTTCGCGCCCCACGCCGATACTATGCCAGCGCTATTCAAAACGAGACTGAAATCCCTGCCAGCCGCGATGGCCACAATATTGCTAATGGTGGAGGGAACGTTGGTCTGGCCAACGGAGTTGTAGCCCCAGGCACAAACCGTTCCATCGCTTTTCAATGCTAAATTGTGGGAATTGCCAGCAGCTAGAGCTACAACGTTCGTCAAATTCGGGGGGACGGTGGCATAATTGTCACCCCAAGTTGAAACGTGTTTTCCATAAGTAAAAATTGAATCAGCCGCGACGGTGATCCCAGAACTATTGCTGGCGACAAGACGAAAATGACAGGGCATCAACGGCGATAAGCCAGAAATTTGATTTGTTACCAAAACGACGGTATCCCCATTTCCTACAAAAGTCATGCCGGTGCTATTTCCATATGCGGTCGTCGTTCCCCAGTTGAACCAGACCATTGTGTCGGCGCCATTTGGCGTCGCCATTCCATTAAGCACTGCGGTTGTACCGGTGACCAACGTTGCTTGCTGCGTAAATCCGTAGGGAACCGTCGCCCTAGCGTCCATTCCTAAGAATAAAATGCCACACAATAGAAGGCTTTTAGGAGCCAGATGTCTTTCGAATTGGATTAAGGTTTTTAATAATCGCATAGCGAACGAGCCCCACCCCAATCAGCATATAACTGACACAATCCCTCATGTTGGAAGGAACTGAGTTGGTGCCTCTTTTTTAACAAAACCAATTTTAAAAGCAATCCTTTTCCCGCCTCTTTTAGACTTTTCGCACCGATTTGTCAGTCAACTGCTAAGAGAACGGTGAGAAATATGAGAATAGTGTCCACCATGTACACGACATCCCGCCCTTTTTCTGTCAAACTCCACCCAATGGACCAATTACTGCCATACCGAAAAAACATGCCGCGTCACTCGCCCTCACCGAGAGCGAACCGTATCGCCTCATTTCCGTCCCTTCCCTTTTTGCGTATTTTGCGTATTCTGCGGTTAAAAATTCCGATTCTGGGCCTTCGTTTCTCCCTGTTTAAACTTGTGTGGAGCGACGCCAAACTGCAGCTAACGACACCTAACGACAGTAAACTCGACCTAACAGCACCCATTTCAAAAATCCTTCCGCGTTTTCAAATCATTGAAATTTTGGATTTCTTATTTGTTTCGTGCTTCGGATTTCGAGCTTCGAATTTCCTTCCTCGTAAAGGCAAAACCAGCCAAAACAAGGTTCGCCCTGGAAAATATTTTCGTGCTTCGAATTTCGTGCTTCGATTTTTCCTCCCCATCCCCTACCCTCTCCCTACATGAACGTCCTGCTCCATACCGAGCCGAATTTCGCCAGCCGATTGCAACAATTGGCGGCGGATTCCAGTTTGTTTGACCCCACCATCGAGCAGCAAACCCGGGAGATCGTGGACGCCGTCCGCGTCCGCGGCGATGCCGCCGTCTTGGAATTGACCGAGCGCTTCAACGGCCCCAGCATCACCGCCGATCAAATGGCCGTGACCCAGGCCGAACTCGCCACCGCTGCTTTCAAGGCCGATGAATCCCTCCGCGCCGCCGTGGCCGATGCCTCCAAAAACATCGTCGCCTTCGCCAAAAGATCCCTGCGCAAAAAATGGAAAATGCGCAATTCCCACGGCGCTACCGTCGGAGAAAAATTTGATCCGATCACGCGCGTCGGCGTGTATGTTCCGGGTGGCGCGGCTCCGTTGGTTTCGACCGCGTTGATGACCATTCCATTGGCCAAGGTGGCGGGTTGCAAAGAAATCGTCGTCTGCACTCCGGCCAATAAAAATGGGGAAGTGAATTCGGCTTTGCTTTACGCCGCCAAAACCGCCGGGGCCACCGAGATCTATCGCATCGGCGGCGCGCAGGCGATCGCCGCGATGGCCATGGGCACCGTCACCATTCGTCCAGTGCAAAAGATTTTCGGTCCCGGCAACGCCTACGTCGTCGCCGCCAAACGCCTGCTCTTCGGCCACGTCGCCATGGATCTTCTTCCTGGCCCCAGCGAAGTGTTGGTGCTGGCTGATGACTCGGCCAACCCAAAATTCATCGCCGCCGACCTCCTTGCTCAAGCCGAACACGGCAGCGGACATGAACGCGTCTGGTTGGTCACCACCTCAGCCAAACTCATCCGCGCCGTCCTGCAACAAATTCACAGCCAGATGCCGAAATTGAAACGCCGCGATCTCATCGAACGCGCGCTCAAGAAAAACGGCTGGCTCATTCAGGTCGCCACGATGGATGACGCTGTCAATTTAACAAACAACCTCGCCCCCGAGCATTTGGAAATCATGACGCGCAACGCCGCCTTGCTCTCCGAAAAAATCACCACCGCTGGCGCGATTTTCCTCGGCGGCTATTCCCCGACCGTCCTCGGTGATTACGTCGCCGGGCCGAGTCACACGTTGCCCACCGGAGGTGCAGGCGCGTCGTTCCCCGGTCTGACTGTGGATCAATTCCAGCGCCGCACCAGCTTCGTCGAATACAATCGCGCCGCCTTGAAACGCGCCATTTCGTCCGTCAAAAAATTCGGCGAAATGGAAGGCCTCGACGCCCACGCCCGCTCGGCCACGATCCGCCTGGGTCGCGGTGCGTAATGCGCTTGCGAAAAATACCAATTTTGGTGTAATTTTGAGGAGGCGGCGAAATGAAAATAAATTACAACATCGAAAAAATTCGTCAGTTTTGCCACGAGCGCGGCATTATCCGGCTGGAGATATTTGGCTCGGCGTTGCGCGATGATTTCCGACCGGACAGCGATGTGGACCTGCTTTGCACCCTGCCAGCGGACAGCGAATGCACGTTGCTCGGCTGGGCCGACATGCAACTCAAACTTCAGGAAATCTTTGGCCGGCCGGTGGATCTAGTCAGCCGTTGGGCCATCGAACGAAGTCAAAATCCTTACCGGCGCAATTCCATTCTTGCGACCGCCGTTCCAATCTATGTCCAGGGATAATGCCTATCTGGCTGATATTTTGAACGCGGCCAAAGCTATCCGCCGTTTTCCTGACGGCGTCTCCCAGGATCAATTTTTGGCGAATGAGGAGAAATACGAGGCGGTCAACCGCAAATTTGAAATCATCGGCGAAGCCGCGAGACGCCTCTCCCCGGAAGCCACTGGCAGATTTCCCGACATTCCCTGGAAGCTGGTCACCGCCATGCGCAATATATTGATCCATGACTATGATGATGTAAATTTGAACATCGTTCGGAAAACCGCGCAAAATGACCTTCCTCCTCTCGTGACCAAACTTGAGGCCTATTTAGCCACTCAGCCCTCCAACAATCCTTTACGGTCGAATCCTGAATAATGGCAAATAAGACCCAATCTCTCATCCGCCCGCTTGTCCGCCGCATGCATGGCTACGTCCCCGGCGAGCAACCGAAGATCAAAGGCTTGATCAAACTCAACACCAACGAGAATCCTTATCCGCCCTCGCCCAAAGTTCTCGCTGCGACCAAAGCCGCGGTGGACGGACGCTTCCGCCTTTATCCCAATCCAACGGCGGAAAAAATCCGGGCCAAACTGGCGCAACTCCATCGCTGCAAACCGGAAAACATCATCCTCGGCAATGGCTCGGACGAACTGCTGGCCCTCGCCATTCGTTGTTTTGTCGAACCAAAAGCCCAAGTTCAATACTTTACACCAAGTTACTCGCTTTATCCGGTGCTGGCCGAAATTCATGGCGCAAAAATTAATGCCGTGCCGCTGGCCAAAGACTTCACCCTGCCCTCGCTGGCCGAGCTAAAAAACTCGAAATGGAACTTTCGAGCCCCACTCACTTTCGTCACCACGCCAAACGCTCCCAGCGGTCGCGGTTACTCGACCGCTGAACTTGAAAAACTTTGCCGTGCACAAAAAGGCGTCATAGTTTTGGACGAAGCTTACGTTGATTTTGCCAAAGAAAACGCCATGGCCCTGGCCACCAAATACCCGCACGTCATCGTTTCGCGCACTTTTTCCAAGGCCTACTCCTTGTGCTTCCAACGGGTCGGCTATTTCGTCGCGCATCCCGAACTCATCGCCGCACTCGACAAGATCCGGGATAGCTACAACGTCAACGGCCTGGGTCAGGTCGCCGCGCTCGCGACATTGTTCGACCTCCCGTATTACCGCGCCAATTTCAAACGCATCATCGCCACCCGCCAGCGTTTGACTGATGAATTGACCCAACTCGGTTTCACAGTCGCTCCCAGCCAGACCAATTTTATCCTAGCCCGCCCACCCAAATTCCCGGCGCAACAATGGTTGGAAAAGCTCCGCGCCCGAAAAATTCTGGTCCGCTGGTTCAAATATCCCGAGACGCGAGACTTCCTGCGGATCACCATCGGCACCGACGCCGAGGCCAATGCGCTCCTTTCGGCCACCCGAAAAATTCTGGCCTCCCATTGAAATTACTTTCCTTTTCCACCAATTTTCACTATTAAAAAAGCGTGTATCTGGACTTTTACGGGCTGAAAGAGCCGCCGTTTAACATAACGCCGAACCCGCGGTTCCTGTTTTTCAGCGCGAAGCATCGTGAAGCGTTCAACCATTTGCTTTACGGGATTCGCGAACGCAAGGGCTTTGTCCAGTTGACCGGGGAAGTCGGCGCGGGCAAAACCACCCTTTGCCGCGCCCTGCTGGAACAGCTCGGCCCCAATTTCAACACCGCCCTCATCCTCAACCCCGTCCTCGACCCCGATCTCCTGATGAAAGCCATCGCCATGGAATTTCATCTGGAAGTCAAAGGGATGGATCGTCTTGAGATTTTGGCGGAGCTTAATAAATTCCTCCTGCGCCAAGTCGCGGAAAATCGTGAATCCGTCCTGATCATTGACGAAGCCCAGGACCTGACCCGCGAACTGCTCGAACAAGTTCGCCTCCTCTCCAACCTCGAAACCGACGAACGGAAACTGTTGCAGATCGTTCTCATGGGCCAGCCGGAATTGCGTGATCGCCTGAACGAACACAGCCTGCGCCAATTGCGCCAGCGCATCACCGTCCGCTACCATCTGCATCCCTTGCGCATGGCCGAAATTGACCAGTACGTCCACCATCGCCTGCGAGTTTCCGGAGCCAAGGGCGCGCCTTACTTCACCGGTCCGGCCGTCTGGCGTATTTTCCGTTACAGCCAGGGCATCCCACGTTTGATCAATGCGCTCAGCGACAAATGCCTTCTGGCTGGTTACGTCCAGCAACGGCAAAAAATTGATTATCGCACAGTTGGCATTGCCATGCGCGAACTTGAGGGCAATATTAACGTATGAGCCTGATCAACGATGCACTTAAACAGGCCAATAAGGCGCACCAATCGCAGCCGCGCGAGGCTGAGACGAACGCGTCCATGGAACCGATCCAACCGCCGCCACCCGTCAATCCGCAGGTCGTGGTCGCTCTGGGTATTTTTTTGCT
>CAIYOY010000355.1 GCA_903927905.1 uncultured Verrucomicrobiales bacterium | reverse complement strand
GACCTCGACTGCTACGATTATTTACAAATCAACACGCCGAGAAATGCTCGGCGCTCCGGGATTCAAGATCGGCTTGACGCACGGGCAGGCAGCAATAAAGCTTGGCCGGTGGCTCCGAGCAAAAATAATTCTCCTTCGCTGCGCCCAGGTAAAAAGGCGAATTCCAAACCGTCATCGTCAAACCACGAATGGTGGGCGCTGGTATTGCTGTTGGTGGTCGTGGCTTTTACCGTGTTCGTGCGGGTGCGGATGCGCGATTTTCCGCTCGAACGGGATGAAGGCGAATTCGCCTATGGCGGCCAACTCACGCTCGAAGGAGTCAAACCTTACACCCTCGAATACGTCATCAAGCTGCCGGGGACCTACTGGGCTTATGCGCTGATGATGGCGGTGTTTGGTCAGACAGCGGCCGGGGTGCATCTTGGATTTCTGGTGGTCAATCTGGCCACGGTGGTTCTCTTGTATTTTTTGGCGCGCCGATTTCTGGATAAAACCGGTTCGATGCTCGCCTGTGCCGCCTATGCGCTGATGTCGCTTAGTCCAACAGTTCTTGGCTTGCAGGGGCACGCGACTCATCTGGTCATGCTGGCGGCCTTGGGCGGATTGCTGTTGCTGCTGCACGCCCGCGCGTCCGGGCGATGGTGGATGTTTTTTCTGAGCGGGACGATCTTCGGCGGTGCGGTTTTGTTCAAACAACCGGCGGTTCTGTTTGGATTTTTTGGGGCGGCGATTTTGTTGTGGGACGGCCTGAAGATTCGGCCTTGGCAAATCCAGCAAAGCGTGAAACGCATCGGTCTTTTTGGGGCTGGGGTAGCGGCTCCGCTGGCGTTGACCTGTCTGTTGATGGCGGCACTCGGGGTCTTTGATTCGTTCTGGTATTGGACGATCACCCGCGCCGCCGCTCGAGGAGATTTTTCGTCAGGATCTCATGCCTGGGGATTATTGCGTTTCTTCTTTAAATCCGCCGGGGCCGATCGCTGGGCCTGGCTGGTGGCTGCGGTTGGATTGGTATTTTTGTGGAAGGGCAAACTCAGAGGAGATCGCGCGTTTATCATCACCGGGTTGTTGGCGGTTTCGCTGATGAGTTTTGCGGCGGGGCTGACCTTTTCACATCATTATTTCGTGGTCATGCTGCCGGTCATTAGCCTTCTCGTTGCGTTGGTCGTCCGCGCCTTGCTGCAAGCGGCGGAAAAGATCGGTGGCGAGTTTATGGCGTTCGTGGTGTTCGCGCTTTTCGGCATCGGCTGCGCGGGACTGGTCATGGATCATCGTTTGATTTGGTTGGAATTAACGCCGGAAGCCGCCTGTCGGAAGATATATTACCTCAATCCTTTTCCCGAAGCGTTAGAGATCGGAAAATATATCCGAAACAATTCGCCGCCGGATGCGAGCATCGCGGTGCTCGGCTCGGAACCAGAGATTTGTTTCTACGCCCACCGTCGTTCCGCCACGGGTCATGTCATGATGTATGACTTTGTTGATTTCAAATTGGACGCCGCGAAAATGCGCGAGGAAACGATCCGGGAAATCGAGCAGGCCAAACCCGAATATGTCGTGATGGTTGGCGTCCCAACGTCTTGGACTCTGACCACCAATAGAGATGCGGTCTTCGGCAAATGGCACGTGGACTTCCGGGAGAAATATTACGACTTGGTGGGAGTGACCAGCCTCAACGGCACCAACAGCGATTATTATTGGGGCGCGGACGCAAAGAAGGTCGCACCGCCCACTCGGTGGGTGACGACTTATCGCAAGAAAACCGGGGTTCTGCCGGCCGATCTTCACACTAATTTGCCGGTGGTTGTTCCGGGGCGGAGTTAGAGCAAATTCCCATCCGTTTATTTCATTTGCCAAACGGGTTATCGTCGTTATAGTTACTTTATGAAGACGCTATCTCCCACCATGGCCCGGCAAAATTTAACCAAATGGCTCGATGATGCCATTCAAGGCAAGGCGGTTGGCATCACCCATAAAGGACATGTGATCAAGCTGCAGCCCATACAAGTGGTGGAAGACTGGGCGGCGGAAGAATACGGTTTAGACGCCGAAGAACTGGATCGCATCGCGGTAAAATTAGTGCAAAGCGGAGAGGAAGCCATCCGCAAGGGAAAAGCCCGGCCCATCAAGGAGCTTTTGGCGAAATATGCCCGCTGAGGTTAAATTTTTAAATTCATTTGCGAGCGCGTTGGCTAATTTATCGAGCGCAAATCAAAAACTTGCCCTGGCAGCAATGGCCCATCTGCCGGAAGTCTGGGGCTGGCCGCATTTACATTCGGGCTTAAGTATCCGACGCTTGCGTCCGGGTGTTTACGAATGCCGCGCCAGCCAGGCAGTTCGGCTCCTGTTTACCAAGCACGGCGATACTCTACTTTTACGAACGGTTGGAAACCACAATGATATTCGGGCGTGGTTGAAGAATAATTGTTAGATTTCCTTCGCCTTAACTTTGGAGAACACACACTCTCGCCGAATCGGAATTCATCTCCAATAAACGCGCCGAGCAATGCTCGGCGCTCCGTTGGTTTGGCCTGCAACCTAAATTGATTCAACCCCTTCAGGGTTGATGGTTTTTGTGGTTTGGTTACCCAGGGTAGCGCGCAACGCGCAACCGCTGGGCTGAATGACGCAATCCCTTTGGGATAAAGAACTCAGAGAATTCAGCCACCAACTAGAACTCAACCGCCGACTTCGGCTTTGGCTTCGGCTGCCAGCGCGGTGCTCAGATAACGTTCGCCCGTGGAGCAGGCAATGGTGACGATGATCTTGCCTTTGTTCTCGAGACGTTTCGCCACTTCGATGGCCGCGACGACATTCGCACCGGTGGAAATACCAACCAAAATTCCCTCCTCTTTCGCCAATCGGCGAGCCATAGCAAATGAGTCGTCGTTCGACACTTGAACACATTCCACGATCTGCGGTTTGCCGGTGCTGTCTTTCAAATGTAAATTTTTCGGAACGAAACCAGCGCCGGTGCCCTGGATTTTATGCGGTCCGGGTTTGACCGGTTGACCGGCGAGAGTTTGGGAAATAACGGGAGAATCTTTTGGCTCGACGGCGATGGCCTGAAAGGAAGGTTTGCGCGGCTTGATCACTTCGACGCAACCGGTGATGGTGCCACCAGTGCCGACTGCGGCGACGAGAAAATCCACTTTGCCATCGGTATCAGCCCAGATTTCTTCGGCGGTGGTTTTCTTGTGGATTTCCGGATTGGCCGGGTTTTCAAATTGTTGCGGAATCCAGGCGTTGGGCGTTTCCTTGGCGATGGCTTCGGCTTTGGCAATGGCGCCTTTCATGCCTTCGGTGCCAGGAGTCAGCACGAGTTTCGCGCCGAGCATGGCGAGCAATGTGCGGCGTTCGAGCGACATCGTTTCCGGCATGGTGAGAATCAATTTGTAGCCTTTGGCCGCCGCGACGAAAGCGAGGGCGATGCCGGTGTTGCCGCTGGTCGGTTCAACGATGACGGTGTCCTTTTTCAAGATGCCGCGTTTCTCGGCGTCTTCGATCATGGCCATGCCGATACGGTCTTTGACGCTGCCAAGGGGATTGAAAAACTCGCACTTGAGCAGGACGGTCGCTTCAAGGCCAGCGGTGACTTTGTTCAGTTTGACGAGCGGCGTGTGGCCGACGGTTTCGACGATGTTGTTGTAAATGCGTGCCATAAAAGTATTTGAGATTTGTTAATCTGGTTACATTAATGGATTTAGGCCCATTGTAGATATTGGGCAAGTTCTTTTTTTGAAAAGTATCGGTTCAATGTCCCTTGTCTAGAACAAAAAATGCCAAGTGTCCGGCAAAAACGGTGGAGTCGGGAAGGCAATAAGGGTTGAAAAATGTTAGAATGATTAATGGGAAATTACAGATTTTGACCGGATGCCTTCTGGCCCTCACGCTGGCGGCCACGGCCCAGGAAACAACCAATAAGGCGGAAGCGACCGCCACACCACCGCCGAAGCAAAGCGCGGGGTTGGTAAATGACTGGCTACGAAAGGAATCATCTGGTTTTTCGGCATGGGACTTTGGCGGACAATTTCGATATCGGTTTGAAGGGAAGGAGAATTTTGCCGCGCCGGGAACGACAGCGACGGCAGTGGATTTTCGAAAGGCGGGCGGAGACGCGGCGAATAATTATTGGCTGACACGGTTGAAGTTGCACCTCGGCTGGACGCCCAGCGACTGGTTCAATGTGCTGGCCGAAGGACGAAACAGCACCTCGGCGGGCGATGACCGAAATCCGAATCCTGAATCGGACGGTTTGGATTTGCATCAGGCCTATATCAAACTGGGTGACGCCAAGAAATTTCCCTTCACGCTGAAGCTCGGGCGGCAGGAGTTGTCTTATGGAGATGAGCGGCTGATCGGGCCTTCAGACTGGAGCAATGTGGAACGGGTTTTCGACGCGGCCAAACTACGTTTTGAGAATGAAGATTTCTGGGTGGATGGATTCGTCAGCCGGGTAGTGCTGGTAGATGACAATAATTTCAATGAGGCAAACGATTATGATTTCTTTTCGGGAATTTACGCTTCAACCCGGACGATCATCCCGAAACAGGAGACGGAGCTTTATTTTCTTTCGCGCAATGTCGGAAACGGATCACCGACGGCGATTGGCGCTGGTTTGCCCGCATTACTGACAGGGGCTTCCCCGCGCGACATCTACACCTTCGGGCTGCGGGTAAAATCGTTGCCGGGACAGTTTAACGGCTGGGATTACGAAGCGGAATTGGCGGCGCAAGCAGGCCGATTCAAGAAGACGGCGGCGAGCGCGAGCCTCGAGCAGCAGGCGATGGCGGCGCACGCGGCAGGCGGTCATACGTGGAGCAAGGTCTGGGGCACGCCAAGGGTCGGAGTGGAATATAATTACGCATCCGGTGACAGCAATGCGACGGACAAGAAACACGGGACATTCGACAACCTATTCCCCACCAACCACAAGTTTTACGGAAACATGGATTTTGTATCATGGCAGAACATCCACAATGCGCGGTTATCCACCTCGCTCAAGCCGCTGCCGAAGTTGACGTTGACGGCAGATTTTCACGCCTTCTGGCTGGCGGACACGCGGGACAATTTTTACCAGGTCAACGGCGCGCCACGGACGACGGGCGGTTATGGGATCAAACCGAACGCGAGCAGTTTTGTCGGCACGGAATTGGATATCATCGGGACTTACGCATTGACCCGCCAGACATCATTGCAAGCGGGCTTCGGTCATTTCTTTTCGGGCGGCTATGCGCAGGATTCGCTGGCAACAGTGGGTGGGGCAGCGGATGCCAACTTCGGCTACGTGCAAATGGCATTTAATTTCTAAAGGAACGACGCCTTGCAAACCAGAATCACATTCAAAGATTTCGGGCGGGAGCCATTCCGGATATTCTTTCCAGCGGGAGTGCTGGCGGGAATGACGGGGGTATCGCTTTGGCCACTTTATTTCTGGCATCTGACAGAATGGTATCCCGGACAGACTCATGCCCGCATCATGATTGACGGATTGTTTGGCGGGTTTGTTTTGGGATTTCTCGGGACGGCGATGCCGCGAATGTTATCGGCCCGTCCGATCCGGTCCTGGGAAGTGTGGCCGCTGGTGACGCTGCATCTGGCGATGGTTTTTACCTTCGCGGCGGGGAAAGTGTTTTACGGAGACGTTTTGTTTTTGCTCTTGCTGACGGGCTTTTTTGCCTGCGTGGCCGCACGGGTGGCGCAACGCAAGGACACGCCGCCGCCGGGGTTTGTGCTGGTGGGACTATCGTTTCTTTGTGTGACGATCGGAACGATCCTGGCGATAATGCAAAATTACCGGGAGATGGACGGGTTCTGGGTATTTCTGCAACGGCTGCTTTCTTACCAGGGATTTGTCCTGCTGCCGATTCTGGGGATCGGTCCGTTTATTCTGCCGCGCTTTTTTGGGATGCAAAGTCACCATGATTTTCCGGAAATGCTGGTGCCAAGCGGCCAATGGTTGCGTAAGGCGCTGCTGGCTCTGGGCGCGGGAGCGCTGGTCATCGGCTCGTTCGTGGTGGAGGCCAAAGGCTGGACACGCATGGGGCATGCCATCCGGTTTGGGGCCACGCTCGCCTATCTATTGTTGGAAATGCCGTTTCACCGCGCGCCCAAGGTACAGAACCCGTTCGGCGCGGCGATTCGCGTCGCGTTTGCCGGCATCCTGGCCGGGTTTCTGGCGGTGGCCATTTTCCCAGCCTACCGGACGGGTCTGCTGCACTTGACGCTGGTGGGCGGGTTTGCCGTGATCACGTTCGTGGTGGCAACCCGCGTGGTATTCGGACACAGTGGAAATCTCGGACTGTTGCAGGGACGGAACCGGTGGGTGTTGACGTCGGTGGGTTTGATGCTGTTTGCCATGGTCACGCGAATCAGCGGAGATTTTTGGCCGAAAATCATGTCCTCACATTACATCTATGGCGCGGTGATTTGGATCATAGGCGTGTTGATTTGGTCGGGGTATGTCCTGCCCAAAGTGCTGACCATGGAGACAGAGGATTAAACAAACCCTTTTTATGATTCAAATAGGCCAAAAAGCATCCCCCACCTTTGAGCAACCGCTGGAGTTGCTGGCGGATTGCCATCGCCGAGTGGAGAGCTTTTTGCACGCGTTGGTTTTGGTGACGGAACAGGCGCACGGCGGCGAGTTGAACCGGTTGCAGCGCGAGGGCCTGGAAACAGCGTTACGTTATTTCCGCGAGGCCGCACCGAAGCATACGGCGGACGAGGAGGAATCGCTTTTTCCACGGATGCGGCAACTGGGCGATCAGGCGGTGGCGGCGGCGCTGGCGAAAATTGACGCGCTGGAATCGGACCACAAGGTGGCGGGAGAAGACCATAAACTGGTGGAGGAACTGGGGCAAAAATGGCTGGCAACCGGACGATTGACTAATGGTGAAACGGAGCAACTGACCCGAACCCTGCAACAATTGGAAAACATTTACGAGGGTCATATTGCGACGGAAGAGCAGGAAATTTTCCCCCTGGCGGCGAGGTGTGTGCCCCGCAGCCAACTGGCCGAAGTGGGCCGAGAAATGGCCGGACGGCGCGGACAAAAACAGAGTAAACAATTATGAGAACAAAAAAATTGAATCAATCTTTCATGGTGATGGCCGGTCTGGCCTTAATGGCCGGGGCCCTGCTGGCAGCGGAGCCCGACGCGAAAGTGCCCACGCCCACGGACCCTTCCATTCAAGGCGAAGAAACAGCCGTGCTGACATCCGCGCCAAAAGTTCCGCCCCCGATTACGCGCAAGAACGCCACCAAGGTGATCGTGAATCTTGAGGTGGTGGAGGTGACGAAACGGCTGGCCGACGGTGTGGAATACACATTTTGGACGTTTGGCGGCGATGTGCCGGGCAAGTTCATCCGGATTCGCGAAGGTGATCTGGTGGAGTTTCATTTGAATAATCACCAGGACAACAAGATGCCGCATAACATTGACCTACACGCGGTCACGGGGCCGGGAGGCGGCGCGGCTTCGTCATTCACCGCGCCGGGACATTCGTCGGTATTTTCGTTCCAAGCGCTGAATCCGGGGCTTTTCATTTATCATTGCGCGACCGCGCCGGTGGGGATGCACGTGGGCAACGGGATGTATGGGATGATCCTGGTCGAGCCAAAGGAGGGTTTGCCACCGGTGGACAAGGAGTATTACGTCATGCAAGGCGAGTTTTATACGGTCGGACGATACGGCGAAGAAGGGCTGCAGCCGTTTGACATGGAAAAGGCAGTGGATGAAAAACCAAGTTACGTGGTGTTCAACGGATCGGTCGGCTCACTGGTTGGGGATAATGCCTTGACGGCAAAAGTCGGCGAAAAAATCCGCATCTATGTGGGCAACGGTGGGCCCAATCTGACTTCCTCTTTCCATATCATTGGCGAGATTTTTGACACGGTGTATCCCGAGGGCGGCACGACAGCGACGCACAACGTCCAGACCACTTCAATACCAGCGGGCGGAGCGTCCATAGTGGAACTCAAGGTGGAAATCCCAGGTACCTACATTCTGGGGAACATGCCTTGTTTCGCGCGTTCAACAAAGGGGCGTTGGGCATGTTAAAGGTGGAAGGTCCGCAAAACATGCTGGTTTATACCGGCAAGGAAGTGGATGCCGTTTATCTCGGCAAGGCCGTCACCGCCGGTTCCGATTCGGCTAAACGCCTGGCTTCGCTTAAAACTTCGGTGGCCCAAGAAATCAAAAACAATCCGAAGATTGCGGATTTGAACAAAGAAATTCAGGTCGAAAAAGGAAAACAGGTTTTTCTGCAAACGTGCTTTGTCTGTCATCAAACCGACGGCCGGGGTGTGCCGGATCAGATTCCGCCGCTGATCAAATCGGATTTTCTCATGGCTGACAAAAACCGCATCATCCGCGGGGTGCTGATGGGACAAACCGGACAAATGGTCGTCAACGGAAAAAGATACAACAGCACCATGACCCCGTTGAATTACTTGACTGATGAACAGATCGCCAATGTTTTGACCTATGTGCGCAATAGTTTTGGCAACTCCGGCGAAGGTGTCTCGGTCGAGGAAGTCAGCAAGATGCGCAAAGAAGCGGGCAAGCCACCGGGCAACCCCTACGAATAAATTGATGTGGCGAAACTGGACATTATATCTGCTCGGCATGCTGGCGGCTTTTCCCGGCTCAGCCCAGGAAAAGTCTCCGCCGCCGGGCATGGCGGTCATCCCGCCGGGCATTTACCGGCCTTTGTTCCGATCGGTCAGGGATCTCAAGGAGGTCCCGGTCAAAACGTTTGCCCTCGATATTCTGCCGGTAACCAACGAGGACTTTTTGGCCTTTGTCCGGGCGAACCCGCGCTGGCAGCGTTCGCAGATCAAACGGATTTTTGCGGATGAATCGTATTTGAAAAACTGGGCTGGGGACCTTGTCCCGGGCACAAATGCGCCAGCTAACGGGCCGGTGACTTATGTTTCCTGGTTTGCCGCCAAATCCTACGCGCAATGGAAAGGGAAGCGCCTGCCCACCACAGCCGAGTGGGAGTGCGCTGCCGCCGCCCGGCCGGACGACCCCACCTATCAACGGGAAATGACGCTATGGTATGCCACGGCTTCGGCCACGGAATTTTCGCCAGTGGGCCGGGGGGCAACCAACCGCTGGGGGGTGCATGATTTGCATGGACTGGTGTGGGAATGGGTGGCGGATTTCAACACCGCAATGGTCACGGGGGACGCGCGGGGCGACAATGGACTGGAACGGCAGCTCTTCTGCGGAGCCGGTTCGGCCAACGCGCAGGACGTGTCGAATTACCCGGCGTTCATGCGTTACGGATTTCGCAGCA
Organism: uncultured Verrucomicrobiales bacterium; assembly: GCA_903927905.1. Taxonomy (GTDB): domain Bacteria; phylum Verrucomicrobiota; class Verrucomicrobiia; order Limisphaerales; family Palsa-1400; genus CAIYOY01. Next base: position 824 of record CAIYOY010000355.1, on the reverse strand, counting down.
GCCTGAAAGCCGCTTACACCGTCCACAACCTTGGCTTTCGTTGCGCGCAAGATTTATGAATATGAAAATAACTCTTTGGGCGATTCTGCTCGGCGGGATTTTTGCCGCCTTCGGTGGTGAGACCAATGAAGTCAAACCGCCCTGCTGCCGGGAACTGCCCGTCGATGTCACTTTCTCAGACAAATCGATCTATCAATTGGAATCGTTGTGGACTTCTGACGTGGGCCGGAAAATAAAACTGGGGGTGTTGCACGGAAAACCGCAAGTGGTGGCAATGTTTTTTGCTTCGTGCCAATTCGCCTGCCCACTGATTGTCGGGGACATGAAAAAAATCGCGGCGGCCTTGCCGGAAAACATGCGCACCAACGTCGGTTTTGTCCTGATTTCTTTCGACAGCGAACACGACACGGTGAAGGCGCTGCATAGTTACCGCCAGACGCACCAATTATCGGCCACCAATTGGACCCTGTTGCGCGGCGAACCGGAAGATGTGCGGGAATTGGCCGCCCTGCTGGGCGTGAATTATCGTCAGGATGCCAGCGGTCAGTTTTCTCATTCCAACTTGATCACCCTACTGAACGGGGAAGGTGAATCAGCCTACCAACAAGCAGGCCTGAACAAGCCTGTGGGTGAAATGGTGAAAAAACTGGATGCTTTGGCCAAAAAGCCAATTGTCAAAACCAGATAGCGGTAAAAGAATAATTGTGTCGTGGTGCGATCAAAACCGGACAGATCTGTGCGGTCAAAAGCGGAATAATGCTTGGACCCCATTGTCAGGGTATTTTTCATCTCTATAATCCTTGGCTGCTTTGCCGGAAGATAAG
>CAIYOY010000354.1 GCA_903927905.1 uncultured Verrucomicrobiales bacterium | reverse complement strand
CTTGCCATCCGGTGTCACATAAAACGGACGCTTCTCGATCTCATAGGACAATTTGGGCGAAATGCCCATTGCGCGATAAATCGTTGCGTGCAAATCTTCAATCACCAACCGATCCTTGATCGTCTTGCAAGGACGTTCGTCAGCCGTGGCCCCGTGCAAATGCCCGCGCTTCAGTCCGCCGCCAAACATCAACACCGAACCGGCGTCGGTGAAATGCCGGTGCATTCCGTAAAATTTCATGTCATCAATCTTGTCCGGTTGCGCCACCTGGCCCTTCACTGGTTTGTCCGGCTTGCCTTCCACCAGCGCGTCGCGGCTGAATTCACTCGCCAGCACGATTAGGGTGCGATTGAGCAAACCGCGCTCTTCCAGGTCTTTGACCAATTGCGCGACCGGGCCATCAATGGTCTTCTTCATATCCACCAGCCGCGTGTGGCCATTCTCGTGAGTGTCCCAGTTGACGAACGGAATATATTCTGTGGTCACCTCAATGAAGCGCGCTCCAACTTCGGTCAATCGCCGGGCCAACAGGCAACCCAGTCCGAAACGACCGGTGTTGTATTTGTTGTAACTTTCCTTCGGTTCCAGTGCCAGATCGAACGCTTTGGCTGCGGGTGAACTAAGCAACCGATGAGCGTTGTCCATCGAGCGAATCAATGAATCGCGTTGATAGTCGCTGCCCAATTGGCCGATGGGTCCGCGCTCCGCCAATTTTTTATAAAACTTGTCCCGGCTTTCAAAGCGCGATGGGCTCATTCCGCCAGGCGGCCGCACACTCTTGACCGCTTCGTCCGGATTGGCGATCAGAAAAGGCCCATGTTCGCTGCCCAGAAAACCTGCCGTATGAAACGCTTTTAACTCTTCTCCTTCGCCCAAATCAAACCGTTGTCCGATGTCAATGAACGCCGGAACCGCGTCATTCTTCGGGCCGAGCGTCCGAGCGATGAACGCGCCGATATGCGGCGCGGCCACGGTTTGCGGAGGCGCATAGCAGGTGTGCCACATGAATTGGTGGCGCGAATGTAAAATGAAACCGAGATCTCCCGCTGTGTAAGAGCGGATCAACGTGGCGCGGTCCATCACTTTCGCGATATTTTCCAACCCCTGCGACAGCTTGATGTTATCCACCACGGTATCAATCTGCGGGAAGGTGCTTAGCATGTCGTTCGTTGGCATTCCCTTCACATAAGGCGCGTAGCGTTTCGGATCGAATGTTTCCGTGTGCGCCATCCCGCCGCCCATCCACAACACGATCACCGTGTCGGCTGTCGGCACGATTTTCTCCTCGGGTTCCGCGCCAAAAATCGGGCGCGCATACCCTGCCGCCAGCGCCCCCATGGTCGCTGCGCTGGCTGTTTTCAGAAACTCCCGTCGTGAAAAATTATTCATCATAACTTTAATCCTATTTTCGCGTATACTGCGTATTTCGCGGTTACAAGTTTTTCAATAAATCAACTGAAACTCCGGCAGCATCGCCATGGCCCAGAGAAAATCCTCGACCCCTTCCTTCTGCGGCTGTTGTCCCATCAATTGCCCGGCCAATTTCACTTCTTCCGAAGTCGGCTTTCGGCCCACTGCCTGCTCGTAAATCATCTGGACCAATTCGCGCGTGTTTTTCTTTTCATTGACCAACTCCGCGGCCCCGCGCTTTAAGATTTGTGACAACGTTCCACCATTGGTCAATTCCAGCGCCTGCAATGTCGTTGCGGTTGTTGGCCGGGTGGTCACCACTTGCTCGCGATTCGGCCGCCCCAGGGCCACCATCAATGGATCGGCCGCCACCATCGCGGCCCGGACCTGGCCGGTGGTATTGTTGACAAATTTCTTTTCCACAAAATCTTTGCGCAGCCGCCAGGGGGCCATGGAGAGGACGCCCAGTTCGCTCGCCGCCTGCCATTTTTCCGGATTAATTTTTGCCGTCTGCCAGCCTTCCTTCGCTTCGTTGCTTACCGCCCACGATTTGTCGGTGGTGAAATCCATCACCTTCCCCTTGCTGCCCTGCGACGAACGTAACCGTGCATAAACAAACAATCCTGCCGGATTTTCGGTGCCAGGCAAAGCAGTCGCCGGCGTGGGCGGGGTATTGTTGGGCAAATTATTTACGCCTTCGATGGCGATCACGTTTTCACCCGTTTTTAAAGCCGCTGTGAAATCCAACACCGTTCCATTGGCGTAATCATTTCCTTCGCCGATTTTTCGTCCATTGACGTACAAAATGAAGCTGTTGTCGCAAGCCACCACCGCGCGTGCATCTTCCGGAACTTTTGGCAATTGGATGACCTTGCGGAAATAAACCCGCTCTGCCCTGGCCGAGTCGGCCGCTTTAGGCTGGTTCCAAATCCATTTGCCTTTCAGTGCTGACCCGAATTGCGATTTGGCCACCGGCTCCGGGCCGGCATCGGTATCCGCCGCCGCATAACCCACCCCGGTCAATGCGGTCAGCGCGTCGCGAAATTCCTCCGCCGTCAGCCGCCGAACCGCCGGGCCGGTGAAAACATAATCGTTTTGTTTTTGGTCGGTCACGTTGACCGTCGGCAGTTGGTAGGCGCGAGAGGTCAGGATCACCTCAATCGTGTGTTTGACATCGTAATGGTGCGCCACCATGTCTTCCGCCAGCCAGTCGAGCAGGTCGGGGTTCCAGGCCGGTTGCTCCATGTCATCCACCGTTTCCACCAACCCATGCCCCATGAACCGCGCCCACAACCGGTTGACCAGCGTCCGCGAAAGGCGACCGTCTTGTTTGCAAGTGATCGCTTTAGCCAATTCCGCAAGTCGCTCCTGCCGGTTGGTGGTCGCGTGAACGATGCCCAGTTCCGAGTAAATAAACTTCACGTCCGCTTTCTTGCCCGTCGGTTTGTCGCATTGAAAAATTTCCAGCGGCTCGTCGCTGTAAATATTGGCCAGGGCGTAAGAATCGGAAAGCTGCCAGTCATTGATGAAACTGTCGTGGCATGAGGCGCATTTTAAATTCACGCCCATGAAGACCTGGGAAATATTTTGCGCCGCCTGCATCGGGGGTATTTGGCTGGCGTTGACCACCCCGCGCCAGACGATGCCCTTGCTGAACCCTTCCGATTCCGCGTTCGGGCTGACCAATTCCGCCACGAATTGATCGTATGGCATGTTCGTCGCCAGCGCCGAGTAAAGCCATTTGGTGATCTGCTTGCGACCGCCATCAATGTAGCCTGTTCCCTTGTAATCATTGCGCAGCATGTCGTTCCAAAAGCTCAGCCAATGCTCCGCATAATTCTGGTTCTCACCCAGCAACCTTTGCACCAGCCGCGTCCGTTTATCCGCGCCTTTGTCGGCCAGAAAGGCCTCCAACTCCTTCGGTGGCGGCAGCAACCCCAGCACATCCAGCCAAACCCGCCGCGCATAAACCCGGTCGTTCACTGCTTTGCCGGGTTTCACTTTGTGTTCGGTAAAATATTTTTCGAGAAACCGGTCCGCTGGATTGCTCGCTTTGCCTGCGGGAATTTCCGGCAGGCGTGGGTGCAGATTTTTCGGCTCCGCCTTTTTGAAGGTGATGTCCGTGTCCCAGGTCAACCCCTGATCAATCCAGGCCCGCAATACGCTGACCTGTTCCGGCGTTAGCTTCGTTCCCTTTTTTGGCATCACGCTATCCGGGTCCAACCCTGAAACCAGCGCGATCAAATAGCTTTCTCCGCTCTTGCCCGCTTCTGCTGCTTCGCCCGAATCTCCGCCCTTCATCAGTGTTTCGCGCGTGTCCAGTTGAAACCCGCCCTTGGCGCGCCCTCGTCCATGACACCGAATGCAACTGGCCTCAAAAATTGGTTTAACCTCCGTCTTGAAATCAATCTTATGCGTGGCGGGCGGGGGTAATTGCTTGATCTGTTCCGGCGACAGGTTCGCCTCCCCGGTCCGGGCGAGGGCCACGAGCAGCGCTGTCAAAACGATAGTACGATGCAACTTCATCAGAGTAATTAGAATACTGATATTTAGACGCAAATGCAGGCAATTTATTTCAACAATTCCGCGCTAAGTTGGCCGACGTTATTTCGCGTTTTTCGCGGGCGGGTTTTTAATGTCAGCCTGGCTGATGGCGGGGCGTTCCATTCTTTCCGGCCTTAATTTATAAGTGACGCTCGGCCCGGCCACTTCTCCTTCGATGGCCTCAAGATATCCGTTCCGGCATGAAATCCAGTCGCCGCTCCGGCGCAAGGCATGGCCCACGGGGCTTTCGACGCTGAAAATCTCCCGGCTGCCATGCAATGAAATCGCGGCTTTATTTTTCTCCAGAACCAACCCGCTCGTATCCTGTCCATCAAAAACAAAAGCTGGAAAACGAATTTGCAGATGGGTGGCGCCTTCAACCTCCGCGCGAACAGCGGCCTGTTCCGGGGCGACTTCATAATTTTCCACCACCGCTTTGACCGGTCCCGAGACCATTTCATAACGCACCGAAAATTTTACCGACCGGGCCTTTGCTTCCCGCAGTTCAAATTTCGCTGATTTGATTTCACCGCGCCCGCAACTGGCCAGCGATTTCCAACCTCCGCCTTCCGGCCAGGCCACGCCCACCGCCAGCGGTTCGTTCTTGATGGGAGCGCTGTCGGTCGGGCCGATCAATGTTTCCACCGCGGATTTCTGCACACGAATCAAACCGGTGCTGTTGTATTCCGGCTGCGCGCCCGTATCTATTTCCAGATACAGTCCGCCGGCGTTGGCAAAAACTTTGTGATACTCTGGCAGGGCAAAAGCGAACCCGCCCGCGTCCGCCGGACAAGTCCCTTCGGCAATGGCATCATCCGCCATCAACCACGCCGTCGCCAGCATGCTGGCTGCCAGAAGATTATACTGTGAATGTGAAGAATAACCTTCAAACCCATGCCGACCGGCGGGATCAAACCGGTTCTTCACGATCCACAATTCGCCCGAGGGCCGGATCCATCGCTGCACCGAGGCGAGTGCCAAATGCGCCGCCCGTTTAAACGCGCGGGCGGCCACTGCATCACCGGCGCGTTGGTTTCGTTTGGCAAAAATTTCATAGGTGACGCATTGCTGGGCCTCGTTCCATTGATGTTGCGCGCTGCGCCCGCCTGTCGGCAGTTCGCCGTTGGGCGATTGCATCAAGAGGGAAGTCCAGGCGGCGCGTTGCAATAATTCCTCCAAAGCCGCGCGATGCTCTCCGTCGTAACCCCGTTCCAAAATCGCGGCCAGAAAATGCCGTGGAAAATGATCATAAGCCATCGGCACATTGGGATCGCGATACTGGCCGGTTGCGGTGAAATTGGTCATTTGCAATGCTAGATATTTTTCCACAAACGTCATACCGGTGAACCCATCCTGATGCCGCAAAAATTCGCCGCTTAGCGCCACCACATTCCAATTGTGAACCTCCTGATGCCGCCCGCGCAGCACATCGCTATAACAAAGCTCCGGCTGCAACTGGCGTAACAAGCTTTCCCATTTATGCCGGCGATCCGGTGCGACGTGCTCGCGCAAATTTTCATAAGCCAACAGGCACGGAAAAGTAAAAAAATCGCCATGACTCATCGCGGCCCGGTTCTTGGCCAGTTCTGTCAGCGCACAATCCAGCGCCATGGCTGCGCTTTCCAATAAATTGGTTTGCTGCCCGCTGGCGACCAGCGCGGCTGCGGCCCAGGCGTAACACGGGGTGCTATATTGGAATTCCTTATGCAAAAACGGATCAATGATCCGGCCCTGTTCATCCTGAAAATGGTGAAAATAATTGGCGATGCCGGAAATCACCTCCAGATAATTGCTGCGCCCCAACCCGGTCGGTTGGATTTTTGTTTCCGCCAGGGCCGCCTTCGCCTGCTGGACGGTGTCCTGCAAGGGAAATGGCTCCAACCCCCATGACCTCATTGGGCAGATCAGCCACGCCATGAATATCGCCAACCTTGCCCAAAACATCGGAACGCAAACCTGTCTGCGTTTCCACCCGGCCAGCCCTTTCACCAACTCATTTGCAAAATTCATTTTGTAGTCATTGGACGATTGTCCCAGCCACTTCATCAGACTTTTTTCTTCCTGACGCAACCCTTCTTGCCAATCTCTTCGCATATCTTGTCATTGCAGAATTTTTCCCAATTCCGTGCGTCTATCTCTTTGTGCGCACCGTTATAAATTTCAATCGGCCCACATGGTCGGAACCGGAGTAAAAATATGAACATCATCCATCAATTCTTTCTCGGTGCTGCTTGCGGCGCGTCATTGGCCATGGCGGAACAGCGGCCCATCCCCCCGGCCTTCGGCCCCAACATCAACCTCACCGAAAAGGATTTCGCCGCCAGTCAAACTTTTAAAAGCTCCGACCGCATCGTCGGCACCTATTACTTTTATTGGTACGACGCGCCTTCAAAACTTCATGTCATCAACGTCGAAAACAACACCGACGCCCTGACCGACCATCCGCCCACGCTCGACGATTTTTCTTATCGTTCAGTCACTTGGCACAAAAAGCAGTTGGAGGACATGATGGTGGCCGGCATCGATCTTGCCCTCCCGGTCTTCTGGGGCGCGCCTTCCGAGCACAGCCCCAAAGCCGCGCTCCACTGGAGTCTGGCCGGGTTAAAACCGCTCGTCGAAGCCCGCGAACAACTGTTGCGCGAAGGTAAAAATCCGCCTCGCATTGGCCTCTTCTACGACACCAGCAGCCTGCAAAACAACGCCTGGCGCGAACACATTGATCTGACCACCGATTACGGCAAAAAATGGTTCTACGCCTCCATCCGTGATTTCTTCTCCACAATTCCGCCCAAACATTGGGCCATGCTGGACGGCAAACCCATTGTCCTCCTCTATGCCGCCGCCTTCGCCAAAGGCTATGATCAGAGTTTTATTGACTATACCAAAAAGCATTTTGCCCATGATTTTGCCGGGCGCACGCCCTACATTGCACCAGAGGCGGGATGGAAGATCCAAGGGGACTCCAGGGTGGCTTGGGGCGGCGCGCTCGGCTTCAAAAATCCCGGCATCGCTTCACTCGGACCGGGCTACGATCACTCCGCCGTTCCCGGACGCAAACCGCTGATCGTCCTGCGGCGCGACGGGAAATTTTACGAGGAGCAATGGCAGAAATTTCTGTCCCACCCGTCCAACTTTGTCATGGTTGAAACTTGGAATGAATATCATGAAGGCACCGACATCGCGGAATCCAAAGAATACGGACGCCGGTATATTGATCTTACGCGCAAATATGTTGATCTCTATAAGCAGGCCCCGGCTCTGAAACAACATGCCGTTCGCTGATGGGAGGGGCAGGCAGATGTAGGCGCGAGATTATTTGTCGGCCAGGCAACTCTTGGTGCGCCGAACGCACGTCCACCAAACCCACCAGAACATGACCAACTGAAACGGCAAACGCCCCCAGAGAATCCACGGTGGCACCGACCCCATGCCATGCAGTGCCGCCTGGATGTTCGCCGGAAAGACCGCCGCCAAAAGTGCCAAGAGTCCCCAACCGGCCATGACGCGTGTTTGTGGAAGCAGAACACCGATGCCGCCCGCAATTTCTGCCACCCCGCTGATGTTCACCAACGCGAGATGCCAGGGAAGATACGGCGGCATGATGGCGAGATATGTGCCCGGTGAAAGAAAATGATTCAAACCCGCCACCACAAAAAAGACGGCCATGACCCACCGTGACGCCTGCAAATTCATTTGTGCTTTCAATACCGTAAAATCGTTTCCTCCCCGATTATCATGGATCCTGAATCCACTTTGAGTAGGCCCGATCGCCGAAATAGACATACCCTTTCCCTTCCTTCGCCGTTCCGGAAAGCATCGTTTGGATGAAACCGTTTCGTTCCACCTGCACGGTATGGAGAATTTTATGGTCCGGATTTTCCTTCAGTAAAAATTCGAACCGACCGTCCAGCGCGGATTCTTTTTCGAGACCATCCACGGCCATTTTTTCATTGGTGAAATGGAAAATGGGTTCAAAATCTTTCAACATCTCGTGGCTTTTTCCCCAGGTTCCTCCCGCAGCGCTGACGAATGGTTTGCCGTTCAAAAGACCGGCAGCATCGTTATAGGCGAGGATGGAAAGGTAATGGTGATCGGAGGCTTTCAACCACTCGGCCAGTTTGGTGGTGTGGCCCTTCGCGGAATCGTAGGCGTAATTGCTGTCGAGGAAGGCGATGCGCACCACGTCGTCGGGAATATGAGGCACGGCATTGAGGTAGCCAAAAATGAAACTGCCGCCGCCGCTGTGGCTGGCCAGGATTACTTCTGTCCGGTAATGCGAGAAGATCTTCCGAACGGTTGAAATGATTTCCGGGATTTTCTCGTCACCGTTGGTCTTGCGCCAGGACGGCCAGCTTTTCATCTGGGCTTCGAGATAGATGACGACGATGGTGCGGTCCTTGATGGTTTCGCGGAGCCAGCGGGTTTGCGCGCCGATGTGCTGGATGTCGAAATGCCAGTCATCGTTCGTCCGCATTTTTTTACCGATGGTCTGCTCGGTGGTATTGCCGTTCGGCAGCGTGTAAAAAATCAACGAGATTTTTTTATCAGGAGGGCAATTCGATTCCGCAGGCGCATTGATGTGAACCTTGACGCCCGGTTCCAAGATGAAGGAAGCTAGGCGTTCGTTGAATTGCGCGCTGGGATGAAAACCAGAAAAGCCATTGGTCACAGCCTTGGGAGTTTGCGCAGAAGCGGTGAATGAAAAAAGGAAAAGGGCGACCACGGTGCCGAATCCAATTTGGCCGTTTAGCCAGCCAATTGCCGCACTAGGCTGCATTCTCCTCTTCAGTCGATTTCCGAAAAGCCGCTTCATTTAATTGCCAAACATTATATCCCATAAAGGCACCAAAACCAATCGTCGTTATGGCCCAAAAGACAAAGATTTCGGGAATAATAAATATGATCGCCGCGATAGGCTGCTAAAAAAACTTTGAATAACGTCATTAAAAAGCCAAAAGGGATCCCGGCTTTGAGGAGGCCGACCCGCAATACGAAGTGCCCGCGTCCTTTGGCTCGTTCGCCTTGCCACCGTTGTTTTTCAGCCGGAGTCATCGAGTTAATTGCTTAAACAGCCCGGCTTCCGGCCGTATCAGCGGGAGCCACGCATTCCACACTGGTAATTAAGAGGACAGATAAAAACCGAACCCGTCCGTCCGGCTCTTCAATGGTGATCTGAGGGACATCACTCACCGGGGCCAAGACAAAGTCGGGGTGATCAATTCGATATTCGCGCCCATCGGCCATATAAATGATAAAGGGCCGAAATGGTGTGGCGTGAAGCAAGTCTCGTATGCGTGCTTTCATGGCAAATACTTATCCCTAATTTCAGAATTTGTCCACTCTAAGTGGAGCCACCCAAACGAATCGCCGAATCGGAGTTCGGCGTTCCATTCTATCCGCCGTCATCGCCGATGGCTTCCACGGGGCAGCCTTCCTTGGCTTCTTTGCACTGATTTTCTTCGTCCGGCGTACTGGGCTGGTTATAGACGAAGGAATAGCCGCCGTCGTCGTTGCGTTTGAAATTGCTCGGGGCGGTTTCGCGGCACAGGTCGCAATCAATGCATTGATTGTCCACGTAATACTTGCCCGTGATGTTGTCGTTATATTTATTTGCGATGTCGGCCATAAAAGTGTTTCAAAATATATGAAATGGCTTGGCGGGATTGCAAGTGTGATTTCATTTTTATTGGCGGCGGGTCAAATCCGATTCTTTACAGGTGCGGGCGGGCGCGATAGTGTTTTGCCATGTCTTCACACCATGACGCATCGGATTTTGTGGACAGCGATTTTCAATCGGCCCAACAGGCCACGTACATGGCGCCGCAACCCGTGGTCGCCCCGCTGCCGACCAACGCATCCAGCCGCCCGCCCACGCGCGAAGAGATCGAGGCGATGGTCAGCGAAAAACAGATCAAACTGGCCGAACTCAAACGCGCCCAGGAAGAGCTGGAACGCGAACGCGCCGGCCTCGAGGAATTGCGCCGCAAACAAGCTGAGTTCCAGACCGGTCGCAATGAGATGTTGCAGCAATTGACGCGCGGCATCGGTTTGTTGGAAGAAGCGGAATTGTGTTCCCGTCGTGACGCCGAGCAAATGGCCCGGACCCTGGCTGAATTCCGCGAAGCAGTGGGTAAAGTCCAAGGCATCAACGAACAGTTGTGGAGCCAGGAAAATTTTTCCGTCGAATTGACCCGCGCCCTGACCACCATTGAGAATGCGCGGATGGAATGGAACACGGCCCGTTTGAAATTCACCATCCTGTCAGGCCAGATGCCGACGGAACCGGAGTCGCCCGCGAATAAAGCGGCCAATTCCCTGCTCGGAACAACCGATCTGGTGCAACTGGCCAAGATCGGCCTGGCCCTGACTTGGCCGCTGGTTTTGCTCGGCGGCGCCATTTTCCTCGCCTTGTTCCTACGCCATTAAACTGATTTTCCCATGGGGCTTTTCAAAAAGAAACCTGATCCCATCACCGACCGCGCCCAGGCGTTGAACGCCGAGATCGCCGCGTTGGAAAACAAGATCAAGAAGCTGAACACCCAGGTGGAATCTTCCACCAATGCGGGTGTCCGTTTGCGTTCCACCGCTTTGCCGGGTGGGACGACCATCCCCGGCAAACTGGAAACCGCTCCGAGCCAAAGTGAAGCCCCTATTTTTGAAGATGTAGGACGTCCGCCGCTGACCGCCGCCGCCGAATCACCGACCACCGCGCAACATTTTAATGAGATGGGAGTGCGGAAATATGATCTGATGGCCTTGATCGCGCGGGTGAAAAAGAAATGGCAGGGACCGTCGCTCGCCAACCCGCAGTTGGTGAACTATCTTGCGGCGGGCAGCGTCCAGGGTCTGAAACCGTTGCGCTACGAAAAGCGTGTGGCTCGGAACCGTTTTCTCTTTTTTACCGCGATCCTCGCCTTTGTGCTGCTGAGCATTCTGGTTTATGTTTTGGGCCGGCATTTTTAAATGATATGAAAACAAATTCTAAAACAAATTTGATCGCCGCCCTGGAAATCAAAACCAAAGACGGCAACTTCCTGGCCCACTATTCCAAGGCCGGATTGGCCGAACTCGATTGGCCAAAAAGCAAAAGCCCGGGAAACTCCGGCGACCTCGCTGCCGTACACAACTGGCACAAGTTGACCACCCAAGCCGTCCATGATGTCCTGGCTGGAAAAAAAACGGGCCCATTGCCACCGCTGGACCTTTCCGCCAGCACCGATTTTCAACGTAAAGTCTGGGCCGCCCTGAAAAAAATCTCCTGCGGCCAGACCAAATCCTACGCGGTCATCGCTGCCACCGTGGGAAAACCCAAAGCCGCCCGCGCCGTCGGCGGGGCTTGCGGCGCCAACCCAATCCCACTGCTGATTCCGTGCCATCGCGTTTTGGCGGCCAACAAAAAGATCGGCGGTTTTTCCGGCGGCCTCGATTGGAAAAAAAAGTTGCTGTCGCGGGAATTGGTGGCCATCGTAGATTGACCATGCATTCTCATTTATTGAACAGTCGCGGGCGCGGGAATTTTTTTATTTTGATATCGAAATTTCGAATGAAAGGGGTCTTTATCGCCGCGCTTCTGTCCATGCTGGCCGTCGGCGAGCTGCGGGCAGAGTCTTCCGGTCTCACGGACGCCCAGCGCGAGACCATTGCTTTTGAAGCCTTGAGCCGATTACAGGGGGCCGATCTGAATCAAAATTCTGACCTCAAAGCCGCCGTTTATAAACTGCTGGCCAAAGAACGCGGCACCGCGCGGTTTTTGCTCATTGTCAAACAATTCAAAATGACCGACCAAGACGATGGATTGATGGAAATTGCCGCAGCTCGTCCGGCCAGTGATGACGGTGTGGAAGCGATGCGGTTGGTTCTGGCCCATGAGAACACTAATTTATTGACCCAAACGTTGCAGGGAACCAATGCAGTAAAAATCGCCGAAGCGCTTGGCAACACTGCCGAAAAACAAGCTGTTCCGCTCCTCCTGCCTTTGGTCACTGACACGCAGCGCGAGGCCGCTGTCCGCAAACAAGCCGTCCGCGCCCTGGCACAAACGCTGGAGGGAGCGACCAAATTGGTCGGACTGGCCCGGGACCAGAAATTACCGGAAGATTTGAATTTTACCGCCGCCATGGAGTTGAATGCCGTTCGCTGGCCCAAGATCAAAGAATCGGCGGCAAAATATCTGCCGTTGCCTGTTGGTCAAAACGCCAAATCTTTGCCGCCGACGGCGGAATTGTTGAAAATGAACGGCGATGCCGCTCGTGGAGAAAAAGTTTTCTTCCGCGCGGCCCCGGGTTGTATGGCCTGTCATCGCATCAAAGGGAACGGCGCGCAGATCGGCCCGGACCTTTCCGAAATCGGTACCAAACTTGGGAAAGACGCGATCATCGAAGCCATCCTTGATCCCAGCGCCGGCATCTCCGTCGGTTTTGAGACCTATAACCTCCAACTCAAATCCGGCGACGAAGCTTTCGGACTGATGGTGAGCGATTCCGCCGATGAAGTGGCCATTAAAGATTTGAAAGGGATTGTCACGCGTTACAAGAAAGCCGACATTGTTTCCAACCGCCAACTCAAGACCTCCATCATGCCGACCGGCTTGCAACAGGCCATGACGACGCAGGAATTTGTGGATTTGGTGGAGTTTTTATCGGGGTTGAAGAAGCAGCCGTGAACCGCAGAGGCACGGAGGCGCAGAGGAAAAATGCAGGGGATTCTTTAACCGCAAAGAACGCAGAGAACACATAGAGAAGATAGTGAGCTTTTCCTTGAACCGCCGTGATTTTATTAAATCAGCCGCTGCTGCTGGTTTTGCTTGTTCCTTTTCTACTTTTGCGGACAAGCCGTCTTCCAAGCTGATTCTGAGTGCGCCATTGACGCACTCGGATTGGATGCTTCATCCCGGCATTCCGTGGGGACCCGAAGGGGTTCGCCGGATGTTGGATGAATGCAAGGCGTGCGGGTTGTCGCGGATTTATTGGCGGACATTTGACGGCGGACGCGCTTTGTATCGCAGCAAATACCTCAAGCCGATGGGCCCTTGGGACGACGACAATTGCTGGAACCCGAAATCTGAGGAGAACAAAGCCTTTTTCAAAACTTTCATGGGCGTCACCGAGGAACAACGCCTTGATATCTTTCATAAGTTGCAAAAGCTGGATTACTCCAGCTTCGATCCCCTGGCCGAAGCCGTCCGTTACGGCCATCAAATCGGCCTGCAAATCCACGGCTGGCTGAGCATCAATGAAGACGATCACGGCTGGGGATTGCAAAGCGAATTCAGCAAGGCGCATCCACAATTTTATTGGCATAAACGCAAAGGCACGCCGTATCGGTCGCAACTGAGTTTTGCTTTTCCTGAAGTTAGAAAATATAAACTTTCCCTAATCGAAGAACTGACGACGAATTACAAATTGGACGGACTTTTTCTGGATTGGATTCGCACCGGCGACATCCGGGATAATCCGCAGAATACGCCGGACGGCGAAGCGGACTACGGTTTCGAACGCGGAAAAAACCTATCCATCCAACAACGGGCCGAGCCTCAAACCATCTTTATGCGGCAAGTTCATAAACTGGCGCGAAAGAAACATCTGCCCGTGGCCGTGATGATCGGTCATCCATGGCATTATCGCGGGAAGCTGGACAAGATTGACGGCAACTTGCGTGGGTTGTTGCTGGATGTGCCGACGTGGTCGCGCGAGGGATTGTTCGATTCAGCCGTGGCGGCGGGATATTATCGCGATGGCGGCAATGCGGAGAAAGCCTGGCGGGCATTGCGGGAGGAGATGGGCGGGAAGCGTGATGCGTGGCTGTTTGGCTGGGTGCCGAAGTCGGTGGCGGAATTTCAGGGGGACGTGGCACTGGTGAAAGGTTTGGGAGCGAAAGAGATTTTATTTTGGGAGGCGGATTATATTGAGGGGATGGCGGGAGATTTAAGGGGGGCGATGCTGAGGGAAGCGGGAACGATCTAAAGATTGAACAATAAAGACGCGCCGAATCGGCGTTCCGGGGGGATTAGCCGCGCTGTCACCAGCGCAGCCACAGACACCAGTTTCAAACCCGCTTGTGCTTGCCGCCGCATTGGTGTTCTATTTGGGGCGTATTGATATGAGCGCGACGAATCCTTTTACGACGACGGCTTTTGATCTGCCGGGGTATCGCATCACCAAAAATTTTGGGGTGGTGCGGGGATTGATTGTGCGATCGCGGTCGGTGGTGGGGAATTTCGGTGCCAGCATCCAAAGCCTCTTCGGCGGGAACATCACGATTTATACATCTCTGTGCGAACAAGCGCGCGAGGAGGCTTTTCGCGACATGATCACTCATGCGGGGCAGTTGGGCGCAAATGCGGTGATCGGCGTGCGCTACGACGCCACCGAAATCATGCCGGGGATTTCGGAAGTGTTGTGCTATGGCACGGCGGTGCAGGTCGAACCGGAGACTAAATAAATTTTCTCTCAACTCAAAACCCTCAACTCTCAACTGACACATGGCCGGACACAGTAAATGGGCGAAAGTAAAAACTTTTAAAGGCGCGATTGACGCCAAGCGCGGCAAAATCTTCGCCAAACTCGGCAAAGAAATCACCATCGCCGTGAAATTGGCCGGCCCGGACCCGGACATGAATCCGCGCTTGCGCATGGTGTTATTGCGGAGCCGCGGATCGAGCATGCCGAATGAGAATATTGAGCGCGCGATCAAGAAGGGCACCGGCGACAGTGGCGGGGTTAATTATGAAGATTTGATGTACGAAGTCTATGGTCCGCACGGCGTGGCCATGCTTTTGGAAATCAGCACCGACAATAAAAACCGGACGGCAGCAGAAATCAGAAGCATCTTGACCAAGAGTCATGGCTCCATCGCCACTTCCGGCTCGGTCACGCGATTGTTTCAGCGCAAGGGACAGATCATCGTGCCGAAGGAAAATGCCACGGAAGATGCGTTGATGGAATTGGCCTTGGAAGCAGGCGCGGAAGATTTCAAGACCGACGAACACGGCTATGAAATTTTGACTGACCCCGGCCATTTCGAAGCCGTCCATAAAGCCATTGAAGCCAAAGGGATCAAACCCGCCGGAGCGGAAGTGACCTGGCTCCCCGTGATCACCGTGCCGTTGACCGCGGCCGATGGAGTGAACGTAACGAAGCTGGTGGATTTGCTTGAAGATCACGATGATGTGAAGGACTTGTATTCCAATGCAGAGTTTGCCGAATAAAAAAGTGCGGTGACAATTGTTCAATCCATTTTTATCAAGGGCCTAACGGCGCTGGCGCGGGCGGTGTGTCGGCGTCCGGCTTGGTTTATCTGGCCGCAGGTTTTCTTGTGCGCGGTCTGCATCGCGTTCACGGCGTTCCATTTGAAGATGGACATGAACCGCGACAACCTCGTCGGACCGGACAAAAAGTATCACCAGATTTTCCTTAAGTTCCGCAAAGAATTCCCCGGTGAAGACGAGCTGGTGGTGGTGGTGGAGAGCGAAGACATGGAGCGCAACCGTCAATTCATCGAACGGCTGGCGGCGAAGATGGAACCGGAGACAAATATTTTCACCGACGTCCTGTACAAAAACGACTTCACCATGCTGGGAAAAAAGGCGCTGCTTTTCGTGCCGGAGGAGAACTTGAAGGAGATCAGCACGGCGTTGACGAATTTCGCGCCGTTCATCCAGCAGTTCAGCAAAGCGACGAATCTGGATTCGTTATTCGGTTTGGTGAACAAACAGATCCGAACGGCGAAAAAAGAGGACAACGCGGACAATCAGGCGATGATGGGAGCGATTCCGGCGTTGCAACGGATAATCGAGCAGGCCGAGGCGAGCATCGTGCGCCGGGGCGAACCGCCGTCTCCGGGGGTGAACGCGATTTTTGGCGTAGGCGACGAGGCGGTGAAGCAGCAATATGTGGTGCGCAAGAACGGGCGAATCATGTTATTGACAGCGCGGGCGCGCACCGCCGGAGCCGCGAAAGACGAGGCCGAGCGGGAAAAAAAGCAGGATGAATTGAGCGCGGCGGCAGTGGAGAAATTGCGGGCGTTGATCGCGCAGGCGGCGTTTGAAGTGCCGGGCTTGAACGTGGGGCTGACGGGCGAACCGGTATTGGAATACGACGAGGCGCACCAATCGGAACACGACTCGATCGTGGCGAGCATTGCTTCGCTGATCATTTGTTCGCTGATTTTCATTTACGCCTATAACGGAACGGGACGTCCGTTGAAGGCGGTGGCATGTTTGATAGTGGGGTTGGGTTATACAATGGGTTTTACCACGCTGGTCATCGGGCACCTGAATATTTTGACCATCACTTTTGCGCCGATTTTGATCGGCCTGGCGATTGATTTTGGCATCCATTTTATTTCCCGTTACGAGGAGGAAACGCGTAATGGCAGCAATCCGGCGCAAGCGGTGGAGACGGCGATGGTGTTCACGGGGCAGGGGATTGTGACGGGGGCTTTGACCACCGCCGGAGCATTTTTGGCGATGTCTTTCACCAACTTCAAAGGGATTCAAGAGATGGGAACCATTTCCGGCGGCGGCCTGGTCTTGTGCCTGATCCCAATGCTGACCATGTTGCCGGTGCTGTTGATGCGCGGGAAACAAAACGTGATGGACCACGCAGCGGTGGCGCGGGAAGAACAAAAACGCATGAAGGTGGAAAATTTATGGTTGGGTCGGCCCGGCCTGATTACCGCCGTGACCATAATCCTATGCGGGTTGGCCGTGGTACCCTTGCTCCACATGCACTTTGATTATGATCTGCTGAAGCTGCAAAGCAAAGGCTTGCCGGCGGTGGAATACGAAAAGAAGCTAATCGATTCGGCGGCGGATTCCGTTTTGTTCGCGGGGATCATCGCGGATTCACCGGAGCAGGCCAAGGAATTGGCCAAGAAAATCCAGAATCTGCCGTCGGTTGGCCCGCCGGGCGAAGCGGCCGAGTTGACCAAGATCTTGACCGAAGACCAATCGGGCAAAATGGCTTGGGTCAAAAAAATCAAAGTTCAAGCGGAACAATTTCATTTTGCGCCGGTGGACCGCAAGCCCGTCGAGGTGCATGAATTGAGTCCGACGCTGTGGTACACCATGACCTACTTCGGAAACATCGTGGAGGACCGGCGGAAGGCCGGAGACACCAATCTCGCGACGCAAATGGCCGCAATGCACGACGCGGTCAGCAGCCTGCGCGTGAAAATGGGCGGCGACGATCCGATCATTCCTGAAAAACTGTCGCAATTTCAACAGGCCTTGTTCGATGATTTGCACGATACTTTTGACGCCTTGCAACACCAGGACACGAGCGGTTCCTTGAAGCCGGAAGATTTGCCGCCGCCCTTGCGGGACCGTTTTGTCGGAGTGACCGGCAAATATTTACTGGCCGTTTATCCCAAAAAGAACATTTGGGAACATGAGAACCAGGGTGAATTTGTCAAAGAATTGCGTGCGGCGGTGGGAGAAGACAAAGTAACGGGCATGCCGGTGCAGCTTTACGAATACGCCACGCTGCTGAAAGAGAGCTACGTGCAGGCCGCGTGGTATTCGTTGATGGCGATTGTCGTCATGGTGTTTTTCCATTTCCGTTCCTTGCTGTGTGTGGTGCTGGCGATGTTGCCGGTGGCCATCGGTTCATTGTGGATGGTTGGGATCATGGGATTGGCCGGGGTCTCGTTCAATCTGGCGAATATCATGACCTTGCCACTGGTGATCGGCATCGGGGTGACCAATGGGATTCATATCTTGAATCGTTTTGCCGAGGAACAAAATCCCGGGATTTTGGCCAAGAGCACTGGCAAAGCAGTTTTAGTTTCCGGATTGACCGCCCTGACCGGCTTCGGCTGTTTGATGTTGGGCAAACATCAGGGGATTATCAGTTTGGGGTTTGTCATGTCCGTGGGCATTGCCACATGCATGATCGCGGGATTGACTTTCCTGCCAGTGGTTCTGACGATCTTGGCCAAACGGGGATGGACGATCGAAAAAGTTGCCAGCCACAAGTAAGACGATACGAGTATCAGAAGTGCAAAAAATGGACCCAGTAGCGACAATGCAAAGTCGTCACTGGGTCCGGAGGAACCGAGGTAAAAACCTCAATTATGGGGACATAATAATTCGTTATATAGGGCTAGTCAATCTTTATGTTAAATTAGAGAGGTTGAGAGGGAATTCGGGGCAATTAAGTGTGCGATAACGTTAAAGGTTAAATAATCGTTTAATTTTAAAATAAGGGTATTTTAGGCCAAAACAAGGGTTTTGACCGGCAAACATTGGCCAGGTTTTTTCTCATAACCCCTCAGTTTGAAGGAGTTCCGAAAGGGACAAGTTGCCTGTCGCTAATCATCCTTGCAGATAATTTAATGTGTTTGTCAAGGTGGAACGGAATGTTTTTGCTTTATCCCCGCAGGCTAACAGGCTTTT
Organism: uncultured Verrucomicrobiales bacterium; assembly: GCA_903927905.1. Classification (GTDB taxonomy): domain Bacteria; phylum Verrucomicrobiota; class Verrucomicrobiia; order Limisphaerales; family Palsa-1400; genus CAIYOY01. The sequence continues at coordinate 5,287 of CAIYOY010000354.1, read as the reverse complement.
ATCTTTGTATGCTTCGACTCAAAGACAAGATCGCCCTGGTGACTGGTGCCGCGCATGGCATTGGCCGGGCCATTGCGGAAAGGTTTGCGGCGGAAGGGGCTTCGGTCTTTTTTCTGGATCTGGACGAAAAAGCCGGGAGAGCCGCCGTTAGTGCTGTCCGTAAACTTGGTGGCAAGGCGGAGTTTGTGAAATGTGATGTCAGTTCGGCGGCGGCGGTGAAACGCGCGGTCAAACAAGTCGTCACAAAAACCGGACGGATTGATGTGCTTTGCAATAACGCCGCGTATATCGGTCCCTGGCACAACGCCAGCGAATCTTCCGATGAAGAATGGGAAAAGTGCTTCCGGGTATCACTCATGGGAACACAATATTTGACCAAGGCGGTCCTGCCGTGGATGCAAAAACAAAAGAGTGGCTCGATCATCAACATCAGTTCGATTCAAGGATTGGTCGGCGGGCGAAATTCCGCCGCTTACACCACAATCAAAACCGCTTTGACCGGCTATACTCGCAGCGTGGCGTATGATTACGGCGCGGAAAACATCCGTTGCAACGCGATTTGTCCGGGGGCGATCCGCACGCGGATTTCACCGGCACCCGGGTCGGAGATGCATCAGCGACAGGTCAGCAAAACATTTTTAGGCCGGGTCGGAGAGCCGGGGGAAGTGGCCGGGGCGGCGTTGTTTTTGGCGTCGGATGAGTCTTCTTATGTAACTGGAGCAATCCTGGCCGTGGACGGTGGCTGGACCGCGATGTGAATGCTCCGGGACCGGCGGAGCAGGAAATTTGGCAACGGACCGCAGATTTTGCCACTCGATGGATTTCGCAGCGGCAGGGATCTCCGGTTGAATTGATCCGTGGCTTGGAAGATGAAGTCGGCTGGCGGGCCCGACACATTGTGCTTGGGGTGCTGGATGAATTGCGCGATGAAAAAGAATTGTCCGCTCCTGACCGGAAGTATTTGACCTACACTTTAAACGCCGCTTCGATCAAAGAAGCCTTGGCCGAGGGCACCGACCCAATCACTGAATATCAATCCTCGCTGGATGATTTGTTTACGCGCAGCCGGCGGTTTCGGCGCTCAAAGAAATTCGCCGAAGCCGTCGAGTTTGTCGCCAAGTTCCACGAATATTCTCCTTACAACAACGAGCTGGTTTACTCGCAGAATCCGATGACCACGCATTTTGCCACCGCCAGCCATTGGGTGAAAATGTTTGGCCGGGCGGTGAAAGAGGAAGCCCGCGGCATGGTCATCCTCGCCCCGAAGACGCCGGTTTTGCTGGTCTATGACATCAGCGATACCGTTGGGCCACCCTTGCCGAAACAATTCGAAGTGTTTGGCCGGACTCTGGGACGGTTCAATCCCTTGACGCTGCAGCATACCCTGGCGAATTGCGAGCAGCAGAAAATTTGTGTGCAACGGCTGCCGCTGGCCCAGTTGCGGGCGGGCTTTGCGACGAGGCGCGTGTCGGATCAGAAATATAAAATGCGGATTGGACTGCGCGAGAAATTGGACGACGCGGCCGCCTACGCGGCGCTTTGTCATGAGCTGGCGCATATTTTTCTCGGACATGTCGGCACGGACAAAGACCGCACCTGGCCGTATCGGTTGAACTTATCGAACGCCGTGATGGAGATCGAAGCGGAGGCGGTGGCCCATATCGTTTGTTGCCGGACGGGGCTGAAAACTTATTCAGCGGAATATTTGTCAAGTTACGTCGGCGAGGAAACGGAATTGGAATCCATCAGTTTTGATCTGGTCTGCCGGGTGGCCAGCCGGATCGAGACCATGGGAAAGCGATTGATTACGCCCAAAGACGAGACCACAGTGGAGACCGGAACATGAATTTTATCCCGGCCGAATTGGAACGCATCCTCCGCGAGACGACTGAATTGCAACAGGCTTTTCTGGTCGGCGGTTGCGTGCGGGACGCTTTGCTCAGACGTCAGGGCAAGGATTTTGACGTGGAAGTTTTTGGCGCGGGCTACGACGCGTTGGTTAAGGCGCTGTCCCGCTGGGGGCGGCCGGATCTGGTTGGACGTTCCTTTGGCGTGGTCAAACTGACGACCGGGAGCGGGCATAGCTATGACTTCACCATTCCGCGCAAAGATTCCAAAGTCGCGCCCGGCCACAAAGGGTTTGACGTGGAATTTGATCCGGCCATCAGCCCGAAGGAAGCAGCGTCCCGGCGGGATTTTACGGTCAATGCCATCATGTTCGATCCGCGCACCAAACAAGTGCTGGATTTTTTTGGCGGCGCGGCGGATTTGGAAAAAAGAATTTTGCGGCATACCAGTCCGGCCTTTGTGGAAGATCCGTTGCGGGTGCTGCGCGGGATGCAATTTGCCGGGCGATTTGATCTGACGGCCGCGCCGGAGACGGTGGAGCTTTGCCGGCAGATCAAACACACTCATTTGGAATTGGCCAAAGAACGCGTGCGCGAGGAATGGTTCAAGTGGGCGGAGAAAAGCACGGCGCCTTCGGCGGGGTTGCGATTTTTGGTTGATACGGAGTGGGTCGAACATTTCCCGGAAATCAAGGCGCTCATCGGCACGCCTCAGGACCCGGGCTGGCATCCGGAAGGCGATGTCTTTGTCCACACCTGTCATTGTTGCGATGCCATGGTGCGATTGCCCGAATGGCAGGCGGCGGATGCGGAATCGCGCATTGTCTATATGCTGGCAATTTTGGCGCATGATTTTGGCAAGCCAGCCACGACGCATGAGGCCATGAAGGAAGGGCGGATGCGCATTGTCTCTCCGGGACATGAAGCGCTCGGCGGCGATATTGCCCGAACTTTTCTGGAACGTATTAACGCGCCCAACACCGTCACTGACCGGATCATCCCCTTGGTCATCAATCATCTCTTTCATTTGCAATCGTTGACCGATCGCGCCGTGCGTCGTCTGGCCAAACGATTGGCCCCGGAGCACATTGAAGGTCTGTGCCTCATCATGTCCGCCGATTGCATGGGCCGTCCGCCGCGTCCGGCGGTGGTGCCGGAGCAGGTGACGATGCTTTTGCAAAAGGCGCACGAATTGGAAGTGCGCAAAGGCCCGGCGCCGCCAATCCTGATGGGCCGCCATTTGATTGACTTGGGCATGTCGCCGGGCAAGGACTTCGGTGCCATTTTGCATCACGCTTATGAAGCGCAGTTGGAAGGTGCGTTTTTTAATTTCAAAGAAGCCTTATGCTGGCTCGCGTTGCAAAAGGATTTGCCCCTGCCGGAGGAGGTCAGAACGAAGCTGGATTCCCAGTGATATTTCTGCTATTCTGTTGTCATGAACGAAACGGACAAAGACGACCAGATCACCCGGCGCATGACGGCGCTCGGGGTGAAGGAATCGGACATCACCGAATCGTTTGTCCGCTCGGGCGGGCACGGCGGGCAGAATGTCAACAAAACTTCCACCTGCGTCATGGTCACCCATCTTCCGACCGGCTTGCAGGTCAAATGTCAGGAAACGCGGCAACAGGGACAAAACCGCGTCCTCGCCCGCAAACTGTTACTCGATAAAATTGAGTCCCGCCAACAACAACGCATCGCCGCCGAACGAGCCCGCCTGGAAAAACTTCGCCGTCAAAAGCGCGGCCGCAGCCGTTCCGCCAAAGAACGCATCCTGGCGCAAAAATCACACCAGTCCGTTAAGAAAAACCTCCGCCGCCGGTCTTGGGACGATTGATGGATTCATTTTCCGCTTTCAGCCTTTAGCCCTTAGCCTTTAGACTTCTCCCCATGGCCATTATCGGCAAACGCAATTCACTTCCCATCGTGCGCATCGCCACGCCCGGACTTTATCTCGATGCTGGCGAGCAGGGAGAGATTTTGTTGCCGGGCCGTTACATTCCGCGCGGGTGCGGGCCGGGGGACTTGCTGGATGTGTTTGTTTATTTGGATTCCGAAGACCGGTTGGTGGCGACCACCGAAACGCCTCTGGCCGAGGTCGGCGATTTTGCGCCGTTACGCGTGATCGGACTGAATCCGAATATCGGGGCGTTCCTTGATTGGGGATTGTCCAAAGATCTTTTGCTCCCGTTTCGGGAACAGGAACATCCGGTCCGCTCCGGCCAGCGAGTCGTGGCCTTTGTTTACCTCGATGAAAAGACCAATCGCATCGTGGCCACCACGCGATTGCATCGGCACCTGAAACGCCAGCCGCCGAACTACGCCGTGGGTCACCCGGTGGAATTGCTGATCTTCGGGCGAACTCCGCTGGGCTACAACGCCATTGTGGAAAACGCCTATCGCGGACTCGTTTTCCAAAATAATTTTTCCATGCCTTTGGAAATGGGCCAGCGCATCCAGGGTTTCGTTCGCGCCGTTCGGGGCGATGGCAAGATTGATCTAAGTCTGGATGCGACCGGAATGCACCGGATGGAAACGGTGAAGTCGTTGCGCGAGCGGATCATCGAAGCCGCCGAGAGCAATGGTGGCACCCTGGATTTTGACGATGACAGCTCGCCGGAATCCATCCGGACGACTTTTGGCAGCAGCAAGAAAGCGTTCAAGCAAGCGTTGGGGGCTCTTTATAAAGCGCGACGGATTGAATTCACCAAGCCGGGGATTCGGTTGACTGACGATGCAAAATAATTAAGGGCAAAATGATGGAGAGAATTAAAACACGGCCTCGAAAACCTGGTAATACGTCTGTTTGATCCCAAGGTTTTCGTAAGTTTTTCGAGCCGGGTTGTGTTCTTCCATGTAGAGCCGGAAGCCGCGGACGTTTTTTTGAGCGTGGGCGGTTTTCGTGACATGCGCGTATAAGGGTTTGAAAACCCCGCGCGAACGGCACTCCGGCAGGACATAGACGCTTTGAATCCACCAGAAAATTCCGTTGCGCCAGTCACTCCATTCGGTCGTGATGAGAAGTTGGCCGACAACTTTCCCATCGTCCTCCGCCAGGAAATAGCTTCCTTTGGTCGCATCGCGCAGGACGGCTTCGACGCCCAAGCGAACCACGGCGGGATCAAGCTGCAAGTTTTCGCTTTCCAACGCCAGAGCGATATTGAAACGGGCGACCACGTCAAGGTCGGCTAAAACAGCTTTTCGGATGCTTAAATTCACGGGGCGAAGTTTATGGTTTGGCGGGCAGAAGGCAAAAGCAAAGAAGCCGCTTCCACGCCCGTTTCCGACACGCCAAAACAACCAAAATCACCATCATAACGCTGTCGTGGTGCGATCAAAACCGGACAGATCTGTGCGGTCAAAAGCGGAATAATGCTTGGACCCCATTGTCAGGGTATTTTTCATCTCTATAATCCTTGGCTGCTTTGCCGGAAGATAAG
>CAIYOY010000353.1 GCA_903927905.1 uncultured Verrucomicrobiales bacterium | reverse complement strand
GGCGTGCGCAGTTCGTGGGAGATGGAATTAAGCAGCGCGCGGCCCAAGCGCTCCGATTCCGCCAAAAGTTGCGCCTGGATCTCCGTGTCGCGCAAACGCTGGCGATCCAGCACCACCGATATCTGGCGGATGAAAGCATCGAGCAGATCGCGATGCGCCGGCGAGAGCGGCGTGGGATCGTGAAAGCGCAAACTCAAAACGCCGACCACCCGTTCGCCGGCCAGCAGCGGCAGATGCAATCCTTCGGACGAAGTCAGCGTATCGGTGCCGCGCCCGGCCCCCTGCCGATGTTGATAAGCCCAGACGGCGACACTCAGTTCTTTTTCCGGCAACGGCCAGGTCCCGGCAAAATAAGGCGTCAACGGCCCGCCTCCCTCGTCATCGGGCAGTGATAGAGCCACGTCCGCCGGAAAACTTTCACCCACCGACCGGACGACCACGCCCAACAATTCCGCCAGATCAGCGGATTGCGCCAGTTGGCCGGTGAGCAGATAAAGTGCCGTGGCCCGTTGTTCCCGGCTGCGTTCGGCCAACTGTTGGGCGCGCAGCCGCGCGGTCATTTGGCCGACCGCCAGTCCCACAATCAGCAGCGTCAGATACAGCATCAGGTCGCTGGGGTTGCTGATGCGAAAGGTGAAGATGGGCGGGATAAAAAGAAAATTCCAGAGGACCGCGCTCAACAGAGATGCGATAAAAACCACCCGGCGGCGCAGAAATAAACCCATGATCACCACGGCTAACAGATAAATCAGCGCGATCGGCTCGTAGCCAATGATGGGTTTTAGCATCAAGCCAAGGCCAGTGACCACGGCAATCACCGCCAACCCGCGGCCCATTCCTGCCCAATCGCGCCAGGCCAATCGCGGACGCGGAACTGGAGCGGTGCGCGCCGCCAGCGGATCCGCCCGCACCGCATGAACATCTATGTCGCCGCTCGAATGAATCAGGCGATTCAAAAACGATCCGCCATAAAACAAATCAATCGCGCGCCATCCCGCCGGTTTGCCAACGACGAGTTGCGTAACATTTTGCTCGCGGGCCACGCGCAACAACCCAGCCACCACGTCCGCATCGGTGGTGGTGATGATTTCCGCGCCGAGTTCACGGGCAAGGGCCAAATGTTGGTCCAACCGCTTTTTCTCGTCCTCATTCATCGGACGCGGCTGTTCCACATAAGCGGCTACCCATGGTGCTCCCATTTCTCCGGCCAGCCGCCGCGCCCAGCGCACCAGCGACGCCGAGGTTGGGCTGGCGCTGACTGCGACCAAGAGGCGTTGACCGGATTTCCACGGATCGCCGATGCCGTGCGTGCGCCGATAATCACGCACATCCTGCCCGACATGCTCCGCCGCGAAACGCAGCACCAACTCCCGCAACGCCGAAAGATTGCCCGCGCGAAAAAAATTATCTTTGGCCGCCGCTGCCCGATCCGGCAGATAAACTTTTCCTGCGGCCAGCCGGGCGCGAAGTTCGTCCGGCGGCAAATCCACCAGTTCAAATTCCGCGTTGGTCAACGCCGTGTCGGGAACGGTTTCATGAATGGTTGCACCGGTGATCTGGCGCACCGCATCCGCGCGGGTTTCGATGTGCTGGATATTCAACGTGGTAAAAACATCCACGCCGGAGTCAAGCAATTCGAGGACATCTTGATAACGCTTGGGGTGACGGGAGCCGGGAACATTCGTATGGGCGAATTCGTCCACCAACGCCAGTTGCGGACGGCGCGCCAAAATGGCATCGAGGTCCATTTCCGTCAGCGCCACTCCGCGATATTCCATCGCACGACGCGGGATTACTGGAGTTCCCTCGACCAAAGCATCCGTTTCTTTGCGCCCATGGGTTTCGACATACCCGATAACCACGTCCCGTCCGGCAGCCAGTTCGCGTCGAGCGGCTTCGAGCATGGCAAAAGTTTTTCCCACGCCCGGTGCCATCCCGAGGAAGACCTTGAGACGTCCGCGTTTCTGCCGGGCTTCTTCTTTTTGAAGGGCCGCCAACAAGGCATCAGGATTGGGACGGGAAGTCTCGTTCACACAGTTATCTTAAAGGTCAAAGGCCGGTGGCTAAAGATTAAAGTCTCATTTGCTTCATTTTCATTTTTACGAAATTTTTACGGCGGGCACCGCAATTTTAATTAGCATCCTGAAACGCCTGAACCACGTTGTTGACATGAACAGTCAAATCGACTGTCATGGACAAAGGCAAAACATGAAACCGAATAAAACGAAAATATGGTTCCCGGCGAAAAAATACGGCTGGGGCTGGGGTCCGCCGAACTGCTGGCAGGGTTGGGCGGTGATGGCGGTTTATATCGTGCTGCTCGGCGGCGGAGGGTTTCTTTTTATGCCCAAACATACCCTGTTGTTTGCGGTCAACACCGGCATCTTTACCATGGCCCTGATCATCGTCTGTTTTTGCAAAGGAGAGAAACCCGGCTGGCACTGGGGCGGAAAATAATATGGGGACAGCCGATGCGCTGCGACGCGCCAGTGCGATACTGGCCTGTTTACTCAAGCAAAAGTCCTTTGCCGCACGGAACGTGTCCGCTGTGCGCTTCATCCTTAAAACCATTTGTCTCCAGGGGGTCAGATGATTTTTTGACCTCACCCAGATTTGGAACAAAACGCGAGGAGAGATTCGGCCAATCATTCGCCAGGACAATCTGATGGGCGTTGACCACCCTGGCTTCCGCCAGAATTTCCTCGTCCGCCCGACCAGATCGAACGGCCACTCGGGAATCAAGCAGCAGATGGAGATGAGTGCGCTCCAATCGTTCCAAGTCCCGCCGGACGGCGCGGCAAACAGCCTCCGACACGCCCGGTTCCAAAACACAAAGCAGTAAAACGGTCTTATCGGGACAGCGGGCCAGGCCATTGATCATCGAAAAAATTTCCGGCGGACAATTGTCCGCGGCCAAAACGATCAAAAGCCGGCCCGCACTCATGACAAGGCGTGGTCCTTCCAATCCACGGGCGCACTGGAGGAATGGTTGGGGCCGGTATTTTGACTGTCCCGTCGGAAAAAATTCCTGGATTTCCGCAGAAGAGCGGCGGCCATTTGATTGTGCAGACGCTGGCGGCGCTCTGCTTTGGCGGTCAGGATTCCTTTCATTGTCGAAGCGTATAGATTCATAACATTATTGGCTTTCTTCAGCCATGCCCCACTTTAATTCCGGTCAGAAAGACCCGCTAATCAAAAGGCCCTCTTTCCATGTAAAAAAACCGTCAAAGCCCGGCGAATTTGAGAAAAGGCAATGGAGGATCAATCCGGGCCGGGAGAGAGGCAAATTCTTGTCCCGAAGATCGGGCGCAAAGTATCACCGGACAAGGCGCGTGCCGCAAAACATGAAGCGCGGTATCGCGACGCAACCACTGGAACCAGCGGCGTTCAGGATGTTTGTCCATGACAATGGCCCCGGCTTTAAGCTCTCTGGCTTGCTGCACAATTTTTCGCGCAGGATGACCTTCCTGGATGATGATTTCAGATGGGCACCGGTTACGGAACAATTCCATCCAAAGGCACAATCGTTCCCTGGCTTCGCGCCCGGATTCTTGCAACAGCCGGGCCCGGGCGATGCCGCGATCTTCGCCCACAATATTCAAAGGGACGACATGCAACAGCACCAGACTGCCGCCGCATTTTTCGGCCAGCTTAACGGCGACGGAAAGGGCGGTTTCTTCTCTGGTGGAGAAATCCACCGGCACAAGAATTCTTTCCGGCATCGCATTCATTTCACTGCATCCAAAGCGAGATTGAGTTTCAAGACATTGACGCCCGGATCGCCCAGGAAGCCAAGGTCAGCAGCATCGGTGTTTTGTTGAATCAAGGCCCGCACTTTTGCTTCGTCCAGACTTCGGGCTTTGGCCACACGGGCGACTTGCAGGTCGGCGTTGCGCAGGCTGATGTGCGGGTCAAGGCCGCTGGCACTAGCAGTCACGGCGTCGGCTGGGACCATGACGTTGGTGGCCAGGCCGTTTTGCGCGCGGTAATCGGAAATATTTTGCGTGATGGAATCGGCCAGCTTTTTCGAGGTGGGACCAAGATTGCTGCCGCCGGAACTGGTCGGGTCATAGCCGTTGCCGATGCCCGCCGCCGAGGGGCGCGGATGAAAATATTTGTCGGCGGTGAAGGACTGGCCCATTAAGCTCGATCCGCGAATCACTCCCTTGGTATCCACAATCAGGCTGCCGTTGGCCTTGCCTGGAAACAAGACCTGGGCAAAACCGAAAACGACCAGCGGATAGAGACCGCAACAAACCACCGCCAGCATAATGGTCAAGACAATGGCGCCGCGAATTTCAGAAAAAAAAGTTTTCATAATCAAACAAGTTTCAAGGTGGTGATGGCGATGTCTATCGCCTTGATGCCGATAAAAGGAATGATCACCCCGCCCAACCCGTAAATGAGCAAGTTCCGCTGCAAGGTGGCCAGCGCGCCGATCGGGGTGTATTTGACTCCGCGCAAGGCCAGCGGAATCAGAGCGATGATGATCAGCGCGTTGAAAATGATCGCACTGAGAATCGCGCTGGTCGGACTATGCAGACTCATGATGTTCAAGGGTGAAATCGCCGGAAAGGTCGCCATCAACATGGCCGGAATAATGGCAAAATATTTGGCGATATCGTTGGCAATGCTAAACGTCGTCAACGCCCCGCGCGTGATCAACATCTGTTTGCCGATCTCCACGATGTCAATCAGCTTGGTCGGATTGCTGTCGAGATCCACCATGTTGCCCGCTTCGCGCGCGGCCTGCGTGCCGGTGTTCATGGCCACGCCCACATCGGCCTGGGCCAGGGCGGGCGCGTCATTCGTTCCATCGCCGGTCATGGCGACCAGATGCCCAGCGGCCTGCTCTTCACGGATGCGTTGCAATTTCTGTTCCGGTGTCGCTTGAGCCATGAAATCATCCACTCCGGCTTCCGCCGCGATGGCCGCAGCGGTCAACGGATTATCCCCGGTGATCATGACGGTGCGGATGCCCATTTTGCGCAAGTGAGCAAAGCGTTCTTTGATGCCGCCTTTGACCACGTCTTTCAAATGGATCACGCCCAAAATTTCCTTCCCTTCGGCCACCACCAGGGGGGTTCCTCCAGAACTGGATATTTCATCCACCGCCTGGCTGATGGCCGTCGGAAAAGCGCCGCCCAATTTGTCCGCATGAATGCGGATCGCTTCCGCCGCGCCTTTGCGGATGGAACGCCCCGGAAAATCCACGCCGCTCATCCGGGTTTGCGCGGTAAAAGGGACAAATTGCCCCTGGACTTGCGTCACATCGCGCGCGCGCAGATTAAATTTCTCCTTGGCCAAAACCACAATGGAACGGCCCTCCGGCGTTTCATCCGCCAAGGAAGCCAATTGCGCCGCATCCGCCAATCGTTCCGGCGCCACCCCTGGTGCCGGTATAAAAGCCGTGGCCATGCGGTTGCCGAGAGTGATCGTGCCGGTCTTGTCAAGCAACAGAACATCCACGTCACCCGCCGCCTCCACCGCACGACCGCTCATCGCCAGAACGTTCCTTTGCAAAACACGATCCATCCCCGCAATGCCGATGGCGCTCAACAACCCGCCGATGGTGGTGGGAATCAAACACACCAGCAACGCGATCAAAACCGGAATGGAAAATTCCGCCGCCGAATAGATCCCGAACGGTTTCAGCGTGATGCAGACCAGCAAAAAGATCAGGGTCAGCGCTGACAATAAAATGGTCAGCGCAATTTCATTGGGCGTCTTCTGCCGTTGCGCGCCTTCCACCAGCGCGATCATGCGGTCCAGGAATCCCTGCCCCTTGTCCATGGTGATGCGCACGACGATCCGGTCGCTGATCACGCGGGTGCCCCCCGTCACCGCGCTCCGATCACCACCGCTCTCGCGGATGACCGGCGCCGATTCACCCGTGATGGCCGCTTCATCCACGCTGGCAATTCCCTCCACCACGTCGCCGTCCGCCGGAATGACATCTCCGGCTTCGCAGACGACCAGATCGTTTTTTTGCAATGAGGGTGCCGGAACTTTTTCCTCACGGCCATTGACCAGGCGGCGCGCCATGGTTTCCTTGCGCGCTTTGCGCAGACTTTCAGCCTGCGCCTTGCCGCGTCCTTCGGCGATGGCTTCGGCGAAATTCGCGAATAACACCGTGAACCACAGCCACACGGCGAGTTGTGCGATAAATCCCCGCTCGGCGTGCGCGGTAAAAATGCCGGCGGTGGTCAGCACCGCGCCGACCATGGTGACGAACATCACCGGGTTCTTGATCATCAGGCGCGGATTGAGCTTCTGGAAAGAGCCGCCGATGGCCGGGCCGGCAATTTTCCAATCAAAGAGAGATGGACTTTTCTGGGTCATAAAATTTAAAAGAGTTTTCCTTGCAGGGTCAGGAAGTGCTCCACCACCGGCCCAAGCGCGAGGGCTGGGAGAAAGTTAAGCGCACCCACCAACAGCACCGTGCCCAGCAACAAAATGACAAACGTCCCGCCGGACACTGGAAATGTCCCGACGCTGGGGGGCGCGATTTTTTTCCGCACCAACGAACCGGCCATCGCCATGATCGGCACGATCATCAGAAACCGCCCGATCAACATGGAAATCGCCAGGGTCGTGTTGTACCAGGGAGTGTTCGCGCTCAAACCGGCGAAGGCGCTGCCGTTATTTCCAGTGGCGGAAGTAAACGCGTAAAGCATTTCGCTCAGGCCATGCGGGCCGGCATTGTTCAATCCTGCCTTGCCCCAATCGCTCACCGCCGCCCAAGCGGCAAAACCAAGAATATCAATCGCCAGGATCAACATGGCCAGCATCGCCATCTTGATCTCAAAGGACTGGATTTTTTTCCCGAGATATTCCGGGGTGCGCCCGACCATCAATCCCGCGATGAACACCGCCAGCACCACAAAGACCAGCATCCCGTACAGTCCCGCACCGACGCCGCCGATGATGATTTCGCCGAGCTGGATATTGAACAGCGGCACAAACCCGCCGAGCGCCGTGAACGAGTCGTGCATGGAATTCACCGCTCCGCAGGAAGCATCCGTCGTCACCGTGGCGAACAGCGCTGAATTAAAAATCCCGAAACGCACTTCTTTCCCTTCCATATTGCCGTCCGCCACCGCCACACCCAAGTTTTGATGGATCGGATTTCCCTTGCTCTCCGCCCACCAGCACAACAAAACACCACCGAGAAACATCACCATCATGCAGGTCCAGACCGACCAGCCGTGCGATTGGTTTTTCACCATGCGACCGAGGTAATAAGTCAACCCGCTGCCGATGGAAAAAATGGACAGCATTTGCAGGAAATTGGAAAGCGGCGTGGGATTTTCAAAAGGAAACGCCGCATTGGCATTGGCATAACCGCCGCCGTTCGTGCCGAGCATCTTGATCGCGACTTGCGAGGCCATCGGTCCCTGGACGATGGTTTGTTCTTCGATTTTTTGATCCACCATCACGGCAACATTGGTCATCACCGGCTGACCCTTGGCATCGAGCGTCGGCACATCCACCATGACGGCGACACCGTTGGTCAGCACTGGCTTGCCCTGCGCGTCCAGTTTGGCCGATTGCGTGGTGACAACTACATTGGTCATGACCGCCTGGCCTTTGTCATCCAGCTTTGGAACCTGGGTGGTATACGGCTCGGTGAGTTTCGCCTTGGTGTAAGGCTTGAAATTTTGAATCATCCCCTGCGACACCAGCACCACGGCAAAGACCACGCAAATCGGCAGCAGCAGATAGTAAGTCGTCCGCACCAGGTCCACCCAGAAATTTCCGATGGTTTTGCCGGAATGACGGGCGATGGCGCGCACAATCGCCGCCGCAATCGCGATGCCGACCGCCGCCGAAGCAAAGTTGTGGATCACCAGCGCCACCATTTGCGAGAGGTAAGACATGGTGGATTCGCCGCTGTAACTTTGCCAATTGGTGTTGGTCGTGAAACTGACGGCGGTGTTGAAAGCCAGATCAGGACTGACCGGGCCGAAGCCTTGCGGATTCAAGGGCAGATGATTTTGCAATCGGAGCACGGCATAGGTGAACACACAACTCACCAGGCTGAACATGAGCATGGCGAAAGTGTATTGCTTCCAATCATGCTCCTTCTCCGAGTCCACGCCCATTAAACGGTAGGTCAATCGTTCCAACGGTTTAAAAAGAAAATCGAACCACGTCCGCCCTTTCACATCGAGAACCTGGCCAAGGTAAAGGCCCATCGGTTTGGTGATCAACACCAGGGCGCCGATAAAGACCGCAAGTTGTAACCAATCGGTTGAGTGCATAATATTAGAATTTCTCCGGCTTGATCATGGCGATGAACAGGTAGATGAAAAGGGCCAGGGCGACAACGCCGGTGATGATGGTTTCAGCGTTCATTTGTCCTCCAGGGTTTCGCAGAAGAAGGCGTAGAGCGCGCTTCCGACGAAGAACGCCGCCATCACCACGATATAAATCGTATCATTCATGGGATAAGCATGGCCCTGTCTGGCCAGGAGGGGTAATCAAAAGGCGGACTCGCCGCGTAAAAAAAGTGTTAAAATTCACTGACATGAAATTAACCTATGGGGCGTGGTCTGTTAGATCTCTCCCTTTTTTGTCAAAAGCAGGGCCAAATTGCCTCCACTAAATGATCTGGGGTAAAGACCTAATAGGCATGTCCGCGCTGGCCAGCTACCTTGCGCCATGAATCTGATATTACTCATTGTGGTGTTGATGCTCCTATTCGGCGGCGGCGGTTTTTACTATGGCGGGCCGGCCTATGGCGGCGGTGGACTCGGACTGATTCTGATCATCTGCCTCGTCATTTATTGTGCTGGTGGATTCCGTGGTCGGAAATAACCGAGCTGCGGCTGTTCTTTCTTGGGCAGTTGGTGTGCTTTATCAGCCAAGGCCCGGTCTGAAATCAGTTAGTCACGAAAAACTCTTGCCGCTCTCCATTCCCAACCATAAGGTCATCTCCATGACCCAGGCTAAAAAACAATTTTCCGTAATCGCCGCAGTCGCCCAATTGATTTGCCTGCTGGCCTTCTCCGGAAAGACACTGGCAGCGGACGTTCCTCAATATAAGGACCTGTTCAACGGCAAAGATCTCACCGGTTGGACCAACGTCAACACTGCCGCCGATACCTGGCGTTGGGAGAGCAACATGCTCGTCTGCACCGGTCATCCCATCGGCGTGATGCGGACGGAAAAGCAGTACGAAAATTTCCTCCTGCACGTCGAATGGATGCACACCGAACCCGGCGGCAACTCCGGCATGTTCCTGTGGACCGGGCCCAACGCCCAGCCCGGCAGTCCGTTTCCGAACGGCGTGGAAGTGCAAATGCTGGAATTGGAATGGCCCGAGTTGCACAAGGAAAACGGCGTCACTCCGCCCATCGCTTACGTTCATGGTGAACTCTTCGGCGTTGGCCAACTCAAAACCACTCCCGACAACCCGCGCGGCGAGCGGAGCAAGTCCGTGGAAAACCGCTGCCTGGGCCGCGGCCAATGGAACACCTACGATGTCGTCGCGGTGGATGGTGTGCTCAAGCTCTCGGTCAACGGCAAGTTCGTCAACGGCGTCAGCCACGCCACGCAGAAAAAAGGTTACATCTGCATGGAATCCGAAGGCGCAAAAATTTTCTTCCGCAACATCCGCATCATGGAATTGCCCCCCGGCGTGACCACGCCGGGACAGACCGCGCCGGAGCATTGAAGCAGTGTCAACCAACAGTTGTAAATTCCAGGTATCGGGTGCGAACAAAAGTGATGGTCAGCCGGAGTGCGACCGTCCCGGTCGCAGAAACGTGATCTGCTAAAAAATTAATCATTCCACCCGCGTCGTTCTCGCCAAGCTTCTGCGACCGGGAGGGTCGCACCACGCTCAGAACTTACCATCACTTTTAATCGCCCCTGGGTCTCAGCAATATTGACAGCCCTGCCCCACCCGCTACCCTTCCGGGCGATAACCCTGAACAAAAAGCGGTTCGTGTTGTCAAAAAAAGCTCATGGCGATCATTTTACAATATTCTGCTTGCCGCCGCATCAGGCTTGTGGATGATAGGCGGCAATGAGGTTTCCCGCGTTCTGTTTGCTTGTCTGCGCCGGTGCCGCCTTCCTGTTTTCAGGCGGCGGTTGCACCAACGCGCACTATCGCAAATCAGCGGACGACGACGCCTATCGCATCATCAAGCAAAAATCGAAAGTGGTCGGCAATATGGACCCGGCGTTCAATATTGACACCACCAACCTGATCTCTTTGACCGATTATCCCACCGCGACCAAAGCCGAGGAGTTTCTCGGAACCGAAGGCAAAAAGGAGGTCCAGGCCAAAATCATTTCCCTGGAGAAAGCGTTGGAGATTGCCGTCAAACATAATCGCAGTTACCAATCCCGCAAAGAGCAACTTTACCTCGAAGCGTTGGGCCTGGCCTTAAGTCGCCATGCGTGGACGCCTATTTTCTCAGGCGTCGCCCACAGTGATATTTCCGATACTGCGGAAGGGGTGGATAGCATGGTGGAAAACCGCAAGATTAGTGACTCAACCAGCGCCTCGATGAGCTGGCTGATTCGTGACATCGGAAAATTGACCGCCGCCTTCAGCACCGACCTGACCCGCTTTGTCATCGGCAATCCACAATCGGTCTATAATTCTCAGGTCTCCGCCATCTTGACCCGTCCCCTGCTGCGCAACGCCGGGTTCAAGGCGGAGATGGAAGCGCTCACCCAGGCGGAACGCAACATGGTTTATAACCTGCGAAATTTTGTCCAATACCGCCGGGATTTCAGCGTGCAACTGGCCACTGACTATTACCAGGTGCTCAGCGCCCGCGACGCGGCCCGCAACAGTTATTTGAATCTGCAAAGTTCCCATAAAAGCGGAGAACGCACTCGCGCACTCGCCCAGGAAGGCCTCGTCACCCAGGCCGACCTCGGACGGCTCGAACAGCAGGAGCTTGATTCCCAAAACAGTTGGATCAGCGCCGTCAACAGCTATCAGCAGGCGTTGGACAATTTCAAGCTGCAGGACCTGGGTCTGCCGGTGAGTCTCCCCGTGGTCTTGGACGATCACGAATTGGCCAGGCTCGTCATTCAACATCCGTCGGTTACAGTGGAGGATTCCATCAAGGTCGCGCTGTTGGATCGGCTGGATTATATGACGGCGGTGGATCGTCACGCCGATGCCGTGCGGCAAATTCCAGTGACGGCCAGCGCCTTGCGTCCGCAGGCCGATCTCACTGCTTCAGCCGGCTTTGTCAATCCAAACAATGCTCGTAACATAATGCCCATCCCCGAGCCGCGAAAATTCAATTGGAGCGCCGGCCTGGACGTGGATTTGCCCTTTGACCGGACATCGGAACGCAACAATTATCGCGCCGCTTTGATTCAGGAGAAGCAAGCGGCCCGCGATCTGGAGCAACAGGAAGACCAGATCAAACTTCAGATCCGCGACAGTTGGCGCACGCTGGAACAGGCCAAGTCGAGTTATGAGATCAGCGAAATCGGGGTCAAACTGGCAGCGCGGCGCGTCGAGGAACAAAATCTTCTCGCCGAACTCGGCCGGGCCAAAGCCCAAGATCAGGTGGACGCGCAAAATGATTATGTGCGCGCCCTGAATTCGCGCACTCAAGCCATCGTCGGCCACACCACCGCGCGCCTGACCTTCTGGAATCGCATGGGCATTCTTTACATCAAAGACAACGGCCAATGGCAGGAGATCAACTCGGGAGGAACCAAATAACGTATGCTTCGATTCATCACTAATCATCCGCGCAAAGCTGTGCTGGCCCTCGTCGTGCTGGTGACCGCCGTGGGAATTTATTTCTGGCAGAGCCGCGCCAAATCCACCGCCACCGCCGCCACCTTTGTCGTGCGGCGCGGCCCGCTCGACATCACCGTGCTGGAAGGCGGCCAGTTGCAGGCGCTTGAATCACAGGACATCAAATGCGAAGTCCGCGTCGGCTATCAAGGCACCAAAATCCTGAAGATCGTGGAGGAAGGCAGCATCGTGACCGAAGAGGACGTGAAGAAGGGAAAAATCCTGGTGGAACTGGACAGTTCCGACATCGAGAAACAGATTCTCCAACAAGCCATCCAGTATGAATCCGCCGTCTCCGCCTTCACCGAGGCCCAGGAGAATTACGATATTCAACTGAACCAAAACGTCAGCGACGTGCGCGCGGCCGAGCAAAAATTGCGGTTCGCCCGCATGGACCTGGATAAATTTCTCGGTGAGGATGTTTCCGCCCAGATCATCGCCAAGTATCAATTGGATCAACCGGAAAATTTCATGCGCGCCGTCACCAATGCGGCGACAGCCAAAGCCAAACCCGCCGCCACCAACCATCCCCCGGTCAAGGCTGGCGCCAGCAGCGATATTTTAGCCAGCGCGGCCGATAGTCCGATGACGATGGAACATATTGAGATCCCCAAGGCCGTGATCATTGATTTCTCGCCTTATGCCAAACTGGACAAGCTGGGCATCGGCGACGCCAAACAGAAGTTGCGCGGCCTGGAAGACGCGTTGCAGACGGCGCAGAAGGAAGCGGGCCAGGCCAAAAACACCCTGGCCGGAACCCGCCGCCTGTTTGACAAAGGGTTCGTCACCCGCCTCGACTTGGATCGCGATGAGATCGCCGATGAAAATGCCCAGCTCAAAGTCCAGACCGCCGACAGCGCGCGCGACCTGTTCCTGCGTTACGAATTTGTTCACTCCGCCGAAGACTTCGCCTCCAAATTCACCGAGGCCGTCCGGGAGCTGTCGCGCGCGAAAAAAGCCGCCGACTCCAAGTTGTCCCAAACCGATGCCCGTTTGAAAGCCGCCGAAGGCCAATACAACGTCCAACTTCGCCAGCGTAAGGACCTGGACGAACAACTTGGCAAATGTTCCATCCCCGCCAAAATGGCCGGTCTGGTCGTTTATGGGGGCGACGACGAGCGTTATGGCAACGATCAGCAAATACGCGAAGGGGCCGTCGTGCGCGAACGCCAAACCATCATCACCATTCCCAATCTATCCAAGATGTCGGTCAACGTGAAGATCCACGAAAGCTACATTAAAAAAGTGGCCAAGGGTCAGAAAGCCCGCATCATGGTGGATGCCTTCCCGGACAAAATCCTGGAAGGCGAAGTCACCAAAGTCGCCGTCCTGCCCGATGCCCAAAACCGCTGGCTGAATCCCGACTTGAAAGTTTATGTGACCACCGTGGCCATCACCGGCACCCAGGATTGGATCAAACCCGGCATGAGCGCAAAGGTCGAAATCCTGGTCAACCGTTTGACCAATGTGACCTACGTCCCGGTCCAGGCCGTGATCGCCGAGGACAAAAAACAGCTTTGTTACGTGGCCAATGGTTTCAAGAGTGACAAGCGCACGGTGGAAACCGGCCAGTTTAACGATGAATTCATCGAGATAAAAAACGGGTTGACCGAGGGCGAAAAAGTCCTCCTCCACCCGCCCGATGCCGGCGAAAACGAATCCGCCGAGGGCAAAGGCGCAGAAAGCAAATTCAAGACCGACGCCAAACCGGAGACCGCCACTCCCAAGCCGCATTGACCGGATCGCCGCTCCATGAAATCCGGAAACCCCAATCCTGCGCCGAAGCCGATCGTTCAATTCAAGAACGTGACCAAGACTTATCAGATGGGGCCGAACACCGTGGCCGCGTTGCGCGATGTTTCCTTCACCGTCCAGCAAGGCGAATACATCAGCATCATGGGACCTTCCGGTTGCGGCAAATCCACCATGCTCAATCTGCTCGGCTGCCTCGATCGCCCTTCCCTCGGCCATTATTATCTCGGTGGCGAAGATGTTTCCACCATGGACGACGATTCGCTTTCCCTCATCCGGGGCGCGCGCATCGGTTTTATTTTTCAGTCGTACAATCTGATCCAGCAACTCACCGTGGTGGAAAACATCCAGGTGCCGCTCTATTACCAGGATCGCGACGAAGAGGAGAGTCGGCAACAGGCCATCCGCCTGGCCGAAATGGTCGGACTGGATAAACGACTCGATCACAAACCGTTTGAACTTTCCGGCGGCCAACAGCAACGCGTGGCCATCGCCCGCGCCTTGGTCAACGATCCCATCGTCATATTCGCGGATGAACCAACGGGCAACCTCGATTCCAAATCCGGCCAGGACATCCTGCGCGTTTTTAACGAAATGCACAGCCAGGGCAAGACCCTCGTGCTGGTCACCCACGATCCCAATGTCGCGCTCCATTCCCGGCGCACCATCCGGTTGAAGGACGGAGAGATTGAATCCGATGTTGTCAACTAACACCAAAATACATGCCGCGCCCGCCGCGACCCATCGGTCGCGTTGGAGCTGGCTGCGCATTCAACGCGCGATCCGCCTCGGCTTCCGCAGCCTGTGGCTGCATCGGCTGCGCTCGTTGTTGACGGTGCTGGGCATCGTCTTCGGCGTCTGCTCGGTCATCGCCATGCTGGCCATCGGCGAAGGTGCCAGCTACGAGGCCCAGGAACAGATCAAAAATCTCGGCAGCCAGAACATCATCATCCGCAGCGTCAAACCACCCGCCGATCAGAAAATTTCCAATAACAGCTCGGAAAGTTTTGTCCTGCAATATGGGATTACCCGCACGGACTTGGAACGGATCCGCCAAACCATCCCCGGCGTGTCCATCGTTGTGCCCGCCCGCATCATGCGCGAATATATCTGGAACATCAGCCATCGGGTGGACGCCGATATCATTTCCACCGTCGAGTGGTACCCGCAAATGCGCAATCAACGCGTTGCCCGGGGCCGCTTCTTTAGCGCGGTCGATGCCGACGCCCACGCCAATGTCTGCGTCCTTGGCGCTGATACGGCGAAGTCTTTGTTTCCGGCTGATTCGCCGCTGGGCCAGCAGGTGCGCGTGGGCAGCGCGTATTACAACGTCATCGGCGTCATGGAACCCCACGGACAGGAAGCCAAAGAAGCCGCGTCGGAAAACGGACGCAAAGCTTCATCCCACCAGATGTTCATTCCCATGGAAACCGGTCTCGCTTTTTTTGGCGACATCCTGTTAAAACGGCGCAGCGGCAGTTTTGAAGCGGAACGGGTCGAAGTCCATGAAACCACTGTCAAAGTAAATTCCACCGAGCAAGTCTTGCCCGTGGCCGATGCCATCCGGCAGGTACTCGAACGTTACCATAAGAAAAAAGATTACGAAATGGTCGTGCCGCTGGAATTGCTCAAACGCGCCGAACGCACCAAACAAATTTTCAATATCGTCCTCGGCAGCATCGCCGCCATTTCCCTCCTCGTCGGCGGCATCGGCATCATGAACATCATGCTGGCCAGCGTCACCGAGCGGACCCGTGAAATCGGCATCCGTCGTGCCTTGGGTGCGCGCCGTCGCGACATCATCGCGCAATTTCTCATCGAAACTATTCTCCTCTCCGGCACTGGTGGCATTATCGGGGTGTTGCTCGGCGTGGCCATCCCTTCGGTCGTGAGCCACTTTGCCGAAATGAAAACCATCATCACCTTCTGGTCGCCGCTCCTGGCCTTCACCATCTCCGCCTTGGTCGGCGTGGTCTTCGGCATCTACCCAGCGTTACGCGCCGCCCAAATGGATCCGGTGGAAGCACTGCGGCACGAATAAAACGGGCCCTCCATTCTGCAATCCGAAATCTGCGGGTGTGATTATAAGTAAGTGCAACTGAAAAGCGGCAGAGGACTGACCGCACTCCAAAAGCTGTCGCCATGTTGAAAACGTAATTATGCGCGAAGCGTCTTGGACTGCGGTCAGTCCCCTGCCGCGTTCTTCC
>CAIYOY010000352.1 GCA_903927905.1 uncultured Verrucomicrobiales bacterium | reverse complement strand
TGCCCCATTACACCTGGCTTTGCATCAACCCCAAAGAATCCGAGGACACCAAGCTGGCGATGGAGGTCATTGACATCATCCCGAAATTT
Source organism: uncultured Verrucomicrobiales bacterium (assembly GCA_903927905.1). Lineage (GTDB taxonomy): Bacteria > Verrucomicrobiota > Verrucomicrobiia > Limisphaerales > Palsa-1400 > CAIYOY01. The sequence goes on along the minus strand of CAIYOY010000352.1, from coordinate 2,654 downwards.
CTCAGAGGCCCCACGGTCTTGGGCATCGGCGAAATCGGGCTGAACAAAAACAGCCGGAACGAACTGAAAGTTTTTGAGGCCCATGTGGATTTGGCGGCGCGGTTCGATCAACTGATCCTCATCCACACCCCGCATCTCGAGGACAAACTCAAGGGAACCCGTCTGATCATAGATGCCTTGAAGAACGACAAACGCATCAAACCCGGCCGCGTCATCATAGATCACGTCGAAGAACACACCATCGAAATGGTCCTCGATGCCGGTTTTTGGGCGGGCATGACCTTGTATCCCGAATCCAAATGCACCGCCGCCCGCGCCATAGACATGATTGAACTGTACGGCCAGGAACGCCTCTGGATGAACAGCGCCTGCGACTGGGGCGTGAGTGTCCCCTTGGCCGTCCCTCGGACTGCATTGGAAATGCGCCGTCGCGGTCACACGGCCAAAACGGTGGACAAAATGATTTACCAGAATCCGATCAAGTTCATGAGTCAGAGTCCGAAGTTTAAGATTCCGAAAGAATGACAACTATTCTGAACTATTGGTTAGTCATTTGAACGCTATGTCATCCATCCGCCTGAAGTTTGATGCGCCGAAATGGATTGCTCTCGTGCTTGCACTTGGCGGTTGTGTCTGGGCCGTTATTTTATCGGTGGTCACCGTTGTCAGCCTTTTCGATATGAGCATGTGGGGAGGCGCGTTTTATTTCTTGTGCGGCTATGCGGTATTCTTCTGGTGGATATCCCGCTGGCGTCGCATTCCATCGCGACGAACTGCTGTGATTTGGTGGCTTGGTTCATTTGCTGTGAATATATTCTTTTTCTGCTTCCTGGGTTTTCCCTTTCACGACAAAGGCAATAGAGGTTTCGACTGGGCGATAATTGGTTGGTGGAGTTTCGCCAGTATTGCTTCGCTGGTTGCGTTGGTGTTTGAGATCGTATTGGATCGGAAAGTTTACGACGTATAATCATGTGTTGAACTTGGTTCGCCACCCAAAAATCTCCCCAATCACCCGCTCCTCCTCCACGCCGGTGAGTTTCTGGTTCAGGCCTTATGCCTTGCTGGTTCCGCTTTCAATAATTCGTGAAAATTCGCAAAATTCGCGGATGAAATCCCCCGGTCTTCGTTCGCGTGGTTCGTCAGGTTCGCGGTAAAATTTCCGGTCCTTTTTGAGTTCTCTGTGTTCTTTGCGGTTAAAAATCTTTTTTCCTCCTCCCTCGAATATTCTGGAAACCGGAAAACATCCGCATTAGCTTCAGGGAACAAAATGAAACTCCAACACGGACTTCATCTCGCCTATTGCACGAATATCCACCGTGGAGAATCGTGGCCCGAAACTTTTCAAGCCCTCACTGATTACACCCTTGCCGTCCGCGAACGCGTTTGCCCTAAAAATTATTATGCCATCGGCCTGCGTTTGAGCGACCAGGCTTCGCGTGAATTGAAAGACCCGCAGACTCTCCTGAATTTCCGCCGCTGGCTCGATAAAAATCATTGCTACGTTTTCACGATCAACGGATTTCCCTATGGCAGTTTTCACGGCACCCGCGTCAAAGAAAGCGTTTATCAACCCGATTGGACCACGCAGGAACGGCTGGATTACACGATTCGTCTGTTTGACATCCTTTCGCAATTGGTGCCGCACGAAGTCGAGGGGAGCGTCAGCACGGTGCCGGGTTCGTTCAAGGAATTCGTCAAGACGCCGGATCAGCTTAAACAAATTCGATCGAATATTTTCCATTGTGTCGAACACATCGCCCGTTTGAGCGCTCAAACCGGACGGGCGTTGCACCTTGGGCTGGAACCCGAGCCGCTTTGTCTGCTGGAAACGACCAATGAAACGGTTCATTTCTTTGATCGCATCCGCGCCGAGCATCACAATGATTTGCTGCTGACGCAATTTCTCGGGGTGAATTATGACGCCTGCCATTTGGCCGTCGAATATGAAGACCCGCACCACGCCATTGCGTTGTTGCAAAAGCATCACGTCAAAATCAGCAAGTTGCATCTCAGTTCCGCGCTGAAGCTCCATCCTAACCCGGAAGCACTCACCGCGCTCAGCGCTTTCGCCGATGACACCTATCTCCACCAAGTCATCGCTCGCGCTCCCGATGGCAAACTCACGCGTTACAAAGATCTGGACGTCGCGTTTCAGACCGATATTCCGGCGGAAGAATGGCGGGTGCATTTCCATATTCCCTTGCACAGTCCGCCGATGGAATACTTTGACAACACCACCGACCATCTGCTGGGGCTGCTTGATATTCTCCAAGCCAACCCTCATCTTTGCAGTCATCTGGAAATGGAAACCTATACTTGGGGTGTCATGCCAGCGGAGTTAAAGAGCCAAAACGTCGTAGATCAACTCGCGGCGGAATATCAATGGTGCCTGGGCCAGTTGGCCGCCAGGGGCTTGGCTTAAGGAACGTAGCCTTCATGGTGCTTCAAGTGAAAATCGCAAAAAATATCATAGAATCAACTGGCTTATTTTCTCAACCCGGAGGGTTGAAAGAGGGGCGATTGAAAGTGATGGTCAATATCAAGTGGGGTCACGAGCCAAGAACGGAGCGCGGGTCTGTGACCCGCAGCAGCTTCGCAAGGCAAAGGGACGCAAAGTTATTCAACGCGTCCTTGCTATTTCACGCTGCTGCGGG
>CAIYOY010000351.1 GCA_903927905.1 uncultured Verrucomicrobiales bacterium | reverse complement strand
CCCCTCCGGTCATCATTCCGTCCTCGCCGCTCCGCCCGAACCCACCCAAAAACCCGTCCTGCTCTTCACCGATCGCCCCAAATAAAAACTGTCCTGTTTTGCTATCTCCCAATTTGTCCTGTTTTGAAAACTACGCGGCAGGCCGCGACGGGAATTTCTATGGGACTACCACCCAGGGCGGCGACGGGTGGCCGTCTGGCGATGGCAACATTTTCAAAGTCACCCCGACGGGCAAACTGACGAATTTGGTCATGTTCGATTCATCCAGCAATGGAGCTTATCCGAGTGGTTTGGCGGAAGGCCGGGACGGCAATTTATATGGCACCACGGGGAATGGGGGCACGAACGGGACCGGCACCATTTTCAAAGTGACGCCGGCGGGTTTGTTGACGACCTTATTTTCCTTTAGCGGTGATACGAATGGAGGCGGCCCATTCACCGGGCTAAAGTTGGGCAATGACGGCAATTTTTATGGGGTGACTTATTACGGTGGGACGTATGATTTTGGCACCATCTTTAAAATAACACCGGCCGGGGTGCTGACCACTTTGCTGTCGTTTGACGGCACTAATGGCACGTACCCGACCGCTCCTCTGGTGCAAGGTCGGGACGGCAAATTTTACGGCACCACGGCGACAGAGGGGTTGAGCACCCTCTATAGCGGGACAGTTTTTGCCTTCGGACCAGTTTCCTATAACGCGCTCTTTTACCAGACCAATGGAGTCACTTTGGCCAGTTCAGGCACGCTGCAATTAACGGTGGATTTGGTTTCGTCGGTTCGTGGCACGATTGTGGTCGGTGGCGTTGCCTATTCCTTCGTCGGCCAGCTCGATGACAACACTCACAGTGCGACGGTGACGATCCATCGCCGCCGCATGTCCGATTTGATCCTCAACTTGCAATGGGTTGCCCCCAACTTCCTGAGCGGCACAGTTTCAGATGGAACGTGGACGGCGCAAGTCATCGGGGATCAGGCGGCCAATTTCAGTGGGACGGATGCCACGTCATTGGCGGGCAGGTATAGCTTCGATTTGATCACCGCAAGCGATGGCGCTTACAGCCCAGGTTGGGGCAGTTCGGGGCGGGTGACGGTGCTGGCTAATGGGGCCATCACCATGACCGGAGTTCTTTCGGACGAGACCATCATCGGCCAAACGAGCGCGATTTCCGCATCCGGCGATTGGCCGTTGTTTGTTTCGCTCTATGGCGGCAAAGGCGCTTTGCTCGGTTGGATCTCATTCACGAATCAGCCGGCCAGCCGGTTCAACGGCTCGGTGAGTTGGATCAAAACGGGTGGTTATGGGTCATTTTATTTGCATGGATTCACCAATATGGCGACGGCGGTCGGTTCCATCAAGGGTTGGTGATTGGCCAGGTCAGAATTCGACGCTTTAAAGGAAAACATTTCCCTCGGCATCATTGCTCAGTATGATGCCCGTCAGTCCGAATGATTACTTTTCTCAATGGCAAACTGATCGAATCGCTGCCGACCCAGGTCACAGTCGAGGTCAATGGCATCGGTTACGAATTGCTGATCCCGCTCTCTTCATTTGACAAACTTCCTGCGCCCGGCCAGCCCATTAAAATTCTGACTCACTTGGCCATTCGCGAAGATGCCCACGTCCTCTATGGATTCATGACCGCCGCCGAGCGCGAAATGTTTCGGCTCCTGATCAACACCGTCAGCGGCATCGGCCCGCGCACGGCGCTCAATATTCTGAGCGGCATCAACGTCACCGCCTTTCGCGGCGCGGTGGCCAATGGCGATGTCAAAATGCTTTCCCAGATTTCCGGCGTCGGCAAAAAAACCGCCGAACGCATCATCATCGAACTGAAAGACAAAGTCGGCAAAGTCGGCGCCTACGAAGCCAGCAGCGCCCAGCACGCGTTGAGCGCGGACGATCAAAAAGTCAACGATGCCGTCCTCGCGTTGAT
>CAIYOY010000350.1 GCA_903927905.1 uncultured Verrucomicrobiales bacterium | reverse complement strand
CGATTGCAAGTGCCGGTCAATTTTCGGACGGAGCGCGGCTGTGTGGGGGTGGGGGACCAGCCGCAGCGGGTGGCGCGCACCTGACGCGTGATCATTTACCCAAGCCTTCGGCCCGTTTGACCGGCACTTTAAATCGCACCCCCCTGCCGCAGCCGCGAACAAAAGTGATGGTCAACGGGCGATAGGAGCGCGGCTTTTAAGCCGCTTCAGGGTGAAATCGGCGAGAGCATCACCATAAGAAAAGCGCCACCTGGCAGGCCGCGTTGAAGCGGGATAAATCCCGCGCTCCTATGCCCTCTCCGCTCACTCTTCATTCGCCAGCGCGTGTTTTACTTTGCGCAGCAGGTCCTGGCTGGTGAATGGTTTTTGTAAATAGTTTTCCTCTTCCACCGCATTGGCCGAACGGACGTAGCCGCTGGACCAAATGATGCGGGTGGCCGGGGCGATTTTTAAGATGTGTTCGGTCAATTCGCGACCGCTCATGTTGGGCATGACGAGGTCGGTGATGACCAGGTCAATCGGAGTTTTCGCTTTAGAAAAGATTTCCAGCGCTTTTTGGCCGCTGTTGGCGGTGAGCACGGTGTAACCGAAAGAAGAGAGCACCATCTGGCCCATGGTCAGGAGCAAATCTTCGTCGTCCACGATCAAGATGGTTTCTTTGCCGCTGAGATCGTCCGTGCCGGTGGAGGTATCGCGCACGACCTTTTTGTTGGCCGGCAGATAGACGCGCACCGAAGTGCCGATGCCCGGCTGACTGGAGATGGCCACGCCGCCGCCGTGATTGGTCACGATGCCATAAACAAAAGCGAGGCCGAGTCCACGGTGTTTGCTGCCTTTGGTGGTGAAGAACGGTTCAAAAACACGCGGTAGATCATCGGCCGGAATCCCTTCACCAGTGTCGGAAATCTCCACGCAAATATAATTGCCGGGGTTGAGTTTGGCGGTGCGGTCCTGGGTGGCTTCGGACAGTTCGAGGTTGCGGCTCTGGACGCTGATTTTTCCGACGTTCTTCAGCACTTGCACCGCGTTTTCCAGAATTTTCACCATCGCCTGCTGCATCTTGGCTTCGTCGAAATTGGCGGTGAAGAGTTTGCGTTCGAATTGCAGCGACCAGGTGATGTCCTTGTATTCCGGCCCTCGAAAAGCTTCGACGCACCGATCCAGCAACGTGTTCATGTTGCCGGCGTGCTGCACCTTTACGTCTTTTTCCTGGCGGCTGAAAGCCGCGAGGTCATTGGCGATTTCGGCGGCGCGGGAGGCGGATTTTTCGATTTCCACCAGTGAATTGCGCCAGGGGTTGTTGGCTTCCGCTTTGCTTAAGAGCAGCGAAGTGTGGCCGAGAATGCTGGTCAGGGCGTTGTTGAAATCGAGCGAAACGGAGCGGGCCAATTGCAACGCGCAATCCAGTTTTTGTTTATGCGCGAGAGAAGATTCAACCGAGCTGGTAAAAGCCGTGGCCCCGGGCGGCAATGGCCCGGCCTCCTGCATGGGATGAATCGCTGGCGCAGGATCGGCTGGAGCCTTCGGCGCGGCGGGAGGGGCGTCAGTCGGCGACGCGTCCTTGAGTAATTGCACCAGGCAGATCTGTTCCGATGGAGTGGTACAGATTTGGCCCAGGTGAACTTCGGACAATCCGCTTTTGAGTCGGAATTTTAACGGAATCGGCTCGTCGCGCGCAGGAAGATTTAGAAATTGATTGGCCGACTCTTTGTTTTCCGGCGACCAGATCGCGCCGAATTGTGCTTCGTCTCGTTCGATGCTGGGGCCGAAAGCTCTAACGGCCGCCCGGTTGGCCTGGACTATTTTTCCGGTTTTTTGCACGAGCATGGCGGGCCAGTCGGCATTGTCCAAAAGAAATTCTTCGGCGGTTTTATTTTCTTTGACTGGCTCGGACGCTTTTCCGTCCCTGGTAAACTGCACCAGCATCGCCCGGGTCTGAGCGATCGGGCAGCACTGCGCCTGATACGGCACAATGGCTCCGTCTTTGACTCGTAGTTTAAAAAACTGCGTGTCCTCGTTGGCATCGCCCAGAAATTTCTCCACCGTGGATTTGTTTTCCGGCGACCAGATCTGGGTCAGGGACGCGTTGTGGAGTTCCAGAGGGGCGCCAAAAATTTTGATCGCCGCCTGATTGGCTTGAATGACTTTGCCATCTTTTTCCACCACCATGGTGGGCCAGGCGGCATTCAATAATTGAAATGGATTCTGTTCTTTGGCGGGAGCAGGCGGTGGGGGTGTTGGAGCCGGTTTGGATGGCGCAGGAGCCAGCGGCACCAGATTCAATTCAGGAAAGTGTCCGCCGGATTCTTTGAACAATTGCAGCACCAGATAAGTTTGACCATCCCGGCCGATGCGTGTGATGTGGGCGATGAACTCGGCCTGTTTGCCGGTGTTGACGCGAAGTTTGACCTCGCAGGTTCCTTTGGGGGCTTCTTCCCCCAGGAATTTTTGGGCCGCAGCCGTCTCGTTGTCCCCCCAAAGATTCGACAAAGGGACGGCCCGCCCTTGCAGGGCATCACCAAAGACCTGACGCGCCGCGCGATTGGCCCGTCGAATGGTGCCGCTTTCCTCCAGCAGCAGCGCGGGCCAGGCGGCTTGTTCCAGGACAAAATCGGTCTCCTGTCTCATTTCGTCCCCCTAAACTACCCTTTCTCAAGGCTTTCACAAATAAAAATGGCCGGTAGAATAGGCGCCGATGGATTTAAGCCAGCTCAAACTCAAGCGCGTTCTTGTCAATAAATACAAGAGCATCAAACGCATTGAGCTGGATCGTCTCAACAATCTGATCTTGCTCATGGGCCGGAACAACGCGGGCAAATCCAATCTGCTGGATTGCTTCAAATTTGTGGCCGATGCCGGGACCAGTTTTGAACATGCCCTCGCCTCCCGCGGCGGATCGCTCAACGAAGTCATTCATCGCAAACAAGAAGACGACAAAATCGAGTTCGCCTTCGAATTCACCCTGGCTCCGGAAAAGCGCGGCGAACTGGTGCGGCAACTCTTTGCCGATAATCGCCTGACCTTTCCCGAAACCGCCGTTGCGTCTGATTTTCTAGCCACGCTGACATTGAAGATCATGCTCAAAGAGGGCGAGTTTGTGGAGGGGCTTTACGCCTCGAACCTGCGATCTTCGTCCCCGCCCGCCTTGATTTTTTCCACGGAAGGCTCGGCCCAGGGCGTGGCGATTCTTTACGGCCAGTTGGAATCTCTTTGCAAACGGTGCAGCGCCGATCTGCCGTCTGAGCCGATGATTCTGGAAACACGCCCGGACACAAAACCTTTCCGCCTGCGTCTCGGCCGCCCCGAAGAGGGTGCCGCCTTTCCCATTTCTTACGAACTCGCTTCCGCCGTTCATCAGCAATTCACCTCGCTCGAATGGGCCGACCCGTTGCGCAAATTGACCATCACCTCCCCCATCCAAGGCAAGCATGTCCTCGCGCCGGACGCCTCCAATTTGCCCGATGTTCTCCACTGGCTCTACAACAACAAGCCGAAACAATTTCGCAAAATCGAATCAGAGGTCGTCAAACTCATTCCCAGCCTCGGCAAACTCTACACCCCCACCGTCCAAAACGAAGCCACCCTCGGTCTGATGGACAGCCGAGATGAAGACTTGGTGTTCTCGATGAGCCAGATGAGTTTTGGGACGCGCTCCATCATCGCGATCGTGACCAAAGTCATTCTCGCCCCGCCAGGCGCGTGGGTCTGCATCGAGGAACCGGAAACCTATCTTCACCCCAAGGCCCAGATCGCCCTGTTCCATTTCCTCCGCGACGAAGCCAAAAGCAAACGCATCTGCGTCGCCACCCACTCCACCGCCGTGGCCGCCTCCTGTTCGATTGACTCGCTCTTCATCGTCCAGCGCGACGGCGAGAACAGCACCACCGCCATGCCGGTGACGGAAAAGGAAGCCTATGAGGTCATAGAGCAACTCGGCGTGAAACCTTCCTTCAGTTTTGAAGCCGAAGCCATCATCTTCGTCGAAGAACTGGACGATGTCCCGATTTATGAGGCTTGGGCGAAAAAATACGGCTTCCCGGTCAAAATCCAATTTCTCGAAATGGAAGGCGCTTCCACCCTGCATTATTACGCCAACACCCGGGTGGCCATGAGCAAATTTGTGCAGACGTTGATCTTCGCCGTTTTTGGCAGCGAAGCCGACCAAGGTCATACTCGTGGCAAAATTCTGAACCAACTCAACTTGCCCGAAGAACAAATTGCCGCCCTCGACGTCCCGGCGCTGACCCACTATCTGCTTGATCCGCGCGCCATCCTGCGCGCTTTCCCCGCGATTTCCCTTTCCGAATCCGAATTGCAATCACGACTGGACTCCGCCCAAAACGAAGTCGGCCCGCGCAAGGCGCTGCGCGATCTGCTCGCAGAATACAAACTGGGTGAACTCGACGGTCGTTTGACTGCGCGTATTGCCGAAGCCATGGAAACGATCCCGCCAGCCATCACGAATCTTTTTGAGAATATTGACACCCGCTGCAAGCCGTTTTGGAAGATTTAAAGCAATTTTAATTCTTTGCGTCTTTTGCGCTTTTTCGCGGCTAAAATTCCCCTCTGTTTTTTCTGCCTTTTATAATTTCGCCGATTGAAATTTGTTTCGTGCTTCGAGTTTCGCGCTTCGAATTTAACTAGCGATTAGTGGCTGGCAATTGTTCAGCCGGTTTGTCTTTTTGCAAATAGGTCTGCCATCTGGGCGGCAGTCCTCGGGCTAACGCCCGGCCTTTTCGTGGCCCCTTATTCGCTGGGTCGGGAGTTTCGATCTCAAAATGGTCTTCTCCGTTTTCATTCCAAAGCACCACACTCATCCCTCTCTGGCCCGTGTGCGGAAACAGTTTTTCGGCGAAACGCACAGTGTGCGCTTTGGCAATTTGATTCTTATCCAAAACTCCGGCTAAATCCGTCCACATCTGATCCATCAGGTTTTTCACCTCATCCGGAAACGGAGCGATGATGAGATGGATGTGGCCGTTGGTGTCGGTGGAACTCTCGCTGTGCTGCCGTTCCAGCGCGACAAATTTTTGCTCGTTTTCCCGGATGATTTTGTTGACCTGCTGAATCTGGTCGCTTTTTAGATTTAAATGATTGATCAACGGCTTGGTCATGGCCGGGCCTTCCGGGTCCCGGATGAATGCTTCAATGTTTTGCGGCAACGGACTCATTTTGTCCGGAGACAACTGGCTGTTGATAAAAAGGTAAAACATCACCGCAACCAGCGCCGCCCCAGCCATCAGGCCAAGCTGATGCAGAAAAATTGATTTTCGACTTTCTTTGTGCGGAGTGAAAAGCGGAACGACTGCGGCAATCATCGCGGGAAAAAAGCTCAAGCCGAGCGCAGCCCACAACAACGGATTTTGGGCGAATCGTTTGAAAAAATCCTCCGTGATCTGGTCATTTTTAGCGTGGGACAACACATGCGTCCCCAAAGCCACGCCGCCATGCGCATAATACCCAAAGGCCGCGCCGCCAATCGCCACCGGCGCCCCGGCCAATCCGCCGTAACTGAAAAGCAGCCCCAGCGCCATTACACCAAATGAAATCAATCCGAACCCGGCCAGACCCGCCGCCACCAAACCAAAACTGATTCCGCCAAAAGCGAAAATGCCGGTCGCCATGCCGCCCAGCGCCAGAAAACCGCGCGCGATGGTTCCGATGGCCACGACGCCTCGGGCGACGCGCTTTTTCCCGGTCGCCGGATCAAAACCATACGCCACATGCAACAGCGGCAACCCGAACAAAGCAGCTTTCGACCGGTATTCAAAACCCATCAACCGTTGCAGATTCGCGTCCATGGAAAGACTTTCCACCGCACTGCGGATTTGTTTGGCCTGCTGGTAGCGGCGTGACGGTTCCTTCTCCAATGCGCGTAAGACAATATCATCCAACCGCGCATCCACCCGCGCCTTTTCGGACGGCAACGGAAACCGGCCGATCGGCAGTTCGCCGGTCAACATCTCGTAAAATACCACGCCGAGCGAATACAGGTCCGCCCGATGGTCCACTTCCAAGGGACGCTCCACCTGTTCCGGTGCCATATAATGGGGTGTGCCAAGAATCATTTTCGTCTGCGTCGCGTGACTTGTTTTCTGCGTGTCCGCCCCGCCCAGCCGCGCCAGGCCGAAATCCGCGATCTTCACCCGGCCCTTCTTGTCAATCAAAACATTCGCTGGCTTGATGTCGCGATGAATGATGCCTTCGTCATGCGCAAATTGCAGCGCGTTGCAAATCTCCACGATGATGCGAACCGCCTCGTCCGGCTTGATCTGTTTGTCTTGGATCAGCGTATGCAGATTTACCCCGTCCACATACTCCATCAGGAAATAATAAAAATCTCCCGCCCGGCCAAAATCATAGACGCCGACAATGTTCGGGTGGTTCAACTTCGCCAGGGCTTTGGCTTCACGCGCGAACCGTTCCGCAAAAGCCGGATCGCGGGCCAATTCAGGGGAAAGAATTTTTAGCGCAACCACCCGGTCCAATTGCGGCTGGCGGGCTTTATAGACCAGCCCCATGCCGCCGAAGCCGAGGAGGTCGAGGATTTCCAGTTGTGGAAAACAGGCGGCGATTTCCGACCGTGGCGGGGCGGCCACCGGCGCGAGTGCGGTCGGGGAGGTTGGGACCCTGCCCTGACAGGCAGGGCAGACGGAATCCGTTGCCTCAGATGGCAGCGGCGTCCGACAATCCCGGCATATTCTCATCGTGTCCATTATTCGTTCGACTAAAGATTAAGAGTCAAAATCTGCAGGGAAGTTACCGGAAATCAGGGGAAACGCCATTACAAGTGTGTAATCTTCGATTGTCAAACCGCTCATCAATGTCTAAATTAACGACATGAGCCGCAATCAAAAGATAGTGCTGATTGTTAGTGGGATTTTGGCCTTGGCGTGCGCGGGAATAAACATCCTCTATGCTGTTCCTCCTGCTTTTGAAGCATATTACAATTTACTACGCACAATTTCATATGGGGCTTTCATCGGAAACCTGATCGTTTCGAGCAGGAATCGCAAATCCTCCAATCAAGATTTGTCCACAGACTAGAGTAAATACACACCGCTGGCAGATTGAACATTTTCCCTGTTCGCTCAAATCTGAAAATCTGTTTTGATTCGCTCCTTTTTGGCGGTGACCTTCACGTCGCATTTTTCAAAGGTGACCAGGGAATTCGCCGGGACACTTTGTGTCAGAAATACACTTGCACCAATGGTGCTGCCTTCGCCCACGGTGGTCTCGCCACCGACGATGGTGGCGTTGGCGTAGATGGTCACGTGATCCTCAATCGTGGGATGCCGCTTTTGGCCCTTGAGCAGTTGTCCGCCCGCCAGCGACCGAGCCACCAGGCCGACGCCTTGATACATTTTCACATGCTTGCCGATGATGGCGGTCTCGCCGATGACCGTCCCCGTGCCGTGATCAATAAAAAAGTGCGAGCCAATGGTCGCGCCCGGATGCAGATCCATTCCGGTACGACTGTGGGCCCACTCCGTCATGATGCGCGGGATCAGCGGTACTTTCTGTAAATATAATTCATGCGCCATTCGCTGCACCGCGATGGCTTCGATGAACGGATACGCCACAATCACCTCTTCCTTGCTCAAAGCCGCCGGGTCACCTTGAAAGGCGGCGTCCGTATCGGTCTGCAACATGGCGCGGATATCGGGCAGCTTGCTGAGAAATTCCATCGTTTGCCTGTGGGCCTGGCTCCGCAAATCTTTCTTGGCCTGTTTTTCCGGCGTGGCGTATTCCAGGCTTTTGTAAATCTCATCCTCCAACCGTTCCGAAACCGAGTCCATTAATATGGCCGTCTCGACTTTTAATTCGGACGAATGAATCGGCTTCTCGTCAAAAAATCCGGGGAAGAGCAACCGCAACAAATCAACCGTGATCGAGCCAATAGCCGACTTCGACGGCAAGTTCTTGCCGTCCAAATGATTGATGCCGCCCACGCGAGCGTAGGAGGCGACGAGCGAATCGGTTAATTGTGTGACCGTCTGGTGCACGGACAGAGTATTCCGCAGCTTGGGCCGAAAGGCAAGAAGGGGGATGAAAAGGGTGGCGGGCTATTTTGACGGAGCGCGGGTCTGTGACCCGCAGCGGCCTCGAAGTTCAAAGAGGATTATATTTATAATCTACGACTGCCTTGCTGACGAAGCTGCCGCGGGTCACAGACCCGCGCTCCGTCTGCGAATCTGCCTACATCACGGTCGCATTCGCCGTCAGCAGCGAATGTCTGGCACCGGCGGGAAATTGGATATCGCCGGCCGGATCGTTGAATTTAACCACAATCAGCGCGCCGGGCAGTTGTTTCTCCAGACAAAAGCGTTCCGCCTGGCTGGTGCTTTCAAAATCCATGGCCTCGACAATATCGTTACTCCACACCGCCCCGTCGTAAAAGGCTCTGGTCAAAGGATCTTGGATTAAGATGCGCATGGAATGAATGTAAGGTAATCCCCTACACTTGGTCAAGGGAAAAATCGGTCTATTTGTGAAACAGTTCCTCGGCCAACCAAAAAATCTGAATTAAAGCTTGAATCCAACCGGCAGACCGCTAGATTAACCGCTCCTTATGGCAAGAATTTGTGAATTAACCGGGGTTGGCCCAATCAAGGGCAGCCACATTTGGCGTAGTGGTAAAGCGAAGAAAAAAGGTGGTATCGGCACGCACGTGACCGCGATCACCAAGCGCCGCTTTTCCCGAACCTCCAGCGCGTCAAAGCCGTGATCAACGGCGAAGTCCGCTACATCCGCGTCACCGCCTCGGCGATCAAGAAGGGTCTTGTCACCAAGGCTCCGAAGCGCACTTGGAAAAAGGGCGACGTCAAAGCTGCGAAAGCGGCTTAAACGCCTTTGTGGCAGCCGATGTGAATCGGCTCTATAATTCTTTGGTGCAGTGCTGATTTTTCAGAAGGCCGCGTGTCCACACGCGGTCTTTTTCTTCTGCCATTCCTGCTGCAGCGGAGCGCGGGGCTATGACCCGCAGCAACTTGGCCAACCAGAGGGTTTCACAAAAATAGTACGTCTTTGAATTATCAGCCCGCTGCGGGTCACAGACCCGCGCTCCGTCAAAATCACCCTACCAATCTGGCGGTAACTTGTGCGAAGCTTGGGGCGTCTGAATCAAAAATCAAAAAATGAAAACGCACCGTTATCTGAAATTTCTCCCACTCTTGGCGCTGGCGTTTGCGAGCCAGCCTTCCTTCGCAGCCGATCAACGCCCCAACGTCCTCTATGTTATCGCTGATATGGAACGCGCCTATTCCATGGGTTGCTACGGCGACACAAACGCCCGCACACCGCATTTCGATGCCTTGTCCAAACAAGGCCTGCGATTGAACGCCGCCATTTCCACCACGCCGGTTTGTTGTCCGTATCGGGCCGGACTGATGAGCGGCCAATATGCGCATCACAACGGCATGATGAGCAATGGCGCGAAATTTCTGCCAACGGTGAAATGCCTGGGGGAAACCTTTCGCGATGCCGGTTATGAAACCGGTTACGTCGGCAAATGGCACCTCGGCACCGCCGATAAACCGACCGATCCAACCTGGGGCTTTCCCGCGCCCGGCACGGAATATGGCGTGTATCATTTCAAACGCAGCCCCGCGCCGACGACCGCCTTGGGACTGAAATTTATCGCCGAAAAAAGCAAAGGCACCGCGCCGTGGATGTTGTTTGTGTCGTGGATCTGGCCGCATTCTCCTTACAGCGCTCCGGCGGAAAATCTGGCGCATTTCACCAATGTTTCCATTCTGCCCAATGTTCCGGCGGGAAAGCCGCATGATTTTGCGGCCAAATCATTGCCGGATTATTACGGCATGATCGAAGCCGTGGACGCGCAATTCGGCCAGCTCATGGCCGCTTTGGAAAAAGCGGGCGTGGCGGATAATACCATCGTGATCTTTTCCTCGGACCACGGCGACATGATCGGGTCGCAAGGTTACAAAGCCAAACGCTGGCCTTATGAAGAATCGGCCCGTGTGCCGTTCCTGATTCGTTATCCGAAAAAGTTGAAAGCCGGTCGCGTGATTGAGGAACCTTTTGGTACGCCCGACATCTATCCGACCTTGGCCAGCTTGGCGGGTCTAAGTGCGCCAGCGGGCATAGACGGCGCGGATTTTTCGCAATTCCTGCTCGGGAGCGCGGAGAAGCCGCCGCGTGATTTCGTCTATATGGAAATGGCCTACGCCTTCGTCCCGTGGCCCGGTTGGCGCGCCATCCGCACCAAGGACACCATGTATGCTCGTTTGGTTGACAAGCCGTGGCTGATGTTCGACCTGAACAAAGACCCGTTGGAAATGCACAACTTGGTGGGTTCGGCTGCACCCTCCGAAGCCGTCACAGCCATGGACAATCGCCTGGCTTCCGCGATGAAACAATACGGCGATTCCTGGACGGCAAAAATCAACGTCGGCGACGTGGAGAGCTGGGTTCCCGGTGGCCCCAAACAACGCACCCAAAGTCTTGGTGTCCCTTACCCCGGCGAGGCAAAAATCAAAGGCGGCAAACGCAAGGCCGCGAAAGCGGCCAAGGATGATGGGGATCAGTAAGTAGTTTAAAATGGCGTTCAGACTTACTTTTTTCATTTCCGTTTTTAGCGTTGCTGAAGGAGTAAATTAAAATATCTTTTGCACATGATCACGGAAGCACAGGAAGTTCAACCGTCACTTGTTCCCAATTGGAAGCGCGACGAACTTCGACGTCGCAAAGAAAAGTTTGCGCGGCATCCCGCTTCGGGTCGCACATGGGAGCAAGTCAAACAACGGGCTCGGTCACAGACTGCGAAAGCAACCTAAAAACCGTCAAACACTTATATGAACCCTCCAACACAGCTCGTCTGCGGCACGCTCTGTATGTTTGTAGGTGGTCCGGGCCTTGTCTGGCATTTACGGCGAGAGCTCAGAACTGGGAAGGTTAGATGGATACGCGAGACATCCGCTGATTTGCAATATGACCGCTATGAAGCCCCGTTTTCATTTTGGTTTGTCGTGGTGCGATCAAAACCGGACAGATCTGTGCGGTCAAAAGCGGAATAATGCTTGGACCCCATTGTCAGGGTATTTTTCATCTCTATAATCCTTGGCTGCTTTGCCGGAAGATAAGGCTCTGCGGGGACGCAACCTG